>CAXAFJ010000102.1:0-7189 GCA_963968025.1 uncultured Pseudomonadales bacterium | reverse complement strand
ATGACAGGGTAGAGTGTCATCCCTCCGCACTCTCAATCCCTCCGCACTCTCAATCTCTCCGCGAAGCCATGTAGGCCTTTAGTGTCATCCGCAGTCGTTACTTTGTTATTCCGAGCCGTTACTCTGTCATTCTGGGCCGTTACATTGACATTCCGAGCCGTTGCTTTGTCATCCCGAGCGTAGCCGAGGGATCTCTTTGGTGTACTACCTTTCAAGTTCTACGCTGCAATCCTGCCTGAGATCCTTCGGTTCGCTGCGCTCTCTCAGGATGACAGGGTAGAGTGTGGTCCCTCCGCACCCTCAATCCCTCCGCACTCTCAATCTCCCGGCACTCTCAATCTCCCGGCACTCTCAATCTCTCCGCGAAGCCATGTAGGCCCTTTGCGATCAATCAGGGCCCGCTTATGGGTTTGTTATTTTCAGATTGAGAGAGCGCCCTGTTTGAGCGAAAGCGAGTTGCGCGAACGCTGAAAATAGCCAACTCATGGGACCGATCGCAAAGGGTCTGCATGGGTTTGCCCACGCCCAACCAAGAGATCCCCCGTCGCTACGCTCTGTCGAGATAACAAATTAACGTGCTCCGTCGGGATGAGCTAAATCAATCAGCTACCCAAAAAATCAACCCTGCGGCTTATCAGCCTCTCTCTCAGCGCTCTCTGTCCCAGTACCAGTACTCTCTTTCTCAGTACTTTCTTTCTTAACACTAGCGTCATCGCCAGCGGCGCCGTCAGTGCCGACAGAATCTTTAAACCCTTTCACTGCGCCACCCAAATCTGAGCCAATACCACGCAATTTCTTAGTGCCAAAAATCAGCGCCACAATAACCAAAATAATCAGTAGTTCCTGCCATCCAAAACCCATCTCAATACTCCTTCGCTATGAATTAGTGATATTAATTTGTTACTTCGCCCGTGCCGCTTTTTCATCGTGGCCAGAGAGATCAAAACGTCGCTCAAGCTCTGCAAGCACTGGCCGGGCATCTTCACCCAGATGCGACAGCATAACCAAACTGTGAAACCAGAGATCCGCAGTCTCATAGATAAGCTTAGTATTATCGCCGCTATCCTGCGCGTCTCGCGCAGCCAGAATAGTCTCAATACTCTCTTCGCCAACCTTCTCAAGGATCTTATTCAGACCACTGCTGTGCAGACTCGCCACATAAGAGTCATCTGCTGAAGCGGCCTTACGCGCCTCTAGTACTGCGCAGAGCTGTGCCAACACATCGCCGCTTGATCGCTTTTCTGTCATTGGTAAATATCCTTTGGATCTTTGATTACAGCGTCTACGGTTTTCCACTCGCCATTCTCGAGCACTCGGTAAAAGCAGGACTCGCGACCGGTGTGGCAGGCAATCCCGCCGAGCTGCTCGACCTGCATCACAATCACATCGCTATCGCAGTCGAGGCGCAGCTCTTTAATAAGCTGCACATGGCCAGACTCTTCGCCTTTGCGCCAAAGCTTCTTTCGTGAGCGCGACCAGTACACCGCGCGCTGTTCATCGACGCTGAGCTGAAGTGCTTCGGCATTCATCCAGGCGACCATCAGCACAAGGCCAGTTGCCGCATCTTGGGCAATGGCGGGAACCAGTCCGTCGCTGTTCCAAGTTATATTGTCTAGATAACTCATATCCAAAAGTACCTTAATCATCAGTCTTGAAATTATGGCAGCTGTTGTGGGTCAACAACAGTAAAAAGTATTAGCGCAGCAGCAGAATTAATAGACCAACACCAACCAATGTCAAACTAGTCACAGGCACCTGTGCCAGTGATTCAGTCCAGCTGGCAACGGCTAGGCCGAAACCCACGCCTACAGCTGCCGCACTGAGCCAGGGAATCAATCGGCGCAGTGGTTGCGTTTTAGCTACTGGCGCTGGGGTGGTTGCCACCGTTGTTGGCGCGGGATTCTCCGCTGTCTGCTGGGCGGTCTTAAGCGCCGAGTAAATCAACGGTGGAATCTCTGGCAACTGTTCCAACCAGTCCGGCACCAGCTGCTTAAATTGTTTAAACAGACTCTTGGGGGAGTAACGCTCTTTTAACCAGCGATCCAAAAACGGCTTAGCAGTGGTCCAGAGATCCAGCTGCGGGTACAGCTGACGACCCAGCCCTTCAATATTCAATAGCGTCTTTTGCAGCAACACCAACGACGGCTGCACTTCCATATCAAAGCGCCGCGCCGTGGTAAACAGGCTGATCAGCATATGGCCAAGCGAGATTTCATTTAACGGGCGCTGAAAGATCGGTTCACAGACCGCGCGAATAGCACCGGTAAACTCATTCACTGGCGTGGTTTTAGGCACCCAGCCAGAGCGAATATGCAGCTCAGCCACTTTCCGGTAGTCGCGCTGAAAGATGGCGATCAGGTTGCGCGCCATATAGTACTGATCTTCTTTGCTCAGAGAACCCATGATCGCGCAGTCGATGCCGATATATGAAGGCTTTTTCGGATTACTGGTATCGACAAAGATATTGCCCGGGTGCATATCCGCATGGAAGAAGTTGTGCTCAAACACCTGGGTGAAAAAGATCTCCACACCGCGCTCGGCAAGCAGTTTAAAGTCGATGCCCGCTTTTTCTAGGTCGGCAATATTGGTTACAGGTGTACCGTAAATACGCTCCATTACCAGCACTTGCTCATTGGAGTAGTCCCAGTTGATCTTCGGGACATAGAGCAGTGGTGAGCCTTCGAAGTTGTGTCTCAGCAGCGAAGCGTTGGCGCCTTCGGCCTGTAAGTTGAGCTCGTCATAGATAACCTGCTCATAATCGGCGATCACTTCCACCGGACGCAGGCGACGGCCATCCCGGCTGTACTTGGCCAGTAGTCGCGCCAGGGTATACATCAGCGCAATATCTTTGGCGATGGTTTCCGAAATATTCGGGCGCACCGCTTTAACCACCACATCGCTGCCGTCTTTTAACACCGCGGCGTGAACCTGGGCCACAGAGGCTGAAGCTAGCGGTTCTTTCTCAAAGCTGAGGAATACCTCATCGACACTGTCCCCCAACGCGTCTTCAACAATCTGACGAAACTTACCCGAGTCAAAAGGCGCGACATTGTCTTGCAGGTGAGCCAGTTCTGAACAGATATCCGCCGGCACTAGATCCGGTCTAGTGGACAGCAGCTGGCCAAATTTAACAAAGATTGGACCCAGGCTCTCCAGTGCCTTGCGCAGGCGTTCACCGCGGCTGGCTTTCGGTTTGCCCCAGAGAACGGCAGGGGACAGCAGCAGACGCAGTGGCAATGGCGTCTTGCTTTTGTCGAGTAAGGTATCGAGACGGTATTTGAAAACAACTCGCGCAATCGCTACTAGGCGACGCAGGCGGATCAAGAGTTGGACCCCTTTTGCTTTGTCGGGGGTTCTGTCGAGGGCTCCGCCGGACTGTTTCGATCGGCCAACATTTCACTGAGAATCTGACGACTTTTATTGACTCGTGCCGCGGCTCGTTCGACGCCGCTGGAGAGTTCCCGCACCTGTTGCGAGAAACTCTTAAACTCGGGCGAGGTGGGAGTGACTCGCAGTTCTTCCTTGGCCACTTCGGCAGCAGCAGACTTGGCGCGCTGGCCTGCATCTTTAGCCATGGCAGCTGATTTGCGCAGCTTTTCGGCCATTAAATGGGCGGGAATATCGCCAATAACTGCGGCCAAAATAGCTTCCCAATCAACATCAATTTCAGACATTAAGTTATTGATTTTTAACAATAAGTCTAAATCACCTGAGACATTAACGCCGCTTCCGGAAAAGGATGCTTGAGAGCCGGAGTTAACCGCTAGACCGGCAATGGACATCAGCGAACCAGACAGGGTGGTGTCGGCCTTATCCTGCCAGTTGCTGTGTAACATAATGCCCTGACTATTGGTTTCAATGGCCAGCTTCAACGGTGGCATGGTGCTTTCGATCAGTAATAACCTGCCTTCCAATTCACCCATCTTGCGCAGGGTGGCCGGGTCATATTTGAGTGCGCTATTGATCAGCGTTTCGGCTGTCTCAAATGCGCCAGACTGCAGTGCAGAGAAAAACACTAGGCCTTAACCCCGCGATGCAAGGCGACAATACCGCCAGTCATATTGTGATAGTCACAGTTGCTAAAGCCGGCTTTTTTCACCATGGCCATCAGGGTTTCCTGATCTGGGTGCATGCGAATCGACTCGGCGAGATATTGATAGCTGTCGGCGTCACTGGCAAAGAACTTGCCTAATTTGGGCAGAATGTTGAATGAGTAGCCGTCATAGATCTTCGACAGCAGCCTGCTCGGTGGCTTTGAGAACTCCAGCACCAGCAGCTTGCCGCCGGGCTTGAGCACGCGATGCATAGAGCGCAGTGCCATCTCTTTGTCGGTGACGTTGCGCAGGCCAAAGGCGATGGTAATCACATCAAAGGTATTGTCCGGGAAGGGCAGATACTGGGCGTTGGCCTGAGCAAATTGAATATTGTTGGCGATACCGCGATCTAGCAGGCGGTCACGGCCGACTTTAAGCATGGAATCATTGATATCGGCCAGTACCACCAGGCCGTCGCTGCCGACGATGCGGGAAAACTTGGCCGCCAGATCACCAGTGCCGCCGGCTATATCCAATACTTTGTGTCCGCGACGCACGCCGGACATCTCGATGGTGACGCGCTTCCACAGACGGTGGATGCCCGCAGACATCAGGTCATTCATCAGGTCATAGCTGGAGGCGACGGAGTGAAAGACTTCGGCAACTTTGCCAGCCTTTTCTTCGCTATTAACGGTTTGGAAACCAAAGTGGGTGGTTTTGTCAGACATAGAGCCGGCTATCGTTAAATAATGGAGGGCTATTGTAGCGGCAGTTCGGTCATTTAGGTATGGCTATCAGCAAATGCGAGTGGCTGAATTTGTACCGGCTTTGCCTATACCAGTTTGACCACCTGAGTATCCGGATCACGGCTCTGACCCGCCTGATTGAGGGTTTCTAAATAGGTCGCCCAGTGACGGTCATAGTTGGCACCCAGGTCATAGAGATAATCCCAGGTAAAAATACCGGAGTCATGGCCGTCATTAAAATAGATCTGGATCGCGTAGTTGCCGGATTTAGTGATTGAATCGATACACACCAGGCGCTTGCCAAACTGCAGCACTTCTTGCCCGGGGCCGTGGCCGCGCACTTCAGCACTGGGGGAGAGCACGCGAAGATACTCAGCCGGCAGTTGGTGCCGAACATCTCCGGCATAGTCGATGCTGAGACAGTCTTTGTCTTGATTGACTGCAATACGCCGGGGTACTGTGCTGCTGAGATCATTGTTCATATTAGAGAATAAACCGGGTTAGATCTTCGTTGGCGGCTAGCTCACCAAGCTGCTTGTCGACAAAGGCTTTGTCGATGGAGAAGGTGTCGCCTTTGGCACCCAGATCAGAGGCGTCGTAGGAAATTTCTTCCAGCAGTCGCTCCATAATGGTGTGCAGACGTCGCGCACCAATATTCTCGGTGCCTTCATTGACGTTAAAAGCGATCTCGGCAATCCGTCGCACACCATCTTCGGTAAAGGTGATTTCCACACCCTCGGTGGCCATTAGCTCGCGGTACTGCTTAGTCAATGAGGCTTTGGGTTCAGTGAGAATACGTTCGAAGTCATTGATTTTTAATGAGTTCAGTTCCACGCGAATCGGCAGTCGGCCCTGGAGTTCGGGGATCAGATCCGATGGCTTGGCGAGATGGAATGCACCGGAGGCGATAAACAAAATATGATCGGTTTTGATCATGCCGTATTTGGTGGAGACGGTGCTACCCTCGATTAATGGCAACAGGTCTCGCTGAACACCTTCACGAGAGACGTCGGCACCACTGGATTCGCCACGGCGACAGACCTTGTCGATCTCATCGAGAAAGACAATACCGTTCTGCTCGGCAGCATTAACCGCGGTGGCTTTAATTTCTTCTTCATTGATCAGCTTGGCGGCTTCCTCTTCTTTGAGGTTTTTCAGCGCTTCGGCGACGGTGAGCTTGCGCGTGACTGTCTTGCCTTTGCCCATACTGCTAAACATACTCTGCAGCTGCGAGGTCATCTCTTCCATACCCGGAGGGGTCATGATTTCGACGCCAGTGGTGTTTTGGCTAAGCTCTATTTCAATCTCTTTGTCGTCGAGGGCGCCTTCGCGAAGTTTTTTGCGAAAGATCTGTCGCGTTGAACTGCTCTGCTCCGATTGGCCATCGGTGCTCCGTGCCGGGGGCAGCAGAACATCGAGAATACGCTCTTCGGCGGAGTCCATGGCGCGCTGATCAACTTTTTTGATCTCTTGCTCGCGAACCTGCTTAACCGCGGTTTCGACCAGATCGCGAATAATTGATTCCACGTCTTTGCCGACATAGCCCACTTCGGTAAATTTGGTCGCTTCCACTTTGACAAAGGGGGCGTTGGCGAGGCGTGCTAGACGTCGGGCAATCTCAGTTTTACCGACGCCGGTGGGGCCGATCATCAGAATATTTTTCGGTGTCACTTCATTGCGCATCTCGTCGTCGAGCTGCGCACGACGCCAGCGATTGCGCAGGGCGATGGCCACTGAACGCTTGGCGTCGTCCTGGCCAATAATATGGCGGTTGAGCTCATGGACAATTTCACGGGGGGTCATTTGAGACATAGGTATTCCTTTCTATTACGAGACGCTGTGGGCACTTCATTATTCCAAGACGCTGTGGGCACGGCATTAAACGTTACTGTCGAGTTCTTCAAGAGTGCGATTGTGATTGGTGTAGATACAGATATCACCAGCGATTTTCAGGCCCTGTTCAACTATGTCACGGGCACCCATTTCGGTATTATCCAGCAGTGCTCGTGCCGCAGACTGGGCAAAGGGACCGCCGGAGCCGATGGCAATCAGATCATCTTCAGGCTGAATCACATCGCCATTGCCGGTAATAATCAGCGAGGCTTCACTGTCGGCCACGGCAAGCAGGGCTTCGAGTTTGCGCAGAATACGGTCGCTGCGCCAGTCTTTGGCCAGTTCCACTGCGGCGCGGGTGAGGTTGCCCTGATGCTGTTCAAGCTTGGCTTCAAAGCGTTCAAACAGAGTGAAGGCGTCGGCGGTACCCCCGGCAAAACCGGCGATCACTTTATCGTTGTAGAGGCGTCGCACTTTGCGCGCATTGCCCTTCATGATGGTATTGCCAAGACTGACCTGGCCGTCGCCGCCAATAACAACTTTGCCATTGCGACGCACTGAGAGAATGGTTGTTCC
>CAXAFJ010000101.1:0-7221 GCA_963968025.1 uncultured Pseudomonadales bacterium | reverse complement strand
GCACTAGACGAAGCGCTAGATGAAGCACTAGATGAAAAGCCGGAAGAGTTGAAAGGAGAGCCCGCTAAAGTCTGCTCAGCCTCAGGCAGCACATCATCCAACAGGCTAATAGCCAATTCCGCACGATGAAAGTCCTGAGAGTTTTCCATGGCGACATTGTGCGCATTCAGCGCCATGGTCTTACCCGAGTAAAATTCCAGCCGCGTCTGAACATCATCGAAACGGATCAGTCGACTATAGGTGAGGGGGTCAATAATCAGGCTGAGGTCGGTGTCACCCTTACTGCCAAGGCCTTTTAAACTCCAGCTGCCACGCTCATCTTCCACCAGGGTCAGAGACAGGCTATCCACCGCCAACTCACGCCAAATCGGTGTGCGGCGCAGCAGGCTGTTAAATAGATCGAGATCGGCACGGACGCCGGTTACTTCAAAGGAGGGGGTTTTATCTATGGCAAAAATTGCCGCGCGATCAACTTCAATAACCGGTACCAGGCGCGGCCATTCACCACTCAGTTTACCGAGGTCCACCTGCTGGCCAATCTGTTCTGCGAGAAACTGCTCAATCGGCTCGCGCACCTCATCCACATAGGCAATGGTCTGACGACCAATCACAACCAAAATCACCGTGCCGATAATCAGCAGCGCAAGACATAGCCACAGCCAGCGCATCGACGTCTTAAATGCTGTACCCATACTCGCCATAGTCACTGTTGGTTAAACCGGGATAATATCAAACTGCTCAAGGGCATAGAGTGTCTCGACTCTAAACTGAATGGTGCAGTTAATAAATAATTCTAAATCTGCCACCTGACTGGAGTCTTCGTCGGTGAGCCGTTCAATCACCGGCGCCGCGGCCAAGACTCGCAAACTGTCGCACTCATAGGCCCGCGATGCACGCAGAATATCACGCAATATTTCATAACTCATGGACTCGGCAGACTTAACATAGCCGCGGCCAAAACAGGTGGGGCATTCCTCGCAGAGAATCTGCCCGAGACTCTGACTGGTGCGCTTCCTGGTAGTCTGCACTAATCCGAGTTCCGTCACACCCGAAATTGTTGTTCTCACCGGATCTCGGGCCAGGGCTTTTTCCAGAGCGCGCAATACCTGACGGCGATGCTCGACACTGTGCATATCAATAAAGTCGATAATAATAATGCCGCCGAGATTGCGAATCCGCATCTGCCTGGCAATCACCACTGCCGCCTCAAGATTGGTTTTAAAGATGGTTTCTTCAAGATTCCGATGGCCGACAAAGGCGCCGGTATTGACATCGATAGTCGACATTGCCTCGGTCTGATCAAAGACAATATGACCGCCAGATTTGAGCATCACCTTGCGCTGCAGAGCCTTGGTGATTTCATCCTCAATGGCATACATATAGAACAGCGGCCGCTCGCCGGGGTAGTGCTCTAGCAAGCGCAGCATATCCGGATTAAATTTATTGCCGAAGTGAGTGAGCTTTTCGAAGACCTCGCGGGAATCAACGCGGATTTTCTCAACCTGGGTGCCGACCATATCGCGCAGTACCCGCTTGTAGAGTGGCAGATCTTCATAGAGACAGCTGGGCGCCGTGGCACTCACTTTGCGCTGGAGAATATCCTGCCATAGACGCCGCAGGAATCGCACAGTGTTGCGCAGTTCCGCTTCCTCAGCCCCATCGGCGGCGGTGCGCAGAATATAGCCACCGGCAAGCGTATTTTTGCCACCCTCTTCGGCGGTAACCTCATCGACAATGGTGCCGAGCATCAGTTTTAAACGCTCACGCTCTTCTTCCGACTCGATACGCTGAGAGACCCCGAGGTGTTTCCCTTCAACCATATACACCAAATAGTGAGAGGCTACCGAGAGTTGGGCCGAGAGCCGAGCCCCCTTGCTACCCACCGGATCTTTAATCACCTGCACAGCAATCTGCTGGCCATCATGTAAGAGCTTGCGAATATCCGGCTCACCGCTATCACTGGCATTGAGCTTGGTTTTCCGCGGCAGCAGATCATCGACATGCAAAAATGCCGTGCGCGCCTCGCCGATATCGACAAAGGCCGCCTGCATGCCGGGCAGTACACGCACCACTTTGCCTTTATAGATATTGCCCACCAGGCCGCGCTTGTTGTTGCGCTCAACAAAAATATCCTGAGGCACGCCGCTCTCCACCAGAGCCACACGCGTTTCCATCGGCGTAATATTGATTAACAGTTCCTGGCTCATTATTTTTCCATTTTGTGCTGCGTTAAATCGGTTTTGGTAATCTTCAGCTTTGGTAATCTTCAGCTTTGGCAATCTTCAGCTTTGGCAATCTTCGGTTCTGGTAATTTAGAGCCCAGACTCAGATGTCCACAGGGGTATTCCAAATTCGCCGAGTATCTCGGCGGTCTCACTCAGAGGCAGGCCCACCACGCCGCTATAACTGCCTTCAATATGATCGACAAACACTGCACCGCGCCCCTGAATAGCATAACCACCAGCCTTGCCCTGAGGTTCACCAGTTTGCCAATAGGTCTGACACTCGGATTGGCTAATTGTGCGAAAACGCACCAGAGTTTTTGTCAGGCGACTGAAAGAGCGGGATCCCTGAGACACCGTCACTGCCGACATCACTGTATGAGCCTTGCCCGACAGTGCCATTAGCATTGCCGCTGCATCTGCTTGATTTTTGGGTTTGCCAAAAATCTGCTGATCACAGACGACGATGGTATCGGCACCAAGACTCGGCAGTGTGCTGTCCTGACGACTAAATCCAGCGCGGGATTTTTCCATGGCCAGCCGTGAAACATAGTCTTCAGGCGATTCATTATGCAACCTGCTCTCATCGATATCGCTGACCAAAATAGTAAAGCGCACGCCAATCTGGTCGAGCAGTTCGCTGCGCCGTGGCGATGCCGAAGCGAGAATAAGATCGTTGACGCGAGACTCAGACATGGTTCAAGCTCGCTTGGGCTGCAAGCGGGCAACCAATCGATCAATAAACGGCCAGGCCAACATCGACAGGAGAATTTTCATCGGCAAGTGTTCAATGGCTGAAGGTCGGCCGTAAAAGATAAAAACACTTGCCTCGAGCACTGCCACCAAACTGATAATCAATGCCACCAATAGTGCCCGCTGTAACATCGACAG
The DNA here is from genome assembly GCA_963968025.1 of uncultured Pseudomonadales bacterium. Taxonomy (GTDB): domain Bacteria; phylum Pseudomonadota; class Gammaproteobacteria; order Pseudomonadales; family Porticoccaceae; genus HTCC2207. The sequence goes on along the minus strand of CAXAFJ010000101.1, from coordinate 4,108 downwards.
ATACTTAGCCCAGCGGCTCAGGAGCGCAATCGCGGCGGCGCAAAGGGCAAACACAACCACTGAATGACCCAGAGTCATGCGCAGCAGAATATCGCCGAGCAGGCCCACCGAGGCAGCAAAAAATATCCCGAGATCATTGGGCCAGTGAATAATCCAGGCCATGACCACGAGCAATAGAAAGTTGGGTTTCCAGACAATCCAATCGCCACTCAAGGGCATCAGGCTAAAGACAACAGCGAGAATAAGGGTCAGGCACACAGCAACACCGCGGTTGTCAGACTCCATTATTTAACTGCGCCCGCAGCACTGTCCCGAGAGGTATAAAGCAATAACAGATGGCGACTACGATCGATCTCGGCAGAGGGGTCAATGTCGATTTTAAGGAAATTATCGCCGGGTTCACTGGCAATATTCAGCACAGTGCCAACTGGGTAGCCAGCGGGATAGAGCCCACCGAGACCGGAGCTAACTAGCTCATCCCCCTCGCGGATATCCGCGGTGGGCGAGACGAATTTGAGATTCAGACGATTGTAGTCAGCGTTACCCTCAGCAATAGAGCGCAGGCCATTGCGCAGCACGTGCACCGGCAGGGCATGACTGCTGTCGGTAATCAGCAAGGCGGTGCTGTGGCGTTTATGCACTTTAATAATCTGCCCCATCAAGCCCTCGGCATCGAGCAGCGGCTGGCCGATAAAAACACCGTCGGCGGTGCCTCGGTCAATGGTCAGGGTGTGACGCAAAGGGTTTGCAGAGACACCAATTACCTCGGTGACTAAGACGCTGTCCTGGAGTAGTTCAGTGGCATTCAGCAGACGCCGCAGACGCAGATTCTCCGCCGCCAGATCGGACATGCGCTGCAACTGACCGTGATAGATAAGGCTCTCTTTAGTGAGGCGCAGATTGTCGCTCTCGATCTCCGAGCGCGGCGTCGCGCTATTGGCGCTCCACTCTTGAACCCGCAGGGGAATATTGGCAATCCAATAGAGTGGGCGGGCAAGATTATCCACCGCGCTATAGGCTGGCTTTAACCAGGAGGTGAAGTTGTCCACTATCATTAGCGTGACAGCGAGCAGAATAACCACGAGAAGTTTTCTCAGGAGTGTGGATGATCGGCTAAAAACGTTTCTCATAAACCCTCTCCTGAATAGTCCTAAGCAACTGAAAAACAGGTAACCAAGCTAGCAGTAAGTTGAAAAGCAATCGGCCGCTGGGCAGCGACCGGCAGTTCACAAGCTTAGAAAGTTAACGAATTAATTTTATTATTGTCCATCATCTCAAGGGCCACACCGCCACCGCGCGCAACACAGGTGAGTGGATCTTCAGCGAGAATAACCGGCAGACCGGTCTCAGCCGTGAGTAGGCGATCGAGATCGCGCAACATTGAACCACCACCGGTCAAGACAATGCCGGTCTCGGCGATATCCGACGCCAGCTCTGGCGGCGACTGCTCAAGCACGCGCTTAACCGCCTGGACAATACCGGCCAAGGGCTCTTGCAGAGACTCAAGAATCTCATCGCTGTTAAGGGTAAAGCTCTTGGGAACACCTTCGGCGAGATTGCGGCCGCGAACATCGATCTCGCGAACCTCTTTGCTCAGGTAGGCGCCGCCAATTTCCATCTTGATACGCTCAGCGGTGCTGTCACCAATCACGCTGCCGTATTTGCGGCGCACAAAGTTGACAATAGACTCGTCAAAGCGATCGCCACCAATGCGCACAGAATCAGAAAACACCACGCCATTTAACGACAGAATCGCAATCTCAGTGGTACCACCACCGATATCCACAACCATGGAACCGACCGCTTCTTCAACCGGCATACCGGCACCAATCGCCGCAGCCATTGGCTCTTCAATCAAATAAACTTCGCGAGCACCGGCACTGTAGGCGGACTCTTTAATCGCACGTTTCTCCACTTCCGTGGCCATGCAGGGCACACAGATCAAAACCCGAGGACTGGGGGGAACAAAACTGGAGGCGTGGACCTTTTTAATAAAGTGTTGCAGCATTTTTTCCGTGACCTGAAAATCGGCGATAACACCGTCCTTCAGGGGACGAATAGCAGTGATGTTGCCTGGCGTACGACCCAGCATGCGCTTGGCATCAACACCCACGGCTTCAATAATTTTTTGCCCGAGATGTTGGCGGATGGCGACAACCGAGGGTTCATTGAGAACAATCCCCTCCTCGCGAACATAGATAAGTGTGTTTGCTGTGCCCAGATCGATCGACAGATCACTGGAGAAGAAGCCACGGAGTTTCTTAAACATCGAGTTATATTTCCCTTAATTTTGGCTGCCTGGACTAAACCCCTGCGCCACCAGCAAACCGCTGCAAAATAATGGCCTAAATTTAACAGCGGCAGACTAGTAGAGCAAGTGCTCACTGACTGAATTGTCGTATTTTTATGGCATTCGGCCCGATCTAGCCTGAAGTTCGCCTGATTCATAATAAACTCGCCTAAAAGCCAGCCAAATAGGCCTTTAATCAACCCCGCCCCCTTAACCTAACAAGACCATTTATGGTACCTTACGCCCCTTAGAACAGGCACGGCTGACCTCCTCCAAGCCGCCGCTGACAGACGGATTATTGAAATGAGTATCGAACGGCAAGAAATCGAAAAACTGGCGACCTTATCGCGCATCGCCATCGGCGAAGACACTATCACTGAAGTATCTCAGCGCCTGAGCAGCGTGCTCGAGTTGGTCGATCAGCTGCAAGCGGTGAACACCGAGGGTGTCGAGGCCATGTCTCACCCTATGAAAGCCACTCAGCGGCTGCGGGAAGACGACGTTAGCGAAATCAATCAGCGCGAAGCCTTTCAAGCGGTCGCGCCAGATACTGAAGACGGGCTATTTCTCGTGCCCAAAGTCATAGACTAAACAGGTCCCTCATGCATAACCTCACTATCGCCGAGCTTGTCACAGGGCTGCAGAGCAAAGAATTTTCCAGTGTTGAACTCACTCAACACTTTTTAGCGCGCATCGCCAAGTTGGACCCCAACTACAATGCCCTAATCACAGTTACTGCAGATCAGGCCTTAAAAGCCGCTGCCGCTGCCGACGCGAGGCTGGCCGCAGGCAATGCTCCAGCTCTCTGTGGCGTGCCGATCCTACACAAAGATATTTTCTGCACCACCGGGGTTCGCACCAGCTGTGGCTCGAAAATGTTGGATAATTTTATCCCTCCCTACAATGCCACCGTGGTCGAAAATTTCGAACAGGCCGGTGCCGTAGTACTGGGCAAGACTAATATGGATGAGTTCGCCATGGGCTCTTCCAATGAAACCAGTTTTTATGGTCCAGTGAAAAATCCTTGGGCCAGCGATTCGGTTCCCGGCGGTTCATCCGGTGGTTCTGCCGTAGCCGTGGCGGCACGATTAGCCCCAGGGGCAACAGCCACCGATACTGGCGGTTCGATTCGTCAGCCGGCGGCACTCTGTGGCATTACAGGTTTAAAGCCAACTTATGGTCGCGTCTCGCGCTGGGGCATGATCGCCTTTGCCTCGAGTTTGGATCAGGGCGGCCCTATGGCTCGCACTGCCGAAGACTGTGCCCTACTGCTCAACTGCATGGCCAGTTATGACGACAAAGATTCCACCTGTATTGACCGTGAAGTGCCGGATTACAGCACCACCTTGGGCGACAGCATCAACGGTTTGAAGATTGGTGTGCCTAGGGAATATTTTTCCGAAGGTCTGGATCCAGATACTGAAAAAGCGGTGCGCGCTGCGCTGGCCGAATATCAAGCTCAGGGAGCAGAACTAGTTGAGATAAGCCTACCCAACACCGGTTTATCGGTACCAGCCTATTATGTCATCGCCCCAGCTGAGGCCTCGACCAATCTGACGCGTTTTGATGGTGTTCGATATGGTTATCGCTGCGAGGATCCCAAAGATCTCAATGACTTGTATACCCGCACCAGAGCCGAAGGCTTTGGCGACGAAGTGAAGCACCGTATCCTAATTGGCACCTACTGCTTATCGGCCGGTTACTACGACGCCTACTATGGCAAAGCTCAGCAAGTGCGCCAGCTGATTCAACAAGATTTTGAAAAAGCCTTTGAGCAGGTCGATGTGATTATGGGTCCCACCACCCCATCACCGGCGT
>CAXAFJ010000100.1:0-7282 GCA_963968025.1 uncultured Pseudomonadales bacterium | reverse complement strand
GCTTCTTCGGCTACAGGCGCTTCCACTACTTCAGGGGCAGCTTCTACAACCTCTTCAACGACCGGCGCTGGAGCAGCCGCGGGGCTCTTAACCAGGCCTTCGGCCTGCAAAATAATGATTTTGTCTTCGCCGTTAACCCAGTTATGCTCGCTATTTCTAACGGCAAAACGACCAGAGCCCTTTTGATAAACCGTATATTCTTTTGTTTTTTTAATAACTTTCATCGCTACTTCCTCTTCTGATTACTCGCTTGAGTTTATAGTATTTACCAATCCTACTACTTCTTTAAACCTGATCTATGCGCTCGATCAATTGCTCCAGCACAAAATTCGGAATCTCTGCGTTGGTATAGAACTACTGCACAGTTCTATACCTTCTTAATCTTCAAAGCATGTTCTTTAAAAACACTCATTTTTACCAGCCCGTAATATCCTACAGGCTGGTAATCCAAGTCAATAGCGCGGCAAAAGTCTCAGCCCTATTCTATTCGATTCTATCGGATCTTAGCCTAGAGTATTACGCGCTGGGCTCTTTAGTACGCAGTTTAATACTCAGGTCCCGCAGCTGGTTGTTGTCTACCACACCAGGTGCATCGGTGAGCAGACAGGCGGCAGACTGCGTTTTCGGGAAGGCAATCACATCGCGAATAGAGTCGGCGCCGGTCATCAACATCATCAGGCGGTCGAGGCCAAAGGCCAGGCCACCGTGCGGGGGAGCACCATGCTTCAGTGCGTCCAACAGGAAGCCAAACTTTTCACGCTGCTCTTCTGCATTGATGCCGAGTACTTCAAAGACCGTCTGTTGCATCTTTTGATCGTGGATACGAATCGAACCACCACCCAACTCACAACCGTTGAGAACCATATCATAGGCGCGAGACAGAGCTTCGCCCGGATTGGCCTTGAGCTCTTCTTCGCTACACGAAGGCGCGGTAAAGGGGTGATGCAATGGCGTTAGCGCGCCAGAATCAGTGGTTTCAAACATTGGGAATTCAATCACCCACATCGGTGCCCAGGCGCAGGTATAGAGATCCAGATCGGCACCCACCTTACAGCGCAGTGCACCCAGCGCCTCAGAGACAATCGACGACTTATCGGCACCAAAGAAGACGATATCGCCGTTCTTGGCATCCAGTCGCTGCATAATATTCATCGTCACTTCATCGCCGAGGAATTTAATAATCGGTGACTGCAGCCCTTCTATACCAGTTTCAATGGCATTGACCTTAATCCAGGCTAAACCTTTGGCACCATAGATGCTGACAAACTTGGTGTACTCATCGATCTTCTTGCGAGAAATACTGGCACCGCCGTCAACCTTCAGTGCAGTGACACGACAGGCTGGATCATTGGCTGGACCAGCAAAGACTTTAAATTCAATGTCTTTCAACAGGTCTTTGATCTCCACCAGCTCTAAGGGGATACGTAAATCCGGCTTATCCGAACCGTACCTGTGCATGGCATCGGCATAGGTCATGCGCGGAAAGGTTTCAAACTCAACGCCCATATGCTCGGAGAAGACACCGCGAATCATGGTTTCTGTAGTCGACATAATGTCCTCTTCGTCAATAAAAGAGGCCTCTATATCAATCTGGGTAAATTCTGGCTGGCGGTCGGCGCGCAGATCTTCATCGCGAAAACACTTGGCAATTTGGTAGTAGCGATCAAATCCAGCCACCATCAACAGCTGCTTAAAGAGCTGTGGCGACTGCGGCATGGCAAAAAACTGACCGGGATGAGTCCGCGAAGGAATCAAATAATCCCGCGCACCCTCAGGGGTGGCTCGGGTCATGATCGGCGTTTCTATATCTAAAAAGCCATCGTCCACAAGGTAATTGCGAATCGATGAGCTGATCTTGGAGCGAAAGCGCAGGCTGTTCTGCATTTCTTTTCGACGTAAATCCATATAGCGATACTTGAGTCTGACATCTTCACCGACGGTGACATGATCGTCTAACTGGAACGGAGGGGTGACGGCGCTATTGAGAATTTCCATTGCCGTGCCGTAGACTTCGATCTCTCCGGTAGCCATGTTTGGATTAACCGTCGCGGCACTGCGAGCGCGGACTACACCTGTCACCTTGAGCACATATTCAGAGCGAACACTGTCGGCCTGCTCAAAAAACTCACCAGCATCGGGATCAAATACCACCTGCACTATACCTTCACGATCGCGCAGATCGACAAAGATAACGCCACCGTGATCACGGCGACGATCTACCCAGCCACAGAGGGTTACTTCTTGATCAATATGTTCACTGGTGAATAATCCACAATAGTTAGATCGATACATCTGTTGTCTTTCCCTACTTAAAATTAATTTGGTTTGTTTGGTCAATTAAGCTGATATTTAAGAGCTGCTGGCGCCAGTTGTGCTTTCCGACTTGGCAGCCGGTTTAGTTGCAGCACTGCCACTGTCGCTAAGATTCTTTTTATTGCCGGTCTTAAAGTCGGTTTCATACCAACCACTTCCACTGAGGCGAAAGCCCGCCGCAGAGAGTTGCTTTTTAAGCTCGGGCCTTTCACAGGCTGGGCAATCCACCAGCTTGTCATCACTCATTTTTTGTATCGCCTCAAGCTCATGATCACAAGCCGCACAGCGATAGTCATATATGGGCATAGATTTGGTTCCTAAAATTCTAAGAGGTTAAACATACGCGAGGCTAAATGCTTCTCCAACCACTGCATAGGGCCTAAATTATTCTAGCCGGTTATTACCGCAAGCAAAAAAGCGCCGCATTATACCCCAGCACTGGCCCTTGTAGAATGCCCGCGCATCCGCTGAGCCCACTGAAGATTAAATAAATGACGAAAAACCTTGCCATTTTTGGCATATCGGGAAAACAGCGGCTATAAATGATTGCGAGGCCCTGCTGGCCGCTCATCGCAACACAGCAGGGATGAAATATGATTTACATTTATAAAGGAAAATGTGATGGCTGTTAAGAAAGGATCTGCGAAAGCAACCTCAACTGCGAAAAAGCTTAAAAAGCCCGTAAAGCAAAAGACTCTATCCGCTGCTAAAAAAAGCACCAGTGTCAAAAAAGCGGCTGTAACAAAGACCCCAAAAAAAGCAGTTACGAAAAAGCCTGTAGCAAAAAAAGCCCCAACACAGAAAGCAGCAGCCAAGAAGACCACCGCTGTAAGGGAACGCTATAGCAAGACTCAAATTATCAGTGAACTGGCCGCCAATTCAGATCTCACACGCAAGCAAGTCAATACCCTGCTCGCTGAACTGGCCACGCTAGTCGAACGCCATGTGAAAAAACGTTCAGTGGGCGAATTCGTACTTGCCGGCCTGATTAAAATTCACACCGTCAAACGACCCGCCAAAAAAGCCCATAAAGGTATCAACCCCTTTACCGGCAAAGAGACCACTTTTAAAGCGCGCCCTGCATCCGTTGCGGTGAAAGTGCATGCCTTAAAAGGCTTGAAAGATATGGCCCAGTAACTGCCACATCTCAGCCTGATCAAGCCTGCTCAGTTCGCAGGCCCAATGGTGCAAGCGCAGTGACGATACGCTCAGCTGTTTTTGTTAACAGCTGCGGCGAATAAGTCACTGCCGCCACCGCTCCCCACACAGGCCCGGGCCAGGCAGCATCCATTTCAAATCGCGCCACATGGTGCATATGCAGCTGCGGAACCATATTACCTATGGTGGCCACATTGATTTTGTCCGCCCCGAACAGATCGGATAATGTCTCGGCCAGTAGACAGGATTCATGCAATAGCTGCTGCCGATCGGTCTCATCGAGCTGATAGATCTCGCGCATGCCTTCTCGCTGCGGCACCAAAATACACCAGGGGTAATTGGCATCTTTACTGAGCAATACCAAGCTCAATGGGAAAGCGCCTAGTAATAGCGTATCCGCCTCTAATCGGGGATCTAATTGAAACATTTTGTCCTCATCTCTGCTTATCTCTGCTTACTCGCTGTACGGCGACAGCTCAGGGCCGTAAAATGGCTGCCTAATCCAACCACAGCAGTGTAAGAGAAACCATGCGCGCCAGCCAATACTTGATTTCAACAAAAAAAGAATCTCCCGCCGATGCCGAAGTGATCAGCCATCAATTGATGCTGCGCGCCGGGATGATCCGCAAAGTCGCTTCTGGACTCTACTCTTGGTTGCCTCTTGGTCTCCGAGTATTTCGCAAAGTGGAAGCCATTGTCCGTCAAGAGATGGACAAGTCCGGTGCATTAGAAGTGATGATGCCCGTGGTACAGCCTGCGGATCTCTGGGAAGAATCTGGACGCTGGGGCCAGTTTGGTCCTGAATTGCTGCGTATCAAGGACCGTCATGGCCGCGAGTTCTGTCTCGGACCCACTCACGAAGAAGTGATCACCGACATTGTGCGCAATGAAATTCGCAGCTACAAACAGCTGCCGGCCAACTTCTATCAAATCCAAACTAAGTTTCGCGATGAGCGCCGCCCGCGCTTTGGCGTCATGCGCACCAGAGAGTTTTGCATGAAAGATGCTTACTCCTTTCATATAGATAGTGCCTCTTTGCAAGAGACCTATGATCTGATGTATCAGACATACTCGACGATCTTCGATCGCACCGGTTTGGTCTATCGCGCAGTACTGGCCGACACCGGCAGTATCGGCGGCAGCGTCTCCCATGAATTTCATGTACTGGCAGATTCCGGGGAAGACGCAATCGTCTTTTCCAGCGAAAGTGATTACGCCGCCAATATTGAAAAAGCCGACGCACTGGCACCCAGCGAAGCTGCCGCGCCAGCCACAGAAGAAATGGCCGAACTGGCCACCACCGGCGTTCACACGATTAATCAGCTCTGCGAGTTTATCAACACCAGCGCTGAGAAAACGCTGAAGGCTCTGATTGTTAGTGCGGATGACTCAGAGGGGAAAACTCAACTCTACGGCCTGATGATTCGCGGCGATCACGAGCTCAATGAAGTGAAAGCACAGCGCGCCTTAGGCCTTGAAACAGAAGTGACCTTTGCCACTGAAGAACAAATTAAAAGCACTCTGGCCTGTTCACCGGGATCCATTGGCCCGGTCAATCTCAACCTGCCCATTGTAGTGGATCACTGGGCCGCACAGCTCAGCGACTTTGTCTGTGGCGCCAATCGCGACGGCTATCATATGACTGGCGTTAACTGGCAGCGAGATTGCGGCGAGTTCACCGTGGCTGATATTCGCAATATTGTCGCCGGCGACCCAAGCCCAGATGGAAAAGGCGTACTAGAAATTAAGCGCGGTATTGAAGTGGGGCATATCTTCCAGCTCGGCACCAAATACAGCGAGGCCATGAAAGCCACCGTGCTCGACGAGAACGGTAAAGACCGCGCTATGTCCATGGGCTGCTATGGTATAGGTGTGAGCCGCATTGTTGCCGCAGCGATTGAGCAGAACCACGATGACAATGGCATTATCTGGCCAGAGTCCATTGCACCGTTCCAAGTTGCCATAGTGCCAATCAATATGCACAAGTCTGAACTGGTTGCAGAGACCTGCTTGGCGCTCTATAACAAGCTGATCAGCGCCGGTTATGAAGTCTTGTTTATGGACGAACCCAAAGCCCGACTCGGCGGCATGTTGGCAGATATCGAACTGATTGGTATCCCCCATCGAATCGTTATTGGCGAGCGTGGCTTAGGTGACGGCAACGTCGAATACCGCAACCGCCGCGAGCCAGAAAATCAACATATAGCAATGGATAAGCTGGATGATTTTATTGCCGAGAACATTATTAAGTAGATATTGCCTGTGGCCACAGTGGATTGCTGTGGCCCTACTTCTGCTTTTTGTTTCAGCTGCTGCAGCTGCTCTAGAGAAGCCCGCTGTCGACCAGGCACTCTTATCCCTGCTTAAACAGGCCGCTGCAAAAGCCGATAGTTTTGATGATCAATACGATGCAGAAGTTTGGCTCGTGGAGAAAGAACCGGCATTGGCCCGATTAGTCAAAGACCCTGCCCAGCGTATCTCTCTATTAAAATTAATTCACAGCGAAGCCTCCCGAGCTGGACTCTCCCCTGAAATTGTTCTTGCCCTGATTGAAGTTGAAAGCCACTTTGATCCCTATGCCGTCTCCTCTGCCGGCGCCCAGGGCATGATGCAAATAATGCCCTTCTGGAAACACGAAATCGGCCGCCCGGAGGACAATTTAATCAACATACAAACTAACCTGCGCTACGGCTGCACCATTCTCAAATACTATCTCGACCGAGAAAAGGGCCGACTGGCGGATGCCCTCGCCCGCTACAATGGCAGCTATGGTCAGTACTGGTATTCAGAGCGCATGCTCGACCGCTGGGCGAAACACTGGCGCTAACCTATGATTCTCTCTGCTACGCTATTACCTCAGCTACTCGCGCTGGGTTAAAAGCTAATGAGTTCAGCCAGAAGCTTTGATAGACTCGCCAAACATTAGTTGGAATTGCTTATGAAAGAGCCAAGTAACAGCGTTGAACAAACCATGTCACCACAGCAACTGCGCGAGCAGATACGCAGTGGCCAACACAGCGGCAACACCTCCGGATTTTGCCATGGCTATGTGCAGTGCAATTTGGTGATTCTGCCCGCGGATTCGGCGGCTGATTTTTTGCAGTTTTGTCAAAGTAACCCCAAGCCCTGCCCGCTGATTGCCACATCAGAACCCGGCGTCTTTAGCCTGCCGACGATGGGGCAGGACATTGATATCCGCACTGATATACCAAGTTATAAAATCTTTGAGCACGGTCGCGTGGTCAGTGAAATCAACGACATCTCAGCACTCTGGCGAGATGACCTAGTGGTCTTTTTGCTCGGCTGCTCCTTCTCCTTTGAAGAAGCACTGATTGCCGACGGCCTTGACGTGCGCAATGTCAGCGAAGCGGTCAATGTGCCGATGTACAAAACCAATATAGACTGCACCCCCGCCGGCCCCTTTGCCGGTGAGATGGTTGTCAGCATGCGTCCCTTTGTACCAGAGGACGCACTGCGCGCCGCGGAAATTTGTAAGCGCTTTCCCTCGGTACATGGGGAGCCAATTCATTATGCCAATCCAGATCATATAGGGATTGATGATATTAGCCGCCCGGATTTTGGCGATGCAGTGACTATTAAGGATGGTGAGCTGCCGCTGTTTTGGGCCTGTGGGGTGACACCGCAGGTTGCATTGGAAGCGGCGAAATTGCCTTTTTGTATAACCCACAGTCCCGGCTGTATGCTGGTGACTGATTTGAAGAACAGTGATCTTGCGGTGGCAGTTGATTGAGTGGGCGATTCGAAGGGAGTTGCTGCCAGCGTCAGGAGATCCTTCGGCTACGCTCAGGAT
>CAXAFJ010000099.1:0-7429 GCA_963968025.1 uncultured Pseudomonadales bacterium | reverse complement strand
GCCTTGAGCTAGAGTGCCTTGAGCTAGACAGCCTTAAATTGGAGAGCTCTCTATAAAAACACTCTCAATAAGCCTTTCAAACAGGCTTAACCCTTGCAGGCTATCTGCCTGCAAGTCACGATAAAATCCCAGCAGAGAGACAATCAAAGCCTCTGCTGATGATTCAGATCTTCAGTGCATTGATAAACAGCGTCAGTCGCTGACCTGGCTGCAGTAGCGCGCTGCGAGCAATTTTATTCCACCCGGTAATATCAGAAATCGCAACATCAAAGCGACTGGCGATCAGCGAGAGAGAATCCCCGCGCCGGACCCGGTAAGACAGCTTGCGCACATGCTTCGACTTCAGTTTGGCATTCTGACTGCCAACCACTAATCGATCATTGAGCTGCAGGGTATTGCTGGATAATTTATTCGTCTCACGGAGACGTTTAATGCTGGTATTAAATTGCTTGGCAATAGACCAGAGGGAATCGCCGCGTCTGACAATATGATAGCGGGGCTCTTGAGCACCACCTGTCTTGGCAGTGCTTGCATAACGACCATTGTTCCCACTATGGGGAATCAGCAATACCTGGCGAATCCTAAGGCGATCATTTTTTAGATTGTTGCGCTCGCGCAACCAGGAGGTTGGAATGTCGAAGCGCAGTGCTATTTCCGAGAGAGTATCACCGCTGACCACCGCATACTCTGTGTGAGGCACCCAGGTTTTGGGATCAGTTGTCGCCATCATATCCCGCAGTGGCTGCGCCGTTCCCACTGGCAGCAACAGGCTGTGGGTACTTTGCGGTGGTGTTAGAGCGCGGCGATAGGCTGGATTAAGTCGGGTGAAGTCCGCCAGTTCAATATCGCTGAGCTGAATAACCTTGCCCAGATCAATCTGCGAGCTAATCTCGACAATCTCAAAATAGGGCTGATTGTCGATGGCCGGTAGCTCTAGATCGTACTTAGCGGGGTCGCGAATCAGGGTCGCCAGAGCCAGTAGCTGAGGCACATAGTTGCGGGTTTCGCGGGGCAGGGTGATAGACCAAAAATCCGTACCTTTCTGCGCCTTGCGATTGCGTCGAATGGATTTGCTAACATAACCCTGACCGGAGTTATAAGCCGCCAACGCCAGTAACCAGTCATTGTCAAAACGTCGGTGCAGACGCGTCAAATAGGTGATAGCGGCATCAGTAGAGGCTACAACATCCCGTCGCCCGTCATACCAGCGATCGCGACGCAGACCCAGAGAGGCACCGGTTGAGGGGATAAACTGCCAGAGACCCACGGCATGGCTGTGGGAGTAGGCGAGGGGGTCATAGGTGCTCTCGACAATCGGCAGCAGCGCCAGCTCCAGTGGCAGTCCGGCTTCAGCCAGTTGCTCAGTAACATAGTAAATAAACGGCTCGGCACGGCCAAACACAGTCTTCAGATAGCTCGGGTTACGCAGATACCAATCTCGCTGTTTGGTCACGCTTGCAGGCATAGTCTCCGGTGTTAAGGCAAAGCCCTCGCGCAGTCGTTGCCACAAATCAACTGACGTCGGTTCAGCAGTGGTCAACGTTTCAGCGCTATTAATCGTCTCACGAGTTTCAGCAGAGTCTACGTCTACAGTCTTGACCGCCTCTGGAGCTGTATCGGCAGTGACTGGAACTGCTGCCTCCAGGGCCAGGGTATCGGTGCTTGACTCTGACTGTAGCTCTGGCTCTAGCTCTGGCAACAGCGCACAGCCGGCTGTTATTAGCGCCAGCAGGCTGAGGCTAAGGCCCGAGCGCAGAGGTCGCTGGCGGGGCACAGACAGGGCTTTTGGCGGAACAGGCAGCAAAGTGGATACTCTCAATCTTTAAAGTGGGCGGGATTGTAACGATCAGCCGCAGACGAAACAATCATCGCTTTCACAGAGCTCTGAATGCAATGGATTATGTCTCAACTTAGTAATCTCAGAACAGGCCATCATCCACTGGCCTTTATTTAACTCAGAGAACATAATAAGTGCCATGACAACGACTTTGTTTTTAACGCTTTCTTCTGCGCTTTGCATTCTATGTTTTTAAAGCCTATCCGCCGCGCCGGTGAGCGCCTGCTCAATCGGCTCAAGGTAAATGAACTGGCCACGGCATCGGTAGATCTGCGGCGCTGGCTCGACAGTGATTTCGGCCGTTATCTAGTTCGCCGTGAGCGCCATATTCTAGGTCAAAGATTACCCAAGTTGCCGGGTTATCGGCTGCTGCGCCTAGGGCTTAGCGAAGACGCTGAAACCCTCGACTGCTTTGATCATATTCACCGCTTCAGCATGCATCCTTCAGAGTTCAATGCCGGTCATGGGGCCATTTCAAGCTATACCGATTTGCCACTGATGTCGGAGACCGTCGATGCGATGCTGCTGCACCACGCACTGGAGTTTTCCACCTCACCGCGAGCGGTGTTGGCCGAAGCCTGCAGGGTGATAGTGCCTGGCGGCCATCTAGTGGTCTGTATCTTCAATCCCTACGGCCCTATGGGACTGCTTAAATTTCCCATGCAGCTGTTCTCGAAACAGGCCCAGTACCGCTTTCACAATCTGCGGATGAGTCGGCTGATCGACTGGCTGTCGCTGCTTAATTTTCATGTCGTAGAAATTGAACACGGGGCCTATAATCCCCCGCTTAATTCGCCGCGCTGGATCGAGCATCAGAGTCCTTGGGAGCGCGCCTGCCAAAAGATTCGATTTCCACTGGGCAATATCTATATGATCCACGCGGTCAAGCGGGTTCCCCGAGGCAGCAAGACTACAGCGCCGGTATGGAAGCACGCGACCAACAATGGGTACGGCGCCTCGGGGGGCATTAAACAGGCATCTCATAGCAGTAATAGCAGTGGCAGCAGACAACACAATCAAGCATCCAAACGTAAGACACTAAGGGCCGATCATGAAAGCAGTTGAATTATTTACCGATGGCGCCTGCCGCGGCAATCCCGGCCCGGGTGGCTGGGGCGTATTGATGCGCTACGGTGACAAAGAGAAAAGTCTCTGCGGTGGTGAGGCGGATACAACCAACAATCGTATGGAGCTGACTGCCGTGATTGAGGGTATTGCCGCTCTTAGTGAACCCTGCAAGATATCCGTGACGTCAGATTCAACCTATGTGCTTAAAGGTATTCAGGAATGGATGCCAGCATGGAAAAAGCGCAACTGGAAAACCGCCAGCAAAAAACCGGTGAAGAATGTTGATCTGTGGCAGAAACTAGATGCAGTGATTACCCAACATGATATTGCTTGGCACTGGGTAAAAGGGCACAGTGGACACACTGAAAATGAAATTGCCGATCAGTTGGCTAATCGCGGTATTGACGAACTTTAACGCGCAATAAACACAAAATTATAAGCAGCGGATACCATGAGACAGATTGTCCTCGATACAGAGACCACCGGCCTAGAAACCTCCCAGGACCACCGTATTATTGAAATCGGCTGTGTCGAGCTGGTGGGGCGCAAGCTGACCGGCAGACATTACCATCAATACGTCAATCCCCAGCGTAAAGTCGATGCCGGCGCCATGGAAGTCCACGGTATTAGTGATCAATTTCTCGAAGACAAACCGCTGTTTGCAACCGTCGCTCGGGAGTTTCTCGAATTTGTCGACGGCGCCGATCTGATTATTCACAACGCCCCCTTCGATGTGGGCTTTATCAATCATGAAATCGCCAAGCTCAGCGGTGCCTATCAGGTCATCGAAAGTGGCTGTCGCATCATTGATACATTGGCCCTGGCACGACAAAAACACCCGGGACAGAAAAATAATCTCGACGCCCTGTGCAAACGCTATGGTGTCGATAACTCCCAGCGCGATCTCCACGGCGCACTCTTGGATGCCGAGATTCTCGCCGATGTCTATCTGCTGATGACCGGCGGACAGGTAAATCTTAATATCAGCGGCCAGCAGTCCTCCGATGGCGGCCAAGACAGCAGTCGGGGAGGTATTCGTCGCCTACCCCAAGACCGTCAGCCACTTCGGGTTGTTACGGCCAGTGAGGAAGAGTTGGAACTCCACCAACAGAAGCTCGATGCGATCCATAAAAGCAGCGGCAACTGTGTTTGGATGAATGGCGGCGACTGATACCTATCCATGACAATGCCGCCAGCGCCTGACCTACCCAGCGGTCAGAAAGACTTTCAGCGACTCCAGCTGTTGGTCGACGAGACCGCCAGTACTCGAGATAATTTTAGACTTAGCCGCCAGCTGAGGGAACTCGCTCAGCAGTTTAAGCGCGGTGGCGATATCAGCAGCGGCTGGCAAACGTGGCATGCAGGGTTGTTAAAAACTCAAGCATTGACCGATAGCCGCCGTCAGACAATTCCCAACTTCACCTATCCCGAACTGCCGGTCAGCGCCCGAGCCGATGAAATTGCCGAGCTGCTGAGTAAACACCAGGTGATTGTGGTCGCCGGGGAAACCGGTTCCGGTAAAACCACCCAGATACCGAAGATTTGCCTGCAAGCGGGGCGCGGAGTAAGAGGCCTTATTGGCCATACCCAGCCGCGACGAATCGCGGCACGGACCGTCGCCACCCGCATCGCCGAAGAACTCAAGGTCAAGATGGGCGAAGCCGTTGGCTATCAGGTGCGCTTCTCGGATCAGAGTTCCCCCAACAGCCTGATCAAGCTGATGACTGACGGCATACTGTTGGCAGAGATTCAGCGAGATCGTTTTCTCAGTGCCTATGACACATTAATTATTGACGAAGCCCACGAGCGCAGTCTGAATATTGACTTCCTGCTCGGCTATCTGAAAAATTTGTTACCCCAGCGTCCCGATCTAAAAATTATCATCACCTCGGCGACCATCGATGTGGCCAAGTTTTCCAAACATTTTAACGACGCACCGGTAGTTGAAGTTTCAGGGCGCAGTTTCCCGGTAGAGGTTATCTACAATCACCCGGATGCAGTAGAAACTGATCGCGATCAGATGATCGTCGACTGCCTGCAGGATATTCACAGCAATCAAAAGGCTGGCGATGTACTGATTTTCCTTAGTGGCGAACGTGAAATCCGCGAAGTGAATCTGGCAATTAAACGGGCGCAATTACCCCACACCGAAGTGGTGCCGCTCTATGCTCGGCTGAGTCTGGCGGAACAGAGCAGAATTTTTTCACCGCACCGCGGGCGGCGTATTGTACTTAGTACCAATGTCGCAGAAACCTCTCTCACAGTGCCCGGTATTCGCTATGTCATAGATACTGGCAGGGCGCGGGTGTCGCGCTATAGTTTCCGTACCAAAGTCCAGCGCCTGCCTATTGAAGCGATTTCACAGGCCAGTGCCAACCAGCGCGCCGGACGCTGTGGCCGGGTTGCCGATGGCGTCTGTTATCGACTCTATTCCGAAGAAGACTTTCAGGGTCGACCGGCCTTTACCGACCCAGAGATCATACGCACCAATCTCGCCGCGGTAATATTGCAGATGCTGCATCTAAGAATAGGCGATATCCGCAATTTCCCCTTTGTCGATCCCCCTGATCACCGCATGATCAGCGATGGCTTCAAACTATTGGAAGAGTTGCAGGCAGTGACCGAAGACGGCAAGTTGAGCCGTCTCGGCAAACGTCTGGTGAATATTCCCCTGGACCCGCGTTTTGCACGGATGCTTTTAGAGAGTGCCAACAATGGCTGCCTCGCCGAAGTGATGATTATCACCACCGGTTTAAGCATTCAGGATCCCCGTGAGCGTCCCGCCGATAAACAGCAGGCTGCCGACCAGAGCCATAAAAAGTGGCAGGAGCCGAACTCAGATTTTGTCTCGCTGCTGAATTTGTGGCGCCACTTTGAAGAGCAGCGTCAGCAGCTCTCGGGTAATCAATACAGTCGCTACTGCAAGAGTAATCACG
Organism: uncultured Pseudomonadales bacterium; assembly: GCA_963968025.1. Lineage (GTDB taxonomy): Bacteria > Pseudomonadota > Gammaproteobacteria > Pseudomonadales > Porticoccaceae > HTCC2207. Next base: position 1,588 of record CAXAFJ010000099.1, on the reverse strand, counting down.
TCTCCTATCTGCGCATGCGGGAATGGCGCGACCTGCATCATCAGGTGCACACCGCCTGTCGAGGACTGAAACTCAATGCCAATACAGAGGCGGCAGAACAGGATGCGATCCATCGGTCAATCCTCTCTGGGCTGCTCGGGCAGGTGGGTATTTTGCAAGATAAGTGGGAATACCTCGGCACCCGCAATCGCAAGTTCTTTATCTTTCCCGGCTCCGGTTTAAGTAAAAAGCCACCCAAGTGGCTGATGGCTGGATCGCTGATGGAGACCACCAAACAGTTCGCCCTGACGGTAGCCAAAATTGACTCCGACTGGCTCGAGCCACTTGCCGCGCACTTGGTGAAAAAGAGCTACAGCGAACCTTTTTACAATAAAAAATCCGGTCAGGTCATGGCCAAAGAGCGCCAGACATTGTTTGGCCTGAGTATTGTCGAAAACAAAAACCGCGTCTATGGACAGGTTGCACCCCAGGAAGCGCGCAAAGTCTTTGTTCAGCAAGCCCTGGTGGAAGAGGGCTATCGTGGCAAGGGCCAGTTTTACGCTCATAACCACAGGCTGGTGGAAGAGCTGCAGGCTCTCGAAGATCGCTTTCGCCGCCGAGATCTATTGGTCGAGCAACAGGCCATATTTGATTTCTATTATCAGCTGGTTCCCGAGGGCATCTACAACCTCGCCGCCTTTGAAAAATGGCGCAAGCAAGCCGAGGCCAAAAACCCCAAGTTATTGATGCTGGAAAAAGAGTATCTGCTGCTGCGAGGGCTGTCTCAGGACGAGCAGGCGCAGTTCCCGGAAAGCATCAGCTGTGACGGTATTCCCTTCCAGCTGCGCTATCACTTTCAGCCTGGCCATGTGGAAGACGGCGTCAGTGCCGTGCTGCCACTGGCACTGTTACATCAGCTGCCGAGGTACTTTTTCGAATGGCTGGTGCCGGGCATGTTGCGGGACAAATGTATCGCCCTAGTGAAGAGTTTACCGAAACAGACAAGGCGACACTTTGTGCCGGTGCCTGATCATGTGGATGTGTTTCTGCGCAAGGCCAAACCCCAGGACCGACCTCTTACTGAGGTGCTGGCCGAGCATTTGCGTACTGTTAGCGGTGTGATTATTGATCCGGACCAGTGGCGTCAGGAGAGTCTGGATAACTGGTACCAGATGAATTTTGTGCTCGAGGATGAGCACGGTGCCACCATCGCCATGGCCCGCAGTCTTGAGCAATTGCAGCGGGACTTTAAACAGCAAATTAGTCAGGGCTTGGAGAAAGCCGCGGACCAGAGTTCGTCGCGCCAGGGCATTACTGAGTGGGACTTTGATGAACTGCCAGAAGAAGTGGCACTGCAGCACGGCAAGATAAGTATTAAAGCCTGGCCAGCGCTGCGGGACTGTGGCGACTCGGTGGCCCTGGAAGTGATGGATAACCCCTTGCAGGCAGAAAAGATAAGTCGCCAAGGGCAGCTGCGCCTGGCACTGCTGCGGGGTCGCGAGCAGGTCAAATATTTAGAGAAGAACCTGTTGCGGGGCAAAGACCTTGCACTTAAAGCGGCGAACATAGGCTCTCGTCAGGACTTGATTGAGTCACTGATCAGCGCGAG
>CAXAFJ010000098.1:0-7544 GCA_963968025.1 uncultured Pseudomonadales bacterium | reverse complement strand
TGAACAGTGTCACCCAGCAGCTGAACAGTGTCGGCGGCAAAACTAAAGCGACTGCGCCGGCTATTGCTATCCACTAGGCTGACAATGCGCCCCGAGACTAAAAACTCTTCGCCACCCAAAGCCTCCGGCAGACTACTGTCGAGTAACTGATGGCCGCTAAATATCCCCCAGAACATGCCCCCAGCGAGAAACACTACTGGCCTTAAGCGGGCAACCATCCACAGCGGCAACAGACTGATCAGCGCAATAAAACTGAGCCCGAGACTGGGAAGCCATGGCCACCAGGCGACAGAGAAAACACCCAGGGACAGCATAATCAAACTGGCCAATATGAATCCTTCTCTAGTGATATCCGTTACACTGCGAGCTCTGTGGCACTGCACTGTGGCACTACACTGTCGCACTACACTCTGGGCACCTGTCATAGGCGACACAACCTAGAGGCACTGTACCCCTGACTGGTGCAAAAAAAATCTAACCCCGCCTCACTGCGGCGGAACAAGAGTGTTAATCGATGAACAAACATCTGCTGATTATCTATCACACACAGTCGGGCAATACCGGCCAGATGGCAGACGCGGTGCTGGGGGGTTGTCAGCAAGAAGCCGATATAGAGGTTCGAATGCTGAGTGCATTTGATGCTGGTCTGGACGATTTGCGCTGGGCCGATGGTCTGCTGTTTGGCACTCCAGAAAATTTTGGCACCATGAGCGGCGCCCTAAAAGACTTTTTTGATCGCACCTATTATCCCGCCGAACCCTACCAGCTGAATTTACCCTATGCTCTGTTTATCAGTGCTGGAAACGACGGCAGCGGCGCGGTGCGTGATATCGACCGTATTGCCAAGGGTTACCCGCTGCGTAAAATCAGCGAGCCGTTAATTGCCAAGGGGGATATCACCCCAGAGCATCTTGAACAATGTGAAGAGTTCGGCCTGGCCATGGCCGCCGGTCTTTCAATAGGAATTTTTTAACCATGAGCAAAGGCTTAGTCTTAACCGGAGGCGGCGCACGAGCGGCCTATCAAGTGGGCGTTCTAAAAGGCATTGCCAGCATCTTGCCAAGATCGGTGTACAACCCCTTTCCGATTATCTGCGGGACCTCTGCCGGTGCGATTAATGCCCTGTCGATTGCCGGACGCGCCGGCCCCTTCAGACTGCGCACCAGTAAATTAGAACGTATCTGGAACGAACTGACACCCGCGGATGTCTACCGCACTGATGCCATCGGGGTTTTAAAAAATACCTTTCATATTATGGCGTCATTTGTTCACAGTGGGTATGGCATCGGCAAGCCGATCTCGCTGCTGGATAACAGCCCTCTGCGCAAGATGATGGAGAACTATGTCAAATTTGACTACCTGGACACCGCCATCAGCAATGGCGAGTTAGAGGCCATAGCGATAACCGCCATGAGTTATGCCAGCGGTAAATCTGTGACTTTTTATCAGGGGCAGAAGGACATAGCATCCTGGACCCGATCACGACGTCGGGGCGAGAATATTCCACTCACAATCGACCATCTGATGGCCTCCACCGCTATTCCTGGGCTGTTTCCAGCGGTAAAAATAGACAGTGACTACTTTGGTGATGGTGCGGTGCGTCAACTCAAGCCGATCAGCCCAGCACTGCATATGGGTGCCACCAAGCTGTTAATCGTGGGTGTCAGTGACAACGCCACCCGAAGCAAACTGCCCGACGGGCTTAAACACTCCCCCTCAACCGCACAGATTGTCGGGCATATGTTTAACAGTGCCTTTATAGACGCGGTCGAAAGTGACCTGGAAACTCTTGCCAATATCAATCGCCTGGCCAGCGCCCTGCCCCAGTCCCTGCGAGAAAAAAACAATATCACTGACCTCAACCCGGTTGAGGTGCTGTCAATTTCGCCCACCGAATCCATCGACAGTATCGCCGAAGAGCACTTACACCAGCTGCCAAAGTCCCTGCGTATGTTTTTAAGCCTCACCGGCGCTAATGCTCAGGGCGGAGGTTCCAGTGCCGCAAGCTACCTGTTGTTTGAACCGGGATTCTGTAGCAAGCTGATTGCCATGGGCATGCGCGATGCGCTGGCCAAAGAAGATGAGATAAAGCAGTTTTTTGAGCTCTAGAGGTCGGCGCAGCAATTCGCTATTTGGCTATCCGCTAAGATTCCCTTGCGGCTGTCTTCAGCCATCTTGCTGAGGCCCGCTGCCGGGCATAAATCCGAGGCATAAAAAAACGCAAAACCGAAGTTTTGCGTTTAGTATTGGAGCGGGAAACGAGGTTCGAACTCGCGACCCCAACCTTGGCAAGGTTGTGCTCTACCACTGAGCTATTCCCGCAAACACTTATCCATAAGTGCATTTTTAAAATGGCGTCCCGTAGGGGAGTCGAACCCCTGTTACCGCCGTGAAAGGGCGGTGTCCTAGGCCTCTAGACGAACGGGACGGTACTGGCTAAGAGGCGCGCATTCTATTGAGCTACAGATAAACTGTCAACCCTAATGGCGCTTATTTTTACGTTGTTTAAAGAATAGTTAATTGTTTCTCAAGCTTGTCGAAAAAAACTCGTATGCGTTTCGCATTGGCACTCATATCAGATACTCCCACTCTCGATACAGAGCGGATATCGATGGCGCTTGACTGCTCATCTAACGGCGTAATCCGCACCACAATATCGTCGACAAATCCAAACAGCGGTGTCGTTGCCTTTGCCTCAAAGTGAAACATTGATACTTCTCGAGCGGAGATTTCCCAGCCCAGTAGGCAGCCAACAAATATAGCTTTTTGATAGGCTCTGCGTGCCGGCACCTGAACAGTAAGGGTGCGGATATCAGCATAAGCGTCCAACTGGATAGCCGTTAACTGCTCAGCACTGAGTTGGTCGCGCCCATACGCCAGAGAGTTCTCACGGAACCCCTCATCTTCTCGGGCATATAGAAAGGCCGGCGGATTGACCGTATCAGTAGTTATATCGTGAATTCGCGGCGCCCTAAAGCCTTCGATACCCACAAGGTAGAGTGACAGGCACGGCCCTATGGCACAGGCCACAGCCAGCACTAAATACTCTAGGCGCAGTGGTTTTTTGTTAAGCGCATTAACACTGAGTACCCAGAACTCCACTATGGCTACCAGGGTGCAGACTAACAGGCCCACAACCAATAGCAATATGGCGAACTGAAACGGCAGCACATCGACACGATATCCCAACAGACTAATTGCCAGCAAAAGCACAGCAATCTGCCCTGACCAGGCTATTTTTTTCATTACCCCTCCCCCACGAAGATATTATTTAGCTACAATGAACCCTCTAATAAACGGGTAGCTGCGCGATCTATGTGTCGCGCTAATAATGTTAACCTTTTATTTACTGACTATTAACTGAAGCGCACCATGCCTGAATTAAAAAAATCTCTCAAGCTTGCCAATGTCTGCTACGACATCCGCGGCCCAGTTCTCGATCATGCTAACCTGCTCGAGGAAGAAGGCCAACGGATTATTAAGTTAAATATTGGCAACCCCGGCGCCTTTGGCTTTGATGCCCCAGACGAAATTATGCACGACGTGATTCACAATCTTCGTGAGGCCCAGGGCTACTGCCACTCAAAAGGTCTGTTCTCGGCGCGCAAAGCGGTGATGCAGAGAGCTCAGACCCAGGGCATTGAAAATGTGGTTGTCGATGATGTGATTATGGGCAATGGCGTCAGCGAGCTGATTGTGATGTCGATGCAGGCGCTGCTCAATAACGGCGATGAGGTGCTGATACCCTCCCCCGACTATCCCCTGTGGACCGCTGCGGTCTCCATGGCCGGTGGCACGCCAGTGCACTATGAGTGCAATGAGCTAGACGATTGGCAGCCAAATATTGCCGATATAGTGAGCAAAATAACCGCCAATACTCGTGGCATTGTGGTGATAAACCCAAACAATCCCACCGGAGCGGTGTACAGCGAAGACAATCTAAAGCAGATCGTCGCCCTGGCGGAGAAGTATAACTTGGTGGTGTTTGCCGATGAGATTTACGACCGCATACTCTATGACGATGCGGTGCATATCCCCCTCGCCACTCTGGTTAAAAAAGTGCTCTGCCTAACCTTTAACGGTCTATCCAAAACCTATCGACTGGCAGGCTTTCGCTCTGGCTGGGTGGTGACCTCTGGTGCCAAGGAAAATGCACGGAGCTATATAGAGGGGCTTGAAATGCTCGCCTCCATGCGTCTCTGTGCCAATGTGCCGGCGATGTTGGCAGTGCAGACCGCACTCGGTGGCTACCAAAGTATCAATGATCTAATCCTGCCCAATGGCCGACTGCTGGCCCAGCGTGACTTGGCCTATGATCTGATCACGCAGATCCCAGGGGTAAGCTGCATTAAACCTAACTCAGCAATGTATCTGTTTCCGCGGCTAGATCCGGTTATGTATCCCATCGCTGACGATGAAAACATGGTGCTTGAGTTATTAAAACAGGAGCGCGTGCTACTGGTTCAGGGCAGTGCTTTTAATATGCTTGGCAATCAGCATTTCCGCATTGTATTTTTGCCCGACCAAGATCAGTTGATTGAAGCGGTGGGACGTTTGGCGAGCTTTCTTGAGCGACTGCGCGACGGTAAACTCGTGCCAGCGGTGAATGGCGAGCTTAACGAAAGCCCAGCTTTAGCGCCTGATCTCTCAGCTCAGCCTGCGCCGCTGTAGTATTTTCCCCCAGATCGCGATTACTCAACTTGTAACAGCTGAACTCATGGCGCTGCGGGTACTGTTTGCGCAGCTGATCAAAGGTTAGACTTAGATCTGAACTGCTCGCCATCTCGGCGCGCATTCTCTGATCATCTTGCGCCACATCGTAGCTCGACAGTATCAGCTCGCCAAGGGTCTCAGCAGCTACTGTAGCTACTGCAGAGAATTTAGAGAGGGTTTTAGCCTGACCTGTAAACGTATCTTCATCTGCATCAGTTAATCCTTTAAAAGCCTCAGCGAGCATCTCAGTGCCCCTGGCCTTACCCTCGACACTGTATCCGGCAATATGCGGTGTTGCCAATAACAGCTTCTCCATAAGCGCCAGACTGATCGCTGGCTCCCCCTCCCACACATCCAGAGCAACTCTCAAGCCAGAACCGCTCTCAAGCAACGCCAACAGCGCGACATTATCGATCACCCCGCCACGACCAGCATTGAGCAACAAACTTCGCGGATCAATTTTTGCCAACACCTCAGCGCTAAACAAATGCTTAGTTGGATGGGATCCCGACGTGGTTAATGGCGTATGGACACAGATCACATCGCTGCCCAGCACGCTCTCGAAATCAACCAGATTAAAGCCTGAATCAGCATCTAAAAAAGGGTCATAGACTGCACAACTAACGCCGAGGCTAGTGAGCGCCCGATAGAGTCGACCGCCAACATTACCGCAGCCCACTATACCCACTGTATTCTGTAGCCAATTGGGTTGCACACGGCTGAGCACCGACAAATCATATTGCACCACTGCATCGGCATTGCAGCCAGGCGCGTAAGCAAAAGCAATACCACGCTCCGTCAGATAATCTTGATCTATATGGTCGGTGCCAATAGTCGCCGAGCCAACAAATGATACCGATGAGTTTTCCAGTAATGCTTGATCAACCTGAGTCACCGAGCGCACTAGCAGAACATCGGCGTCGGCGACATCGGCCGCACAGAGACTGCGCCCCGGAACATAGGTGATGGGGCCAAAATCTCCGAAGAAATGATCCACCATCAGCATGTTTTGATCCGCTACTATTTTCAAACTGTGGTTCCTTTAAATTGATTAAAGCTGTTTTTTAGTACGTTCACTAAAAGTAATAGGCCTACCAGCTCGAAGAGAGTTGCCGCGCCTTTAACTGTTTGGCGCGACCCTGAAACTTATCCGCGAAACCCATCTCCTCACAGAACAGATCAAAGGCATCCAGATTAATCCCCTGCCAAGCAATCTGTTCCAGCTTTGGCGCTTCGTCTATATCACTGACAATGGTGGTGAGCTGGCGGGCCAGCAAAAGCTGCTCGCGATATGTATCAATTTTGTCCGCAAGTTTACTGGCCCCACGAATGGGTAAATCCTGCAGCTGATCTAGATGATCCAAAATCGCATCGATATCGGGAAAGTGCAGCAGCAACTGTTTTGCAGTTTTTGCACCGACGCCGGGAACGCCGCTTATATTATCACTGCTGTCCCCGGTCAAGGCTAAAAAGTCGGCCATCTGCTGACAGCCAATTTCCAACTCTTTCTCCACCTGGCGCTGGGTTTTCGGCGGCGCCTTGCCAAAGTCCCAATACAGATCATCCGCTTCAATCAGCTGCATTAAGTCTTTATCCCGGGTGACTACCACTGGCTGACCATTAGCGGCTCGAGTGTTTTTGGCCACCGCGCCGATCAAGTCATCGGCTTCGTAGACTTCGGAGGCCATTTCAGCAACCCCTAAAACGCGACAGAGCTGACGACAGGCATTGAGCTGAAACGCCAGCGCCTCATCAGGCAGCTCACGGTTGGCTTTATAGTCTGGGCAGAGTTGATGGCGAAAACCACTGCGCAGACTTTCGTCAAAAGCGCAGAACATATAATCCGGGCTCTTATTGCGCAACATATCCAGCATAAAGGCGGTAAAGCCATAGACTGCTTGGGTCGAATATCCCGAGTCGAGAGCCTGCCAGTTTTCAGGCAGAGTGAAATAACTACGGAAAATGTAGATTGATGAATCGATAAGATAAGCTTGCATAATAGACTCGTTGCGCTCCTGCGTAATAAAAAAAGGCCGGCCATATAAAGCGCTAGCCAAGTGCTCCTAGATGATAATGATTTTGCGATAGAGGCTCGGCACAATCAAATTGAGCAGCCAAGCCCTGAATAAAAAGCTGCCCTCTCGGGGGTAAATCGCTGCCAGTGCACCAGCTCTGGACCTGGCTAACCACCGCCTGAGTGAATGCGGCACTGGCACCCTGGTCAGAGGCCAGATTATCGGCACTAACCCGAAAGCGCTGACCACAGGCCACTGAGAACATCCACTCTAGCGCCTGAGGCTTAACCTCGGCCTGCTCGAATAACTGTTGCTGACCCACTGTGCGCCCGTCCGGACTATACCAGTAACCAAAGTCGAGCTGCTCTCTGCGCTGGGCCCCTGCGATACACCAGTGGGCCGATTCATGTAGCGCGCTAGAGAGATAATCGTGGCGAAAATAGAGCCGATGGTATTCTTCAGCGTCAGTGTAGTCAGGCTCGTTCAAGATTAAACCAGCGGGAATATAAATCGGTTCTTCGGCACCGCCCAACAGCTGGGTATTAAAGTCAGAGTGAAACAGCTGATCAAACAAACCGACAATGGTCGCCAAGCGCAGATTCTCATTTAACAAGCATGACCTCCCAGACGGATACTGCGCAAAAAGGAGAATTATATCGCTATTTCGAATCTGCGGCACCGGCTAATATCTGACCAATTTATTGTATTTTGCATAATTGTGGATTATCTTTATAGGTGTAAGAGGCGTTTCCTGCCAACCCCGTTAAGGAGATGTACCAATGGGCAAAATCATTGATTTCACACCTCGATCTAAGC
>CAXAFJ010000097.1:0-7563 GCA_963968025.1 uncultured Pseudomonadales bacterium | reverse complement strand
ACTAAAACACTAAAACACTAAAACACTAAAAGGTATAGATTATGGCGATAGGTGTCATAGCAACAATTACTATTCGAGAAGGTAAAAATGCTGAATTTGAAGAGTTGTTTACCGCACTCACTGAACAGGTCCTGGCGAATGAGCCGGGGGCGATTTTTTATGCCTTGCACAGAACAAAATCTGATTCACAGGTGTATAAAGTTCTCGAGCAATACGCTAGCCAAGAAGCTTTAAAGGCCCACGGCAAGACTGAGTACTTTTTAGCCGCTAGCCAAAAAATGGGGGCGCTGGTTGCGGCTGCGCTTGATATTGAAGTTCTGGATGCGGTGTAAAATTTTTCTAGATACCGCTGCTAAAAGCACCGGGGTAACTTAATGCTAATCTCGATTTGGTTAACCGCAGCGGTTTTTTATCTGGCCTTTTTATACTGGTACATTAACTCGGCGGAGCAAATCTCCGCTGAGGAAACTGTCGGCTTTATAGAATAATTTTCTGCGAGTTCCGCTGCTCAATACACCGACGTCGATTTACTGCGTCGGTTTCTTGAAGAGGACGATGACAAAGAGTTTGTGATGCAAAATTTTGTTGCACTGCAGGCCGGGAAAATTCCTCATCCAGTGACTGGCGAGCAGGTCGATGCTCAAGAGGTAATTGACAGTTACTTTAAACCCTTTGCCAAAGCGCTGTTTAAGCGCGGCGGGCATCCAGTGTTTATGGCGCGGAAAGTGGGTGGCTATATTGATAGCTGGAATTGTGATGGGGATCCGCAGTGGGCGGCGACGGCAATGATGCATTTTATGCTGGTTAGTTTTTGATGTTTTTTGTCTTCTGAGGGATCTCCTTGCCGAGTTCTGAGATCTCTCAGATGCGTTCGAGATGACCGGTTTTGTTTTGGCGCGATATAACAGGTTTGGATTTTAGAGCTCTATACAATTTTGGATTTAAAGCGACCAACAGGCGAACAGCACTTGAAAAAATCAAATTTCTACACTCTCTATGGTATAGCCCACTCACTCTACACCGGGCGTGCACGCTCTTATCTAATCAAGAGCGGCATCGTCTTTCGCGAGTTATCCAGCGGCCATAAGAGTTTTAAATCTGAGGTATTGCCCGAGAGTAAGCTGGCGACAATTCCTGTTCTAGTGACCCCTGCGGGCGAGGTTATTCGAGATGGTGGGGCGATTATCGAGCATTTTGAAAATGCCAGCTCTAGGCCATTTCAACCATCCAGCCCCAAACACCAAATCGTCAGCACAGTATTCGATCTAATCGGCACCAGTGGCCTATTGCGCCCGGCGATGCACTATCGTTGGAACTATCCCGAAGAGAACAATGAGTTTCTTCACTATCACTTTTTACACTCCCAGCCTGAGCATCCAGAGCGAGAAGCAAAGTCTCAATACATGATGTCGAAAATGCAATATGCGGGGCAGCTGTTTGGTGTCACAGAGGAAACCATGACCCTGGTGGAGACAGTCTACCTAGAATTTCTCGACGCACTCAACCTGCACCTCAGCGAATACCCTTACCTGCTAGGTTGGAAGCCAAGCATCGGTGACTTTGGTTTGATCGCACCACTTTATGCCCATCTGGGCAGAGACCCTGCGCCACTGCGGATTATGCAGCAGCGGGCGGTGCGGGTAGCGCGCTGGGTCGAGCGCATGAATCGCGCCGATCAGGATGCCGCCGAGTTTTTTAATCCAGGGGATGGTTATATTGCGGATGACAGCATCCCTGAGACCCTAGTAACGGTGCTCCAAGTGTTGGCAGAAGATCTTGTTCCAGAGACCCAAGCCGCGGCAGCGGTAATCAATCAATGGCTGGCGACCAATCAACCTGAAGCGGGCTCTTCTGCACAGGGATCACTGGCCCATCGGATGTTTGGTATGGCGGAGTTTAGTCTGCGTGGACAGCCTGTTAGCGCCGTCGCCCAGTCATACCGATTTGTAATTTTACACAAGTTACAGCAGCAGTATGCTCAGCTAGAGCCAGTCGAGCAGCAGGATGTGACCGATTTACTGCAGCGCTGTGGTTTACAAACGCTGCTGACCACCAAGCTGGATCGCCAGCTGGGATGGTCAGAGAATCAGGATATCTGGCTCTAAGCTTTTTTTGTAGAAAGCTTGTTTGGTAAAAAGCTTGTTGGGTAGAAAGCCTGTTGGGTAAGGGACTTATTTCTGAGCCATTTTACGGGCCATCACCTGTTTGAGAATCTCCATGGGATCTTTGACAAAGTCACTGGCGTCGTGGCGCTCGGCTAGCTGGTGATTCTCTGCTCCCCAAACTCGATTAACCCGCTGCCCGCGTTTTACCGCCGGGCGCTGCTGGATATCCTGAGTCCAGCGGATCACATTTTTATAGGTGCTAACATCGAGAAACTCTGCGGCCTCGTAGAGTTTGCCCATTACCAGGGCACCGTACCAAGCCATATTGGCCATATCGGCAATACTGTATTCATCACCGCAGAGATAGCGGTTGTCGGCTAAATGCTGGTCGAGTAAATTGAGCTGGCGTTTCACTTCCATGGTGTAGCGCTCAATGGGGTATTCAAGCTTCTCTGGGGCATAGGCAAAGAAGTGTCCAAAGCCGCCGCCGAGAAAGGGCACGCTGCCGATATTCCAAAATAACCAGTTGAGACATTGAGTGCGCTGAGCTGGTGCTTTGGGGATAAAGGCAGCAAATTTTTCTGCCAGATAGAGCATGATGGCGCCTGATTCAAAAACGCGACTTGAGGGGCTTGTGCTGTGGTCCATCAGCGCTGGAATTTTTGAGTTGGGGTTGACCTCCACAAAGCCGCTACTGAATTGCTCGCCGTCTTGGATATTGATTAACCAGGCATCGTATTCAGCCTCTTTAATGCCCAGCTCAAGAAGTTCTTCCAGTAGCACTGTGACTTTTACGCCATTGGGTGTCCCCAGAGAGTAGAGTTGCAATGGATGCTTGCCCACTGGCAGTGCTTGCTCGTGGGTAGCACCTGCGGTGGGTCGATTGATGGCGGCAAATTTACCGCCCACGTCTTTGTTCCAGCGCCATACTTTGTCTGGTGTATAAGCTGCTGAAGCGGTGGTTGAGTCGGCTGTGGTTTTGCTCATAGAGGGTCTCTTGTGCTGTTTTATTTGCATCAATGGCTCAGTGATTTTGAGTATTGATGCGACAGATGCTGTTTAGTGTTTTATATTGGCACGGTTTGCGTCATTATCACAATCAATTGTGACTATGGATTTAATACAAGTAGCTGATACTGGGTTGGAGAGATAGGACTGTTATGGCATTATAGGTGTCATAATATTGTGAGGGGCAATGTCATCTCGAACTACACCGTTGTCGTCTCGAACGAATGTGAGAGATCTCAATGCTCGGCAAAGAGATCTCGATAAAATACTAAAACTGTCATTCTCTATCTACACGACAAATAACACCTATTATATTTACCTTGGAATACACGTTTATGTCTCAAGTCAGCTCGTTAGATGAAGCTAAATTACTCGCCTATCTGGAAGCCAATGTCGACGGTTTCGCCGGACCTATTCGCGTCACTAAATTTGCCGGTGGCCAGTCCAATCCGACGTTTAAAATTGATGCCAGTTCCGGTAGCTATGTGTTGCGCCGCCAACCCCCTGGTGAGCTGCTTAAATCAGCCCACGCTGTGGACCGTGAATATCGCGTGATCAAGGCCTTGGCCGATAGCGATGTGCCGGTGGCCAAGGTTTACCATCTCTGTGAAGACCGCGAGATTATCGGTTCAATGTTTTATCTGATGGAATTCTGCGAAGGCAATATCTACTGGCGTCCTGAGCTTAATGATGTGCAAAGCCCGACCCAGCGTGGGCAGATGTACGATGAGATGGTCAAGGTACTGGCTGCCATTCACTCGGTGGATATAGACAAGGCAGGGTTGAGCGATTACGGCCGACCCGGCAACTACTTTCAGCGTCAGCTGGATCGTTGGAGCGCTCAATATCGCGCCTCAGAGCTTGAGACTATCGATGACATGGAGCGTTTAATTACATGGCTTGGGGACAATATGCCAACCGACGATGGCAAGGTCTCCTTGGTCCACGGCGACTACCGACTCGATAATCTGATGTACGCCAAGGATAATTCCCGGGTTATAGCGGTGCTCGATTGGGAACTCTCGACACTGGGACATCCCTATGCGGATCTCGCCTATCTGATTATGGGCATGAAGCTGCCGGCATCGACAAACAAGAATATGGTGGGTGGGCTGGGTGCCATTGACTGGGCCAGTCAGGGCATCCCCAGTGAAGCAGAGATCGTCGCTCGTTACTGTGGACTGATGAATATCGACAAGATTGAAAACTGGAATTTCTGTATGGCATTTAGCTTCTTCCGTTTAGCCGCCATCTGTCAAGGTGTGGCGAAACGTGCAGTGGATGGCAATGCCTCCAATGCGGCAGCGGATGATGTGGCTGCTCTGGTAAGACCGCTGATTGGACTGGCGATATCCTACATAGACTAGTCGCACCAGTTGCTTTAATTAACCGCAAATCACATTAATAAAAGGCACTAAAAGTGCAAAGTAGCATTCCAGTTATCACCTTCGAAGTGCGTAGAGAAAACTGGGCCGAGACGCGGATGTTTAGCCAGTCTATGGCCACCGAGTTAGCGCCAAACGAAGTCTTGTTTAAGGTTGATCGGCAGGCGCTTACGGCGAACAATATTTCCTATGCCAGCTCTGGGGACAGTCTCAAGTACTGGGAGTTTTTTCCGGCCGAAGCCGGTTGGGGACGGATTCCTGGGATGGGTTGGAGTGAGGTAATCGCCTCGGCGCACCCAGATATCCAAGTGGGTGAGCGGGTCTGGGGCTTTACCCCTTACTCGACCCATCACAAAATTCTCGCTGGCAAGGTCAATATGTTCTCCTTTAGCGATGTGGCGGCCCATCGCGGTGGCCATGCGCCGGTCTACTGTCAGTTTGATCGGGCTGCGACTAATCCGGTTTATGAAGCTCAGCGTGAAGATCAAGACAGTCTGCTGCGGGGGCTGTTTATGACCTCTTGGTTGGTGGAAGATTTTATTGTTACCAGCAACCTGTTTGACTCAGAAGTCTGTCTAATTACCAGTGCCTCAAGCAAGACCAGTATCGCTCTGGCTCACTGCGTAAAACAGCGCGGCAAGCTGCGCAGCATAGGTATAACCTCGCCGGGCAATATCGCTTTTTGTGAGAGCTTAGGCTGCTATGACAGTGTTATTAGTTATCAGGATATTGCTCAGCTAGATGCTTCAAACGCTGCAGTAGTGGTGGATATGGCGGGCAATGCCAAGGTGATTAGCCAGCTGCATCACCATTATGCTGACAATATCAAGCACTCCTGTCGCATCGGTGCCACACACCACAATGACATGGGTTCGGTGGAGGGCTTGCCCGGCGCCGTGCCGCAATTCTTTTTTGCCCCTAGTCATGTGCGCGCGCGCAGTGGCGAGTTGGGTGCTCAGCAACTAATGCAACTATTGGGTGCCGACTATGCCAGTTTCCGCCGTTTCTGCGACAGCTGGCTAAAGGTGGTGCCGAGTTACGGTGCTGAGGCTACGGATAAAACCTTTCAAGCGGTCCTGGCGGGCAGGGCAGATCCTGTTGCTGGACAGATTGTCTCGCTGTCGGCGGGTGGCGAATAGGCCAAGGCCAGATAGCGCGTAATAATAGGCCAGATAGCGCGCAATAAAAGGGTAGAAGCCATGACATCCCCCAAGCGTATTACCCTGATCGGCGCGCCGCCGTCACCCTACACCCATAAAATGGTCGCTCTGTTGCGCTACCGGCATATTCCCTACAACCTCAAATGGGGCATGCCGGAAGAGATTCTGCCGCAGATGGGCATCGAACCGCCGAAGCCGGGTCTGCTGCCAACGTTTGTTTTTGAGGAGCAGAATGGCGAGGCCACCGCGGTCTGTGATTCAACGCCGATTATCCGTCGTCTCGAAGAGCATTATCCCGAACGCTCGGTGCTGCCGGTGGATCCAGCCCTGGCCTTTATCGATTACCTGCTCGAGGATTTTGCTGACGAGTGGTGCACCAAATATATGTTTCACTACCGCTGGTATCCCCAGGCCGATGCGGACAATGCCGGCACTCTATTGCCCCTGGGCTACAACGTCAGCCTGCCTGCCGAACAGCATAGACAATTTAAAAAGCACTTTTCTAGGCGCCAAATTAGCCGTCTCTATGTGGTGGGTTCGAATAACATCACGGCACCGATTATCGATGCCAGCTATAAACGTTTTCTCAAGGCCATGGAGGCCCATTTGGCCGAGCAACCCTATCTGTTAGGGCATCGCCCCGGGGCCGGAGACTTTGCCCTCTATGGCCAGTTAACGCAGCTGGTGGGTTTTGATCCAACGCCTCGGGCAATCACTCATAAGCTGTCCAGCCGCACTGTAGCCTGGGTCGATCAGATGGCTGACCTGAGTGGTTTAGAGCCTCAGCAGGGGCAGTGGACCACAGTTGAACAGCAACCGGAATCTCTCTCTGAGCTGCTAAACGAAGTTGGCCGCATGTATGTGCCGGCACTGTTAGCCAATGCTCAGGCGCTGCAGGCTGGTGAAAAAAGCTGGCAGGCCGAGATCGATGGGGCAACCTGGAGTCAGCAGACATTCTCCTATCAGGGCAAGTGCCTGAAGTGGCTTAAACAGGGTTATGCAAGCCTTAATAATGAAGATCAGCGGCGGGTTGACTTGCTGCTTAAGAGTACCGGCTGCGAGGTGCTATTCTCGGGCAATTAGCTGCTTGGTCCTTTCAAGGGTAGAGGTCATTATTATCGCCGACGAATGTCGACTAATCCGCAAGCTGATTTAGTTTCAAGAGGATAATGACATATACTGTGCAAGTGCCTCATGCCAACGTATTGAGGCTCTGAAGCAAAAATCATCGGATAAAAATAAGGCGAGTAAAGGCAATATTATGAGTGCTCTATCGACAACTGCAGTCCCAGATGGACGCCGCCAGCGCAGTGAGCGCAGCAGGCAGGCGATTATTGAAGCCATGCTCGATATGATCGGCGAGGGCACCCTGATACCCACAGCGCAGCAGGTCTCTGAACGCGCAGGGGTGGGTATTCGCAGTGTGTTCCGGCATTTTGAAGATATGGAAAGCATTTTTGTGATGGCGGATAAGACTCGCCGAAGCCGCTATGAAGATATCTTTTTGGGCGGTGATCGCAAGGGCAGGGTAGAGCAACGAATTTTACATATGGTTGAGCAGCGCGCCAAAGGCTATGAGCTCTATGGCAATGTGATGCTTTCAACCCTGGCGCAGCGCTGGCGTTATGCCACTCTGCGAAAAAATTATGACCGCTATCAGCGCGGTCTGCGCAAAGATCTTGAAGACTGGTTGCCGGAGTTAGAGCAGCTTGATGCTGGCGCACGTGAAGCGGTGCATGGCATTGCGTCTTTTGAATTTTGGAATCGCCTTCGAGATCATCAGGGCCTGAACAAAAAGACTGCCATCGCAGTTGTTGTCAATATGTTGAATGGGTTAGTTATTACTCGATAGAGAAGACAGTGTTTAAATAGAACGCATTAGACGTAGAGAGGCTTTGAGTTAAG
>CAXAFJ010000096.1:0-7629 GCA_963968025.1 uncultured Pseudomonadales bacterium | reverse complement strand
CTTTAGAATAAAATCAATAAATCACCTGAGATTATCATCTTAAACTCTTTATTTAGCTCTTTATTAGCTATTGCCTTACTTGCCGATGGCTCGGAGGGAACGGATAGCGACTGCTGCGAAAAGGATTGATATCCAAACCGCCACGACGCATATAGCGGGCATAGACATCCAACTGCGTCGGCTGGCAACGCTGCATAATATCGGCGTAAATTTTCTCCACACACTGCTCATGAAAATCCTGGTGCTGACGAAACGAGACTAGGTATTTCAGCAGTCCAGCGCGGTCGATCTGCGCCCCCTGATAGCTGATATAAACCGACGCCCAATCCGGCTGATCGGTCACCGGACAGTTGGTTCTTAGAAGGTGAGAATAGACAGTTTCCGTGACTATTTTAGAGCCGCTTGCGCCCTCTTCCCCAGCCTTATTTAAACTAAGAAAATCGGGGTTTGGCGTGTAGCAATCAATGGCAATATGCTGCTGATCGAGACAGTGGCCCTGGGGTTCAGTCACCGGGCGCAGGCCATTGTACTCCGCCAGCTGATAAAAAATAATCTCAACACTGCCCTGAGCCGCCGCCGAAAGATCCGCGGTCATGCACTCTTGCACGGCCTGTTGCGAGTCAAAGTGGGTCTGGTTAAAGGAGTTCAAATAGAGCTTAAAGGACTTCGACTCGACTATATTGACGCTGGTACAGGGCACCAGAAACTCAACAATCGCCACCTGCGGCATGCCATGGGTATTTAGCCAAGAGACTTCAAAGCCAGTCCAGAGATCAACACCCATAAAGTCCGGCAAGGGGCCGCCGACGGCTTCCAGTTGCTCACGGGCGGTAGCACGGGGAATCGGATCCAGCAGTAAAGGGTCATAGCAGGTGCTGTAAACCGTGTCTTTACCCAGCTCGGTACCAGAGTAATCCGCCATTAGCTGCGCAACCTCGAGCCCTTGTCCAGCAGATTGAGGGCCACGGCAAATAGCAGCACGCAGAACAGGGTAACCATCGTAAAGGCCCAGACAATATTGATATCACTGATGCCAGCAATGCCATAGCGGAAGGCATTGACCATATAGAGTATGGGGTTGATCTGTGACACGCCGCCCCAGAACTCTCCGAGCATATCGATGGAGTAAAAAACCCCACCCAGATAGATCAGCGGCGTCAACACAAAGGTCGGGATAATCGAAATATCATCAAAGTTGCGGGCAAAGATGGCGTTGATTAGCCCCGCCAGAGAGAACATCAGCGAGGTCATCAGCACAATGGCAATGGTCACCGGCAGACTGTGGATACTGAAATCGGCAAAATACAGCGACAGTACCGTGACAATTAAGCCCACACCCAGACCGCGGCTCATGCCGCCAGCCACATAGCCCAACAGAATAATCCAGCTGGGTACAGGTGAGACCAGCAGCTCTTCGATATTGCGCTGGAACTTGGAGCCAAAGAAAGAAGACACCACATTGGAATAGGAGTTGGTGATTACCGACATCATAATCAGGCCAGGGGCGACAAACTGTATGTAGGGTAGACCGGACATCTCACCAATGCGCGAGCCAATCAGAGTGCCAAAAATGACAAAGTAGAGCACGATGGTAATCACTGGAGGCAGTAAAGTCTGAGGCCAAATGCGTAAAAAGCGCTGAATCTCGCGGCGCACGATGGTGATAAAGGCAATCCATTTTTGCTGGCTAGTCATGGCTCTCTCCTGTCAGATTTTTCTCAACCATGGTGAAGAACAGCTCTTCCAGCCGATTGGTTTTATTGCGCATGCTCAGCACTTGAATGCCCTGCCCGCTCAACACCTCGAAGAGATGGTTAATCGACTGCGACTTTTCCACCTCGACTTCCAGAGTATTGGGCTCAACCAGTGTCAGGGGATAACCCTCAATCTCTGGGCTCTCCGTTAAGGGCTCGCGGATATCGAGAACAAACAACTCTTTGTTTAGCTGGGCTAATAGTTCACGAATACTGGTGTTTTTCACAATCTTGCCATGGTCGATAATCGCCACATTACGGCACAGACTCTCGGCTTCTTCCAGATAGTGGGTCGTCAGAATAATGGTTGTGCCACTGGCATTGATCTCACGAAGAAATTCCCACATGGAACGTCGCAGCTCAATATCCACACCGGCGGTGGGCTCATCGAGAACCAGCAACTTGGGCTCATGGATCAGTGCTCGGGCGATCATCAAACGGCGCTTCATACCACCGGAAAGGGTTCGCGATGGCACATGGCTCTTGTCCCAGAGACCCAGCTGACGCAGATATTTCTCGGCGCGGACGATGGCCACATCCCGAGGAATGCCAAAATAGCCGGCTTGATGAATCAGAATATCGATGGGCTTTTCAAACTGATTGAAATTAAATTCCTGAGGAACCACACCCACCAGCTGTTTCGCCTGGGAGAAGTCTTTATCGATATCATGGCCAAAGATACTGACCTTGCCGCCGGTCTTGAGTACCAGAGAACAGATAATACCAATGGTGGTGGACTTGCCCGCGCCATTGGGCCCTAACAGGGCAAAGAAATCCCCCGGTTGAACGGTGAGAGAAATATCCTTTAAGGCTTGAAAGCCGCCCTCATAGGTCTTGCTCAGCTGTTCAATTGCCAGTGCTGGTTGCATAGTTTTTTCCGATTCTCGATTTAAGGTGCCGAATTAAGGTGTCGATTTAAGGTGCCGTTTTAAGGTGCCGTTTTAAAGCGTCGTTTTAAGCTGTCGAATTGAAGCGCCGATTTGAGCGACCAACCCGAGCAGCTAATTTGATGCGCTAAATTTGAGCCTCATTGTAGCTTCGCAACGCTAATAAGTCTGGCTTTGAATAATTTATGCCGATAATTTGTCAATCAGCCAAGATTAATTATCTAGTCCAACAACTCTATTGCCGTCATAATAGAGGTCTTCAGAGAGAAACTTTAGACCACTATGCCGAAAAAATTTATCCGCCGCGTGCTGCCCGACTTCGCCACCGTGCTGAAGCATAAATCAATGCGCTGGACTCTGCCCCTAATTCGCGACCCCAATATCCTGCACCTCAACCGCGAGTCGGTGTCTCTGGCTGTGTTTATAGGGATTCTAGTGGCCTTTCTACCCTTGCCGGGTCAAACCTTTATCGCCGCTGGCCTAGCTCTCTGGTGGGGTGCCAACCTACCCTTATCCATTCTCTGCATCTGGATCAGCAATCCAGTCACCATAGCGCCGATATTCTTTTTAACCTACCGCGTAGGCGCCGCTGTGCTCGGCAGTGCCCCACTTGATTTCAGTATCTCACTGACCTGGGAATGGTTCTCGACCATGGGAGCACAAATCCTGATGCCACTGATGGTCGGCAGTTTGCTCTGTGGTTTCGCCGCCGCCGCCGCTGGCTATTTAATGATTAATTTTCTCTGGCGCTGGAAAGTGATACGCAACTGGGAAAAGCGCAAATTAGCGCGCCAGCAACAGCAAAGCAAATAGTCGATTACTCGTAGCGCAACTCGTCTACAGGCACCATGCGACTGGCGCGCAGCGCTGGATAGAGAGTTGCCAAGAGGTTTAACAACACCGCCGCCAAGGACACCTTGAGCACATCAGGCCAGCGCAGATCCACAGGAATATAATCAATTGGATAGACCTCGGTATTCAAAAAGGTCACGCCAAATAGCGACTCCATCCAGAGCACCAGGTCCGCGACCCAAAAACAGCCAAGCACACCCAGCAACACACCAATCAAAATACCAAACAGCCCAATCAAGACACCCTGAGTCAAAAATAGCTGCAAAATTTCCCGACGGGTCAGACCCAATGTCTGGAGAATGGCAATATCTTTGCGCTTGTCCATCACCGACATCATCAGCATGGAAATCACATTAAACGCCGCAATAGCAATAATCATAAAGATCAGCAGCCCGACCATATTCCGCGACAGCTGAATCGCCTGATAGAGATTGCCGTGAGTCTGAAACCAATCCCTAAAGCCATAGCCAAACGGCAAGCCCTCGAGCATCTGATAGCCCAGCTGACGGGCATTAAACTGATCGTCGACCTGCACCCGAAAACCATTAACCAACCCGGCAATAGCGGCCACATCCGCCACCACGGGCAAAGCGCCAATGGCCAATAGCTGATCGATCTCAGTGTGGGTGGCGAACACCCCAGCCAAGGTAAAAGCCTCAGCCACTGTGGGTCCTTCAGCGGAGGGCACAATAAGCGTTAAACGCTGGCCCAGCTGGATATTTAAACTCTCAGCCAAGACCTCTGATAACAGTAGCTGATTGCCCTGAGGCAGACTGACACCGGCTTCATCAAGCACCGCCTGCAATCCGGCAGGCACCGCACTGGCCTCGAGACCCAGCAATTGAATCGGTCTGCTAGTCTGGCGAAAATGCACCAGTCCATTGACCTCAGCGTAGGGCGTCACCTCAGTGACTGAGGGTTGACGGGCTATAAGTGCCGCATCGCTGCGCCAGTCGGCAACACCCTGCTGATGAATAATTTGCACATGGGGCACCACCGAGAGAATGCGCTCGCGCAGCTCCCGATCAAAGCCGTTCATTACCGACAGCACAATAATTAACAGACCCACACCCAGCACCAGACCGCTAATCGCCAACAGGGAAATAAACGACACCAGACGATTGCCGCTCCCTCCAGAGGAGAAGTAACGCAGTCCGATAAATAGCGGCAGTGGCTTATACAACCGCAGTCTCCAATTCCACCAGCTGACCGTCGATTAGATTCACCTGACGATCCATGCGCGCAGCAATAGCCGGGTCATGGGTGACCACCACAAAAGAAATATTTAAGGTTTGGTTGAGGGTTAACAGCAGATCCAGAATCACCCCAGCGGTGCCAGGATCCAAATTGCCGGTGGGCTCATCCATTAACACAACAGAGGGCGAGGTCACCAAAGCCCGGGCAATAGCCACACGCTGGCGCTCACCACCGGAAAGCTCTGCTGGCTTATGTTTCAGACGATCACCCAGACCCACCTTGCCGAGCAACTCCTCAGCACGCTGTTGTGCTTCAGCAACCGAAGCACCGCCAATCAAACAAGGCAGAGCGACATTTTCCAGCGCGCTAAACTCACCCAGTAAATGGTGAAACTGATAGACAAAGCCCACATGCTGATTGCGCCACTTGGCCCGTTGGGAAACACCCAGTGCCTGCCAATCTGTGCCACAGACGGTCACAGTGCCAGCACTAGGATCATCCAAGCCGCCAAGCAAATTCAATAAGGTGGTTTTACCTGAGCCAGAGACCCCCACCACCGCAAGCTTTTCCCCCGCCTTGACCGCCACATTAGTATCCCGCAGCACCGGCAGCAGGCTATCGCCCTGCTGGTAGTCGCGGCCCACCGCGATGGCTTCTAAGACGCAAGAGCCCTCAGCGGCAGAAGGACCTTTGGGTCCTTTGTTAAGGAGAGAGCCCTCAGCGGCAGAAGCCCCCTTGGGGGCTTCGTTAAAAGGAACATCAGTGGTCATAACGCAACGCCTCCGCCGGCAATACTTTGCCCGCTCGCCAAGCGGGATAGAGTGTGGCGAGAAAACTAATAACCAATGCACCGCCTACAACTGCAGCCACATCACTGACTATAATTTCCGAGGGCAAGGCACTGATTAAATAAATAGAGGGATCAAAAATATATGTGCCACTGAGCGCTTCCAGCCCAGCCACAATATCGCCGACAAAATACGCCAGCAGACAACCCAACAGCGTGCCAGCCAAAATACCCAAACTGCCCACCGCCAGCCCCTGAATCACAAAGATCTTCATCACCGTCCCGGACGTTGCACCCAGCGTACGGATCACCGCAATATCCTTGCGCTTATCCGAGACCATCAACACCAAACTGGCCACAATATTAAACGCCGCCACCGCGATAATCACCGACAGCAGCAGACTCACAATCACCTTCTCCATGCGCATCGCCTGAAACAGCGTGCCCATATTATCGCTCCAGGTACGCCACTTAAGGTCGTCCTTTAAAGTGCCGCTTAAAAATGTCTTATTAGCTTGGGCACTGAGCCAATTATCCGCCACAAAAGCATCAGACAGCTCCAACTGCACACCCTGAAAACGATCCCCCAAGCGCAATAGCTTCTGGCCATCGCGGTAGTGAATAAATACCACCGAAGCATCCACCTGAGCACCCACCTGAAAAATCCCGGTCACCGTCACCCGCTTAATCCGCGGAAACACCCCAGCCGGTGTCACCGTCACCGAAGGCAAGGTCAGCTGCAATCGATCACCGACAAACAGATCCAACTTGCGTGCCACCTGACTGCCAACTACCACGCCAAACTCACCAGCCTGCAACTGACCCACATAGCCACTAATCATATTCTCAGCCAGCTTCTCCCCAGTGCGCGACTGAGGATCTATGCCCTGCAGCACCAAGCCCGCTTGATTACCCTTGCTAGAACCCATCACAAAGCTCTGCAACATGGGCACCACCGAGAGCACCTGCACCGGAGCATCAGCACTGCCCGCCTGCAACTCAGTTTCAAGCTGATTAATCTGTGCAATATCTAGCCCCTGAGGACTGGTCACAGTCACATGAGGTACCACTCTTAATAGCCGCATCTTGATCTCGCGATCAAAGCCATTCATCACCGACAGCACCACAATCAGCGCCGTCACACCCAGAGCCATGGCCGCCAGAGAAAACAGCGAAATAAACGACACAAAGCTATCGCGTCGCTTGCTGCGCATGTAGCGCAGGCCAATAAATAGAGGGAGGTTGGTTAACATGCAGGGATTAAACCCGAAAGCCGCAGGACACACAAGATTGCATAGCGGGATGGGCTGAGATTAAGCGGTATTACTGAGGAATTGCAGGGACTCACCGATTACCCACTAGACATTGGCGACCAGAGAAAAGGCTAATGAGAGCATAATAAGGCCGACGAAAAACTCAAAGATCTTCCACGCTTTAGGGTTTTCAAACACCGGCGCCAAGACTCTCGCGCCATAGCCAAGACTGAAGAAAAACACAAACGACGCGATCACTGCACCCAGGGCAAACTGAAACTGCTGGGGATGATACTGGGTTGAAACCGAGCCCAGCAGGATCACTGTGTCCAAATAAACATGAGGGTTTAACCAGGTAAATGCCAGACAGATGGCAATGGTTTTAAGCAGGGAATTCTCTGTTTCCGCTTCGGCTTCGAGAGCATGGGTTTGAGTAAATGCGGACTTAAAGCTTAGTAGAGCGTAAATCGTGAGAAATACTGCGCCACCGTATCTAGCGACTATTTCTATAGTGGGAAACTGTTTAACCACCGTGCCAAAGCCAGCGACTCCGAAGGAAATCAGAATCCCATCGGATACAGCACAGACTAGGCAGACAATAAACACATGACGCTTTTTAAGCCCCTGCTTGAGCACAAAGGCATTTTGCGAGCCGATGGCCAGAATAAGGGAAAGTCCTAGGGAGAATCCTGCGAGGTAGGTCGACAAATTTTTGCTGCCTTATTTCTATCCAGACTGAGCTTAGTATTTTAGTGGGGGACTGTTGATCAAGCAGGGATTAAACCCGAAAGCCGTGGGAGGTACAACAGCCAGTAGTTTCTACTCGACTGTTGGTAAAAATATAAGTGACAGGGCCCAATTACCCAATTACCCAATTACCCAATTACCCAATTACCCAA
>CAXAFJ010000095.1:0-7679 GCA_963968025.1 uncultured Pseudomonadales bacterium | reverse complement strand
AGTGGTGGCGATCAGATGATTGTGCCGGCATCAAAGTTTCGATTACTCTGCGGAGAGAGTGCGATTACCACCTATACCTTTAATACAGGTGCTGCCCAACACACATTTTGCAAACACTGCGGCATTAAAGCCTTTTATACACCGCGCTCTAATCCAGATGGATACAGTGTCAATCTGCGCTGCCTCGACCGCAGCCATATTGAATCTATTGTGGTGGATAGCTTTGATGGCCAGAACTGGGAGCAGAACGCCGCATCCCTCGCCCACCTGTCTCGGGAAGACTAATATAGTATGCTGCTCGTTAGGGCAAGTTCCACCACTCCCAATTAAACAATAATCAATAGGGCAAAGCTGTGAATAAACAACAGGGCCAGTTTTATCTGTTTCGCCAACGGCGCTTTTTACCGTTTTTTATCACCCAGTTTCTCGGCGCGCTAAACGACAATCTGTTTAAAAATGCGCTACTGGTGATTATTGTCAGCAGCGGCCTCTCCGCGTCTGATAGCAATACCAACTTCCTCACCAACCTGGCCGCGGGTCTGTTTATTCTGCCGTTCTTTTTATTCTCTACTACTGCTGGCCAGCTGGCGGATAAATATGACAAGGCCTGGTTGATTCGGCGAATTAAGTTTGCTGAAGTTCTTATTATGCTAACTGGCAGCTATGCCCTTTACAGCAGCAATATCAACTTGATGCTCGGGGTGTTATTTATGCTCGGCGTGCAATCGGCGTTTTTTGGGCCGATTAAGTATTCGATTATCCCCCAGCACCTCAACCCGGAAGAACTAATGGCCGGCAATGCCCAGGTGGGTATGGGTACCTTTACGTCAATTTTGATTGGTACCCTATTGGGTGCCTGGCTGGTGAGCTACGAGGGAGGCACCGTATTGGCTGGCGGCGCCGCTATTACATTGGCAGTAATCGGCTGGCGCGCCAGCTGCGCCATTCCTGACGCGCCGGCAGAGGCTGGCGATATTCACATCAGCCTCAATCCAATTGCTGACGCGGCGCGCAATATTCGCTTAGCGCGTAAAAATATGACCGTGTTCTACTGCATTATGGGCATCTCTTGGTTCTGGTTATTTGGCGGCAGCTTTTTAACCCAGGTGCCGAATTTTGCCGTGACCGTGCTCCAGGGCCATGCCACTTTAATCTCTGTGCTATTGGGTGCCTTTATTGTCGGCGTGGCGATTGGCTCTCTGCTCTGCGCCAAAATATCCGGGCGCCAGGTTGAGCCGGGATTGATCCCCTTTGGTGCCATTGGCCTAACATTATTTAGTGCCGACCTGTTTTTTGCCTCCACCAGCTATCAGCTGGCCAACGCCGCAGTAACCGCGGTGATGCCTCTGCAATTTTTAAGCCTCAGTGGCGGAGTTAGGATTTTTGTCGATCTGATGGCCATCGGTATGTTTGGCGGCATGTTTATCGTACCTTTATATGCCATGGTGCAGTCCCGCACCGAGAGTCATAAACGCGCGCGCGTGATCGCGGCGAACAATGTCTTTAATGCCATCTTTATGGTCTCTGGCGCATTAATCGGCATTGTCTGTCTGAGTATTGTGCAGATGAGCATTACACAATTTTTTGCCCTGATGTCAGCCGCCAATTTGCTATTCTTAATACTCTTGGTCTGGCGGGTGCCCGAATTCAAGCTTCGCTTTTTGGCTTGGATAACGAATAATCGATAGCTCGTAGTAGATAGCTGGTAATAGACAGCACTTAATAGACAGCCTGCAACCAACAAACAATTGAAGAACAAACTCTTCGCCGATTACTGCAAGAGCAAAATAAAAAGGTAGGGACTAAAACAATGCAACTCTCATCAAAAATACTTCTCGGCATGGCCCTCGGAATTGTCGTTGGCCTGATACTCAATATGATTAGTGACGGCAGTGGTTCCGGTCCGCTAACCGCCTGGGTGGTGGAATATGTTTTTGATGTGGTCGGGCGTATTTTTATCGCCTCACTGAAACTGCTGGTAGTGCCTCTGGTATTTGTCTCTCTGGTCTGTGGTTCCGCAGCCATGGGCGAAAACGTCAAGATGGGACGCATTGCCTTTAAGACCCTGGCTCTCTATCTCTTTACCACCGCTGTGGCCATCACCATTGCCCTGACTCTGGCGAATATTATTAACCCGGGCATGGGTATAGATACCACCGCGACGGCCACCTATGTGGCGGCCACCCCGCCCTCCTTTAAAGATGTCTTGATTGGCATATTCCCCACCAACCCAATTCAGGCCATGTCTGATGGCAATATGCTGCAGATTATTGTCTTTGCTATTTTAGTGGGCGTCGCCATCACTCAGGCCGGCGCGGCGGGCAAATCGACTCTGGTGGGCTTTCAGACCTTTAATGAAGTGATTATGCGCATGGTCACTATTCTTATGCACCTGGCGCCCTTTGGTGTTTTCTGCCTGCTGGCCAAGCTATTTACCGAAGAGGGCTTCACCGCGATCTTCAACCTGGCGCTCTACTTTATGACGGTTACTCTGGTATTGCTGATCCATGCCGGTGTGGTCTACACCAGCATTTTCAGTTTCTTGACCCGCTTAAACCCGTTGACCCTAATCAAGAATATGCGCCCGGCCATGCTCTTTGCCTTTAGCACCTCATCGAGCAACGCGACCATGCCGATCACCATGAATGTGGTGGAGAAACGCGTCGGTGTGGACAATTCCATCGCCTCTTTTACCGTGCCATTGGGGGCCACCATCAATATGGACGGCACCGCGATCATGCAGGGTGTGGCCACCGTGTTTATTGCCCAGGCCTATGGTCTGGATCTGGGTATGACTGAATATCTGGCGGTGATTGCCACGGCAACCCTTGCCTCAGTTGGCACCGCCGGTGTGCCGGGCGTGGGTCTGATTATGCTGTCCATGGTGCTGCAACAGGTGGGCTTACCGGTGGAAGGCATTGGTTTGATTATCGGCGTTGACCGTCTGCTGGATATGATGCGCACGGTGGTCAATGTCACCGGTGATGGCATGGTGACCACGGTAGTGGCCAAGAGTGAAGGCCTGCTCGATGAAGCAATATTCAATGAAGTCTCGGATCGCGATGAGTACAGCAGTCCACAGCAGAGCCGCTAGCATCCGGCGATTGCTTGGGCGCGTATAAATTGTCTGAGCGCGCACCGAAGGGTGTCAACTAATGGGCTTAAAGCCCGTTGTCGGCTGCTTGATTGAAGCAGCCCGCAATTAATAGCCCGAAATTAACAGCGCCAAGACTCATTATCCAAAAGGTTTGTAAATGCCAGCGTTTAACCGCCAGGGAAAGATAACCATCGCCGTGCTTGTGATGGGCATTATATTGATTGTCGGTGTGGCAACCCTCAAACCCCAACCCGAACGAGTCAAACGCCTGCCACCGCCGCTGTTGGTGGTTGAGGTAATTGATGCCACTCCGCAGACACTGCGCCCAGGCATTGCCTCTCAGGGCACTGTGGCACCGCGGCGAGAAATTAATCTGGTGTCACAGGTCTCAGGCAAAGTGGTCGCCGTTGCAAATGCCTATGCCGATGGCAGTTTTTTTCGCCAGGGGGATCAGCTGATTCAGCTGGAAGACAGCGACTATCAGTTTGCCGTGATCCGCGCCCAAGCCCAGGTTGCCAAAGCCGAAGAGCTGGTGGCAATGGAGCAGGGTCGCTCCCGTCAGGCGCGGCGAGAGTGGCGTGACCTCGGGGATAACAGTGCCAATGCGCTATTTTTACGCGAGCCGCAGCTGGCCTCAGCCAAAGCGGCCCTCGAATCAGCCCGCGCCGATCTGGCTAAGGCCAAACTGGACCTTCGTAGAACCTCTATCACCACGCCATTTCAGGGACGTATCCGGCAGACGCTTGTCAATCTGGGTCAGTACATTACGCCGGGCACGCCGATCGCCAAGATTTACAGCACCGACGTAGTCGAAGTACGCCTGCCCCTGAGCGATCGCCAGGCGGCGCTGATTGATCTGCCGGTAAATTTTGAAGACGCGCAAACGGCCAGCTATCCACAGGTGGTGCTGCAGCGCAGCGTCGGCGGCAAGACCTATAAGTGGCAGGGCAAGATTGTTCGTACCGAGGCCTCCATCGATATTCAGAGCCGCATGACCTACGCCGTGGCCGAGGTGCAAAACCCTTTTAAAACCGATCCTAACAGCGATCGACCGCCGCTCAGTATTGGACTCTTTGTGGAGGCCGAGATTGCCGGTCGACAGATGGCCAATGCCATAGAGTTGCCAAAGCGGATTATCTATCGCGGCAATGAGGTGTTGCTGCTAAATGATAATAATGAAGTGAGCTTTGCCAAACTCTCGGTGGTGCAGTCGGATACTGACTCGGTGGTGACTGACAGCTTTGCGCCGGGCACTCGCATTGTCGGCACCCGCATTGCCCTGCCGGTGCCGGGCATGCGGGTTGATGTTGCAGCGACCAGCACAACGGCAACCGGACCTGCCGATAACAGCGCTCCAACAAACAGCGCTGATCGACTATGAATGCCTCCATCGCCTGGTTTGTGCGCAACCCAATTGCGGCAAATCTGCTGATGCTGCTGATTTTGGCCTCTGGCATTATTGGCGCCATGGGTATGGGCAAAGAGGTGTTTCCCTCCACAACGATTAATCTAATCAATATCTCCATGCCCTACCCCGGTGCCGGGCCGCGGGAAGTGGAAGAACAGATTGTGGTGCGTATCGAAGAGGCGATCTATAAACTCGAGGGCATCAAACATATTCGCAGCCAGGCTCGTCAGAGCAGTGGCAAGATCACTGTCGAGATCGCCGACGGCTACGATATGCCCGATATGATCAATGATATCAAAGCCCGGGTGGATGCCATTATCACATTCCCCAGCGATGCCGAACGCGCCGTTATCAGTGAACAAAAGATGCGCGAAGAGGTAATTCGGGTAGCGCTGTTTGGGGATGCCGGAGAAGCAGTGTTGCGAGAATATGGTCAGCGCATCCGCAATGATTTGGCGGCCCTGCCGGATGTCGACTTTGTCGAACTCTGGGGTGTGCGCCAACCACAGATTGATATCGAATTATCTGAGATGGATATGCGTCGCTACGGCATCTCCTTTAATGATGTGGCCGCAGCAGTGCGCCAGTCATCACTGAATTTGCCCGCCGGTACGATTCGTGCCGACAGCGGCGACATTCAAATTCAAACTCGCGGTCAGGCCTATTACGAAGAAGACTTTAATCAGATCGTCGTCTCCAGTCGCGCCGATGGCACCGAGATTAAAATTGAAGATGTGGCCACCGTTATCGACGGCTTTGAAGAGCGCAATCTGCGCACCCGCTTCAATGGTGCCAATGCAGTTTTCCTCGGTATCACTGTGGGCAAAAATCCCGATGTAGTGGCCACCACCCAAGCGGTGAAAGACTATGTTAATGCCGGTTCGACCTTTCTGCCGCCGAGTCTCCAGTTACAGACCTGGAAAGATTATTCGAATATGTTCTCTGGGCGCCTGACGCTGCTGTCAAAGAATGCCTTTGGCGGATTGATTCTGGTATTTGTGGTGCTGATGCTCTTTCTGCGCCCGCAGCTGGCCTTTTGGGTGGCCCTGGGTATCGCCATCGCCTATATGGGTGCGCTGTGGGTCCTTCCCAGTATGGGTCTGACATTGAATATGATGTCGATGTTTGCGTTTCTGCTGATTCTCGGGATTATTGTCGACGATGCGATTATTGTCGGTGAGAGTATCTATCGCCACCAACAGCTCGGCTATGACGGCGACACCGCCGCGCGACTGGGTGCTCAGGCGGTCTCCAAACCGGTACTGCTGGCCGTGGTCAGCACCATGATTGTATTTTTACCGATGTTATTTTTGCCTGGCATGTGGCCTAAATTTCTCTGGGCCATTCCGGCGGTCACATTAGTCGCCCTGTCTTTTTCACTGGTGGAATCATTCTGGATTCTACCTTCGCACCTGGCCAAGATGCAGCCTGAAAAACCGGCTACCACCAAGACCGGTATAGCCATTCGCCGCGTCAGGAAAAAGTTTGCCGATGGTCTGGTGGACGTTGCGCAAAATATTTACCGACCGTTTTTAGAGAGAGCCCTCGACTGGCGCGCCCTGACTCTGATCGGTTTTTGCCTGGCCTTTGCACTGTCCATAACCCTGGTCAGTGCCGGCTATATTAAGCAGCGCTTTATGCCCGATGTGCCCTCAGACTTTATCTCCATGCGTATCGAAATGCCCGACGGTTACTCCCCCGAGGGTAAGATTGAAATCACCCAGAGAGCAGAACGCAGCGCAATAATGCTGGCCAGCGACCCGGCGATTAAGGCCCAAATCGACACCGACGATCTGGTGGCCAATCAGCTGTCGTTTATGTACGGCGATACCATTCGCCTGCTATTGGAATTGCAGCCCGACATGAGTGGTCAGGTGAGTCCAACCCTGGTTGGCGAGCGCTGGCAGAGTCTGATCGGCGAGATCCCCGAAGCTAAGACCTTTAGTGTCAATGCCTCCGCTGCCGGCCGTGGCAATGGCGCGCGCCTCACCGCGGTATTGACCTCGAACAATCTCGATCAGCTCACTGCGGCTGCCCTGTTCCTAAAGCAGCGCATGGGAGATATTCCCGGAGCGCGCAATATTCGCGATGATATTCACTCCGGACGCTCTGATATT
Organism: uncultured Pseudomonadales bacterium; assembly: GCA_963968025.1. GTDB lineage: Bacteria > Pseudomonadota > Gammaproteobacteria > Pseudomonadales > Porticoccaceae > HTCC2207. The sequence goes on along the minus strand of CAXAFJ010000095.1, from coordinate 1,057 downwards.
GATATCAATCTGCGCCCCTTCGCGAATAATTTTGGCATTGGTTTAGCCGATATTGCCCGTCAGGTGCGCCATGGTTTTTACGGTGCCGAAGCCCAGCGGGTGCCTCGAGGGCGCGATGATGTGCGGGTGATGGTGCGCTACCCAAAACAGGAGCGCTCTCAGGTGGACACGCTCGATAGCATGCGCATCCGCACCCCAGGTGGCGCTGAGGTGCCCTTTTACTCAGTTGCCGACGCCAACTATGTGCCGGGCTATACAAGGATCAATCGCCAGGACCGCCAGCGCAGCGTCAAGGTGTCGGCACGGCCCACGGCAGGCAAGCTGACCGTAGATGAAATGGCCGCTGTGCTGTTTGGTGAGATTGGCCCTGAGTTGCAGCGCCTCTACCCTGAGGTGGTGCTGAATAAAGACGAGCAGCTGGCCGAACAGAGTGAGTTTTTTGCCGCGGCAACCAAGCTGTTTGTGCTGGCTCTGGGGATGATTTATATCCTTATGGCGGTGGAATTTAAATCCTATTTGAAACCACTGGGTGTGCTGTCAGCGGTGCCTTTCGGCATTATGGGCGCGGTCTTTGGTCACTTTATTATGGGACTTAATTTTAGTGTGCTGTCGTTTCTTGGTGTGCTGGCTGCCTCTGGTGTAGTGGTCAATGACAACCTGGTATTAATCGACCGGATCAATCAACTGCGCCAAGAGGGGCTGGCGGTTAAAGAGGCGCTGATGCGTGCGGGGCAGGAACGTTTTCGGCCGATTATTCTGACCTCTCTGACAACCTTTATTGGTCTGGCGCCGATACTCTTAGAAACGAGTATGCAGGCGCGCTTTTTGATTCCAATGATCGCCTCCCTGGCCTTTGGCGTGTTGTTTGCCACCGTGGTCACACTGGTGTTTGTACCCTGCCTGTATCTCTCCGGGGCCACTTTAAATGCTCGCTGGGAGAGCAAGATGTTGCAGCCGAGGCGAGATCGAAACCAAGAGTCAAACGCCGGTGACGGCACCTGACATATTCGCGGCGCTTTATAGTAGTCGCTGTAAAAGCAGACCTTAGTATTAGAGA
>CAXAFJ010000094.1:0-7697 GCA_963968025.1 uncultured Pseudomonadales bacterium | reverse complement strand
GCGCAACACTGGCAGTGTTGAGGTCAGCGGTTCGATCCCGCTAGGCTCCACCAATATCTAGTCCGACGATGACTTAAATCGTCGACCAAGCCCGCATGTAGCGGGCTTTTTCGTTTATACTCTATCCTAAATGATTCTAAGAGATACCCCCAAAACCTAAAGATATGGGGGTATATATGGGGGTATATTTAGAAGTCTTTTAAGTATTTGTCTTTATTTATCAGTTAGTTGTAGTGCTTAGTCGATAGAGCTAGGACCACCAAATAAAAAACCCTCGCACGATAGTGCGGGGGTTTTTTATTTGGTGCAGATTAGTGGGAGTGAGTTTAATGCTCAGGTTCACAAGCCGCGAAGCGGCGCAGAACGCACTTTAGGGCGGCACACTTCATTAAAACAAGGGGTGAAGGGCCCTGTATTAAAGAGGGCCGAATCATCCCGCGGTGAAGCACTGCACAAACTCATTCAAGTGCGGTTTTTTTTATTTGCCGGAGTTTAGTGGGAGTGAGTTTAACGCTCGGCATTAGGGGTCGGGCCCAACCAACCAGCTGATTTTATTGAGTTTTCATCCAAAATTAGGCACCTATAGCGGCTTAAAGCACTGCTTTTGGCTTCAAAATTACACATGTAAGAGTCTCTAGACTCTCTCATCCTATATAGCCCGTCTTGCTCTAGTACAGGGTTGTGTACCAATGCCATACATAGCCAGGAACGAAATATCCGTTTACACGTGGCATTTAGCTTTTTCCATAAAGCCTATATTTCTCCCTAAAAAAACGCCCTTCGTAGAATCGAAGTTTATTTTTAACTCATTGATTTAAAATAATTTATCAGAGACGCCCATTGCCAACAAGTCACTGTAGATCAGGGTAAAGCACAGTAGGGTCACTCAAAACTCACTTCCAGAAATCTGCCGTCACGGATACTTTCGCGTAGCGCCAGACAACTCACCTGCTATCACTTTTTAATTTTTTACATCAATGAACTCGAACGCTATCATTTGCATATTCATTATTCACACGGAGTATCAACTATGCCAAGCCTTAGCGTCCGAAAGATTGATGACGACACCATGCGCCGCCTACGGATACAGGCCGCTAGTCATGGAGCCTCAATGGAGGAGGAGGTTCGTCAAGTCCTAAAACGTGCGGTATCTACGCCAGAAAACCTAGGTGACCTAGCAGTTAGACTGTTCAGCCCTGCTTATGGCGGTAACGAACTGATCCTACCCGAGCGTGAGACCCACGAACCGTTGGTTTTTTAAATGATTATCCTAGATACAAACGTTGTCTCAGAATTCATGAGCTCTCCGCCTGACAGTCAAGTTCTAAACTGGCTAAATGCCCAGGATGTTTCATCTCTGTATCTAACAACAGTCACCATTGCCGAAATTGGTTATGGCCTTCGAGCAATGCCTGAAGGTAAACGTCGCCAGCTATTAAATGAACGTTTTGAGCAATTCACTAATGAAGCCTTTACTCAACGCATTCTATCTTTTGACGAAGGTGCTGCCCGTATTTACGGAGAAGTTATGTGTCACCGGAAAGAAATGGGTCAACTAATGAGCAACCTGAATGGCAAAATTGCAGCCGTTGCGCGATCAAGAGGGTTCTGCGTGGCGACCCGAAATATTAAAGATTTTGAGCACTGCCAGATTAAACTTGTTAACCCGTTTAATGGGTGAGAGACCTTGGGCATTTTTCTATACCGCCTCACTACGGAGGGCTAACCCCAGCGTATCAGACCGATTATTGCAAAAACAGAATAGAAAAATTGTAATGCGAGAAACGCCCAGCGCTTGTCAATGAAACCCCACACCGCAAATAGCAAAGCTGACAACAACAGCAAACCAAACCCGAGTACTTCGTTCCCCGTATTTGAAGCTGTGAGATCACGCATTAGGGGTCGGACCCAACCAACCGCCTGATTTTATTGAGCTTTCATCCAAAATCAGGCACCTATAGTTGCTTTCAAAACTATTCACGCAATCAATCAACCCCCCACAAGCTATAAGATACAATGAAGCTGCCCAAAGCATTAGCGCATTCTCTTTTGAACCAACAGTCCCATGAGCCTGTATCAATAATAAAAAATGAGAAAAACATCATGAGCAATTTGCTCTCTATCAAACAGCGAACCGCCCTCAAAAAATCCACCCAAGACTGGCTAACCGAAGTCTGGATGATTTTCTCAAGCCTGATGAAAATCATGATTCCCGCCTTAATCATCGTGCGCTGTATTGACCTGCTCGGCTGGATTGAAGCTCTAGGCGAAATGATTCAGCCAGTGATGATATTAGTCGGCCTACCAGGCGAAACTGGACTGGTATGGATGGCCGCTATGATGGGTAATATCTACACCGGTATGGCAGTGTTTTATCAGCTGGGGATGGCAGAGCAACTCACCATAGCGCAGGTCAGTGTGATTAGCTCGATGATGCTAATTGCCCATTCCCTGCCCATTGAAGTTGCCATAGCTCGAGCGGTCGGAATAAACCTATGGTTTACCCTGCTACTGCGTATTGGCGGCGCATTTGTCTTCGGCTTTATATGCTATCAGGCGCACAGTAATCTGGCATTGCTTCAAACCCCTGCACCACAGCTATGACAACCGGAAACGGCGGATACAACCTGGGCCCATTGGTTTTTAACCCAAGGACAAACTATTGTTATGGCCTTCGCTATTATTGCCGCACTGACGTTGTTTCTGCGCATTCTGCGAGTGCTCGGCGTCGAGCGTTTGATTCATTTTTTATTAGCGCCGGTATTACGGCTGCTGGGTATAGCCACGGTGGCGAGTAATATTATTATCGTAGGGCTCACTCTGGGACTTTCATTTGGTGGCGGCCTGTTAATCAGTGAAGCGCGCAGAGGACATATTGCTGGCCGCGATATCTTTTTGTCGATGGCTTTTTTAGGCTTGTGTCACAGCCTCATTGAAGACACCTTACTGATGATGTTGCTGGGTGCAGATCTAGGCACCATTGTCGTCGCCCGTCTGGCGTTAAGCCTGCTGGTGATTTTCGCCTTGTCGCGACTGTTGGACTGGCTGCCAGCTAATCGTCAAAGTTGGCTGTATCGACAGTCGTCGCCCTAGTGAGGTTTGGCTTGTATACAGGGGATCCCAAATTCCGACGGAATCCACCAACCCACCAACCCACCAACCCTGTCATCCTGCCAGAGCTGCGCGACGAGGAATCTACTGCCACTTGCTGCGAGATCCCTCACATTCGTTGGCGATGACGGGCTCGCAGCCACAGCCACAGCAACAGAGCTAACCCAAATTATTGATTAATTCAACTTGTCGATAACCCGCTTAACTGACTCTATAGTTTTGATGATGTCGTCAGGTTTGGCGTTTAAAAACGGTGAGAACTGCAGGGTGTCCATGCCATTGCGAATCACTAGGTCTTCGTCCCAAAAGCAGGCTTTGTGGGTTTCGAAGCCACGAGCGCCGAGGGCGTTTTCGCGGGGCTTGAGTTCAACCGCGCCCATTAGGCCAATATTGCGTACATCCTGAACCATCGGGTGGTCGGCGAGACTGTGCAGGGCTTCGCCAAACAAACCTTCGAGACCCCGCGCCTGCTCTGCCAGGCCCTCTTCCTCAAAGACCTCTAGTGCAGCGAGGCCGGCTGCTGCGGCCACTGGATGTCCTGAATAGGTGTAGCCATGAAACAGTTCGATACCGGCCTGCCGTTGTGCCATAAAGGTGTCGTGAATGCGATCACTGACGAGTACTGCGCCCATGGGAATAACACCGTTAGTCAGTCCTTTTGCGGTGGTAATGATATCGGGAGTGACGCCGAAACGGTCGGCGGCAAAATTGGCCCCAACGCGGCCAAAGCCGGTGATCACTTCATCAAAAATTAGCAGCAGGTCGTACTTGTCACAGAGATCTCGCAGGCGCTGCAGATAGCCCACTGGGGGCGGCAAAATACCGGTAGAACCCGCCACCGGCTCGACGATTACAGCGGCTATATTATCTGGACCCTGGACTGTGCAGATGCGCTCTAAGTCGTCGGCGAGGTGGGCGCCCCAGCTGGGTTGGCCCTGACTGAAGGCCTGCTGTTCGAGGTTATAGGTTTGCGGCAGATGGTAGACGCCTGGGATTAGAGATTTATGGAAGGCTTTGCGGTTGGGCTGTATGCCGCCGACGGAGATGCCACCGAAATTAACCCCGTGGTAGCCGCGCTCGCGCCCTACCAGTCCGGTGCGTGTGCCCTGCCCTTTGGCCTGATGATAGGCTAGTGCGATTTTTAAAGCGGTGTCCACCGACTCGGAACCGGAGTTGGTGAAGAAGGCGTGATTGAGTCCGGCGGGGGCTAGGTCGGTTAATTTTTCCGCCAGCTGAAAGACGCCGCTGTGGCCCATTTGAAAGGCCATGCAGTAATCCAGTTTGGCCACCTGTTGCTGCACCGCTTCAACAATTTTCGGGTGGCTGTGGCCGAAGCCTGAGGTCCAGAGACCAGAAAAGGCGTCGTATAGCTGCCGCCCATCGGCGGTGGAATAATAATGTCCCTTGGCAGCGGTGATCATCCGCGGTGACTGTTTGAAGTCGCGATTGGCAGTAAAGGGCATCCAGTATGCGTCGAGTTGGCGCTGGCTGGGGGTTGAATAACTGTCAGTTGGATGGGGGTTCATGGCGAATATCTTTTCAGTTGTATTTGATTGCAGATTAAAGGACTGTTTGGCTGTTAAACAATGGGTTATTTGAACTAAGTTAAGTGATTGATTTTTATGGGTATAGAGACAATACTGTTAGCTATACTTAACACTTATCGAGGATTTAGCTGCTATGGATAATGACATCGCTATTCGCCTAAAGAATATTCGTCAAAACTTGCAGCTGTCACAGCGAAGATTGGCCAAGCTTTCGGGGGTTGCCAATGCGACGATTTCCCAAATTGAGTCGAGCACATTGAACCCTACGGTGAGTATGTTAAAAAAAATATTGGATGGTATTCCGATTAGTTTGAGTGATTTTTTTGCCGATCAGTTCGACTTTTCAGAGCAGATTTTTTTTCAGGCCGATGAGCTGGTCGAGATTGGTAAGGATGGGCTGTCCTTTCGTCAGGTGGGTAAACATTTGCATACTAAGTCGATCCAGCTGTTGAAGGAATGTTATCAACCGGGGGCGACGACGGGAAAGCACCCGATTACCCATGAGGGTGAAGAGTGTGGGATTATTTTAAGCGGTTCGCTTGAAATCACTGTTGGCGAGCAGAAGAAACATCTCAAGGCGGGTGAGGCTTATTATTTTAAGAGTCACCAGCCCCATCAGTTTAAAAATATTGGCCGCGAGCCCTGTGAACTTATTTCGGCGTGCACGCCACCGAGTTTTTAGGCTGGCTCTAACAGAGCGCAGCGGCGGCGCGGTTTGAGATAAAAGCGGTGTGGATTGAGATAACAGACGTTCTTTCGCTCTGAACTAAAATAGGCGATACCACTCCTCTTACGTTTCAAACTGTTCCAAACTCACCAAACGGAAAACGCTTTAATAATCCCTTGGCATTTCCCCTAAACAGAGGTTCAACAGCATGAGTCTCATCAAACCAAATATATTCATCAAACTGCTGCGGTAAACAGGTATAAAAATAGTGGTTGTGCAGCTCGCTCTCGGGGCGATAAATTGCTCCCACCGAACGCTCTAAACGCTCAGCCAATAGCCTCTTGCGCAGTGCCGGTTTAATCGGTTTGCTCAGGGGCAGTAAAAAGTTGTCGGTTGAGACTTTGTGGCAGAGTCCTTCGTAACTGTCGATTTGGGCGGGTTGTAGCTGTTTGATTTCCATGGGGCCGCCCCACTCCGAGGATGCCGCCACTGTGCCATGGTCGGTCCCAAAACCGATTGAATAGGCATTGCCCCGATATTGCTCTCGCACTAACTGGCCAATATTAAACTCTCCTCGAGCACTCATCTGGGTGGCCCGCGCATCGCCGATATGGGAGTTATGTCCCCAGACAATGACTTTACTGTCTTTGCCATGAAAGCTGAGCACTGATCGTAAGGTGTCAAACATATGCTGGTCCCGCTGGCTCCAGGAGTCTTGCTCGGCGTAATAAAGGGTTTTGTAATAGCGCTCGGCGTCAGCTATTAATCGCGTATTCTGCTCAGTGCTGAAATAGCGTTGGCCATCTGCATGGGCATAATTTAGCCGCGATTTTAAGCGATCACGGAGGATTGTCAGCACCTCTTTTTCGTATTTCTTATATTACTTGGTCAGCCTTGCTTGGCCGAAGAGCGTCGGGTCTTTGGCCCAGGGCGTCAGGCAGCCATAGCGCACGCGAGCTTGCTGCGCGGTGATTTGGTCAACGCTATCGAGATAGGCCAATACCGATTCAATGGAGTTGTTTAAGCTGTATAGGTCGAGTCCATAGAATCCGACACTATGGCCGTTGTCGGCAAAAGTGGCGTTGTAATCTTGCAGCCATTGGCTAAATTTAAGCATCGACTGGTTGGCCCACATCCAGTTGGGAAAACGGCTAAAGGGTGGATTTTTTAGACGCGGATCAGGGGCAGTGCTGTGGATATAATGATTAATATAATTGGCATCTGGCCAGTCGGCTTCGACGGCAACAATATTGAACCCCTTCTTCTCAATTAACTCTTGGCTGATACGCGCGCGCATCTCACAAAACTCGGCACTGCCATGGCTGGGCTCGCCTAACAGCACCACACGACTGTCGCCAATACGCTTTAAAAGCTTGTCAAGACAGACGTCCGCTGGCGTGGTGAAATGCTCGCTGCTCTGAAAAATCAATTCTTCGGTACTGATACTAACAACCGCTTTGAGACTGCCTTTAGAGCGCTCTTCCTCCCAACCTGATGCCCCAATCAAGGGTACAAAGTGCGCGCTGCCAAGGTCCTCTCGCTGATATTCATCCTCACTGATACGGCGAATTCTCAAAAGGCTCTGGCGATGTGTTTCATTGCCCACGGGAATCACCAAACGGCCGCCAATGGCAAGCTGTCGCAGCAGTGCCTGGGGAACCTCTGGGCCACCGACGGCCACAGCAATGGCATCAAATGGCGCTTTGCTTGGCCAGCCCAAGGTGCCGTCACCAAAGAGGATCTGAATATTTTCATAGCCCAATGCCAGTAGGCGCTGGCGGGTACTGTCGGCGAGTACTTTATGCCGTTCGACGCTGTATACCTTGGCAGTAATCTCGGCAATTATCGCCGCCCCATAGCCAGAGCCGGTACCTACCTCCAAGACATGATCTTCGGGCTGCAACTGCAGTGCCGAGACCATCAGTGCGGCTATATAGGGCTGTGAAATAGTCTGCTGAGCAGCCAACGGCAGCGGCGCATCATGGTAGGCAAACTCGGCCAACTCTGAGGGTACAAACTTTTCTCTTGGGACTGCACTGAGGGCATTGAGCACCACCTCATCACGCAACCCGCGGGCCACCATTTGGTACTCGATCATCTGTCGTTTTAGCTCGGCAAAGTTGCTCATGTGATTATCCAGAAATCAATATTTAGTGGAGCTTGATTGTTACGATTCCTGAGCAGGGGGAGTTGATAGCAGTCAACAAATCAAAAGGCCTTAGTGTGCAAGCGCATATTTCTGCCAAAACTACAGCTGGTTGACTGCCATCAATAATCTTTCCTGTTGTCGAGCTTTAAATACGCTGAAGGCTCTTCGTGAGCTGAGATAACAAAGCAACAGTACAGGGCTATACCGATGTTGGCGACAGACC
>CAXAFJ010000093.1:0-7979 GCA_963968025.1 uncultured Pseudomonadales bacterium | reverse complement strand
GTTAGTTACAAGGCTGTTAGTTACAAGACGGTTGATTACAAGGCTGTTAATTACAAGACAGGTAAACAACAGATTACTCTGTGGAGCTGAATCACATGCAACAAACTGAATTAGAAACAACCGGCGTAAGCTGGCGCGACTATCTAGAGTTGTGCAAGCCCAACGTGGTTGCGCTAATGATTCTCACCTCTCTGATTGGCATGCTCTTGGCCACTGACGGCATGGTCGCTCTGGACGTATTAATTCTGGGTAACCTGGGCATCGCGCTCTGTGCCGGTTCAGCCGCCGCCGTCAACCATATTGTCGATCGCAAGATTGATGACACCATGGCCCGCACCCACAACCGCCCTATTGCTCGGGGTCGCATCAGTCCCAAAGAAGCGATTCTATTTGCCGCCCTCACTGGCTTCGCCGGGATGCTTATCTTGCTGGTGTTTATCAACCAGATTACCGCTTGGTTGACCCTGGCGTCATCGATTGGCTACGCCTTTGTTTACACCATGTATCTCAAGCGCGCGACGCCACAGAATATTGTTATCGGCGGCCTAGCGGGCGCAGCGCCACCGCTGCTGGGTTGGACTGCTGTGACTGGCGAAATACATTACAACGCCCTGTTACTGGTACTGATTATCTACGCCTGGACGCCACCGCATTTTTGGGCCCTGGCGATTCATCGCAAAGACGATTACGCCAAAGCTAAGATTCCCATGCTACCGGTGACGCACGGCGAGCAGTACACCAAGATTAATATTGTGCTCTACACCCTGCTGTTGATTGTGATTACCGTGCTGCCGTTTTTAACCGGCATGTTTGGTCTGCTGTATTTGGCCGGCGCTCTTATCTTGGGTGCAGGCTTCTTATATTGGGCTCTGGTTATGCTGTTCGGCCAGGACGATGACTCGGGCATGAAGACCTTCAAATATTCGATTACCTATTTGATGGTGCTATTTGTGATTATGTTACTCGATCACTACCTGATAGAGACAACCCCGATTATTTAATTAAGGCCCGCGATAGACGTTTTTGGAGAGCAGCACTATGAAGCAACAAACCGGCATCAAATTGACCGTACTGGTCATCCTCTGCTTTATCGTTTTAGTGATTTTTGGTTTTGCCTGGAAGATGCGTCAGCCAGTGCCCATGTCTGCGGAAGATCTGCGGGTTAACGGTGCCATTGAGCTGAGTACGCCGAGAATATTCAGTGACTTTGATCTGATCGATCACCGGGGCCAGCCCTTCACCCTGGAAAACTTCAAAGGTGTCTGGAGCATAGTGTTTTTTGGCTTTACCAACTGCCCCGATATCTGCCCTACCACCCTAGCGACATTAAACGCCATGTATGAAGATTTGGGTGATAGTGAAAAAGAAAACTTACAGATCGTCATGGTGTCTCTGGATCCCGAACGCGACACCGTTGAGAAAATGGCCCTCTATGTGCCCTACTTCAATAAAGACTTTATCGGGGTCACTGGCAACCCCTACTCTATTTTGGGGCTCAGCACGCAGCTCACTATTGCCTACACCAAGGTAGATCTAGGTGACGACAACTACACCGTCGATCACAGCACTCAGGTGGTGTTGATCAATCCAAAGGGTCACTACCACGGGTTCTTTAAAGCACCTCATGGTGAAGTCGCTATGCGCCAGACCTGGCGTTCGATTAAAGACACTTTTGCCCGTTAACTTCGCTGCTTAACCGCCAGCGAAAGAGTAAATAGCAACGCGCCACAGACCACCACAGAGGGGCCTGCTGGCGTATCGCTGTACCATGACATAGCCAATCCCATCACTACCGTTAACATGGCAATCAAGCTTGCCATCACCGCCATCTGCTCCGGCGTGCGGCTCACCCGTCGGGCGGTCGCTGCGGGAATAATCAGCAGCGCCGTAATCAGCAGCACGCCGACAATTTTCATCGCAATGGCAATCACCAGAGCTGTTATCAGCATCAGTGCGGTGCGCACTGCGGAGGTTTTAACCCCCTCAACACTGGCCAGCTCCTCGTGGACAGTAATATTGATCAGCGGCTTCCACAGCCAAAGCAGTAATACGACAACTGTCCCGGCGACGCCATAGATCACCCAGAGATCATTCTTCGTCACCGAGAGCAGGTCGCCAAACAGCAACGACATCAGATCGACCCGCACATCAGGGAGCAGCGAGATTAGCACCAGGCCCGTTGCCAGAGCCGAGTGGCTGAGAATGCCGAGCAGTGTATCCAGAGACAAAATACCGCGCTGCTCCAAATAGACCAGCCCCAGAGCAATCAACATAGGAATCGCCGCCACAGTGATACTGATATTGATCCCCAGCAGTACGCCGATGGATACACCCAGCAAGGCTGAATGAGCCAGAGTGTCACCAAAATAGGCCATGCGCCGCCACACCACAAAGCAGCCTAAGGGCCCAGCCACCAGCGCCACACCCAATCCAGCTAACAGTGCATAGAGCAGAAAATCAGTCATGGCTGCAGCCCTCCCCATGTTGGTGTTTGCCCTGTTGGTCGAGCACCTCACCGTGAATGCTGTGTTGGTGATCGTGCTGATGGGCATAGATAGCCGTAGTCTGACCAAAGATATCGATATAGGCCTGATCCTGGGTAACTTGCTCGGGATTGCCCTGACAGCAGATATGCTGATTTAGGCAGATCACATGGTCGGTAGCCGACATCACTAGATGCAGATCGTGAGAGACCATCAACACCCCACAGTTAAGCGTCTTGCTGAGATCAGCAATCATTGAATAGAGGGCATTCTGCCCGGTCACATCAACCCCCTGCACGGGTTCATCGAGCACCAAGAAGTTGGGGTTGCGGACAATTGCTCGGGCCAACAGGGCGCGCTGCATCTCGCCCCCGGAGAGGGTCTGCACCGGCGCTTTGGCCAAGTGCCCTATACCCACCTTCTCAAGAGCAGCATGGCAGGCGCTGTGGGAAGCGTTGGCCAGCTGCAAAAACCGGCAGGTGGAGATTGGCAGAGTGGGATCTATATTGATCTTCTGGGGCATATAGCCAATTTTCAGTTCATCTGAGGGCTGCACCGAGCCACTATCGGGCTTCAGTAGGCCAAGAATAATTCTCACCAGAGTGGATTTACCGGCGCCGTTGGGGCCAATCAATGTGGTAATCTCCCCCCGCATCAGCTGCATAGAGATATTCTCCAGCACTGGGCGTGAGCCAAAGGATTTACTGACCTGCTCTAGTCGAATAAGCGGTTTCTTCATTGTCGGTTCTCTGGGCTTGCGGGCCCGGTTTGATCTGCGGATAGACTGCAGTTAGGGCATAGGCCAAAAAGCTCCAAAGCCTGCGACTGTAGGGTAAAATCGGCCTTATCACTGGCCTTTTGCAGCAGTTCATTAAGACCGTTGTGGGCAACTTCGGCGGCACTGCCGCATTGATTGCAGATCATAAATAGATTGCTGTGGTCACTGCCTGGGAAAGGGCAGCCTATATAGGCATTGAGTGAAGCGATGCGATGGATCAGCCCGAGGCCGAGAAGAAATTCAATGGCGCGGTAGATAGTCGGCGGGGCTATGGATTTTCCTGAAAGTACTGCTAGCTGATCTTGCAGCTGATAGGCGCCCAGGGGGCGATGGCTCTGCCAGAGTAGTTGCAGCACCGATTTCCTAGTGGGCGTTAGCCGCGCCTTGCTGGCGACACAGAGTTCATCGGCGCGACTTAGTGCGGCATTGATGCAGCGGCTGTGGTCATGGGGCTGGTGAACTAATCGAGAGTTGGTTAGCATTGGCTCTGTGCCCGGATAATTAGCATTTATTATATTAAATGTAACGTTATAATATAACAATAAAATTTATTGATAGAGTTTTTGATGCTTTGGGGCATTACCGCAAATGATAAAAACCATACCTTTAACTACAGTGCGACATTTAACTAAAGAGCTACATTATAACAATTTTCTGAAAATTGTTAGTCTCTTGAGCCTGTTAACGGCTCAGGTAGTGTTGGCCGCTCCGGAAGCAAGCAAGCTCGTTATTATCACCACCATCAAACCCCTGGCAATTATCGCTCAATCAGCAGTCGGTGATCAGGCTCGAGTTGAATATCTCCAGTCGGCAGCGCAGTCCGCCCACAGTGTGTCGCTGCCAGTTTCCGCGTTGAAGAAAATTGATCGGGCAGACCTAATAATCTGGATTGGAGAGCTATTTGAATCTCGTTTTGCCAAGCCTATGGCCTTATTGCCCGAGACGCGACGCATTACGGTGATGCAGTTGCCAATGATTGCGCCACAAGATACAGGACCTCTGCAAGAGGACGATGACCATATTGGTCAAGCTCATGATCACGGTACATTGAACGCAGATCCTCATGTCTGGCTAAACCCCGAAAACGCCAACCTAATTGCTGCTGAGATCCAGCAGCGTCTTAAGCTTCCTGCGAAAGCGATTATCAGCGCAGAGCAAATTGACGCTCTAGCTACTGATCTTGCTCCCCTAAGCGACAAGCAGTTTCTAGTTCACCACGATGCTCTAGATCACTTTGCCAGCCGGTTCAATCTGCAATCTGGGCTCGCTATTCGGGATGCCAGTGGTGCCAGTCAGGGTGTCAGGAGTCAGTATCGTCTGCGCCAAGAGGCCATATCCGCCGCCGCTAGCTGCATCTTTATCGAACCCCAATACGCAGACCGAGACGCTCAAGTCATTGCCGAAGAACTGTCCCTACCAGTGGCCAGGATCGATCTTCAGGGTCTAGATCAGAGCCTAGATCAAGCTCTCGACGGCAATGCCTATGTTAGCTTCATGCAGACTTTGACCGCACAGTTTAAAAGCTGCTTTAGCGGCTCAACAAGCCGCTTGCCGAGCCGATGAATTAGCAACAGGCAGAGGAAAATCCTGTATCCTGCAGCTTTGTTATTGATGCGCTTTAGTCTTTTAACCTTAGATCACTCTGATTAACAACTTCGTGGAAAATATGGACACTACTACCCCGCTGATTCTCGTCGATGGCTCTTCCTACCTCTATCGCGCCTACCATGCACTGCCGCCGCTGAGCAACAGCAAGGGCAAGCCCACGGGCGCCGTTAAAGGCGTAATCAATATGATGCGGCGGCTGCAAAAAGACTATCCCCATAGCACTCATGTGGTGGTCTTCGACGCCAAGGGCAAAACCTTCCGCGATGAGATTTACACTGAGTACAAAGCCAATCGACCGCCGATGCCGGATGACCTGCGCGAGCAGATAGCGCCGATTCACCAGATTATTGAAGCCATGGGCATGCCCATGTTAATTATTGATGGGGTCGAGGCGGACGATGTCATTGGCACTCTGGCGGTGCAGGCCACTGCCGCAAAACAGGCGGTGGTGATTTCCACTGGCGACAAAGATATAGCCCAGCTGGTCAATGAACATATCACCCTGATCAACACCATGAACAACAGCGCCATGGATAGGGCAGGGGTGATTGAGAAGTTTGGTATTCCCCCAGAACTGATTATTGATTATCTGGCTCTGCTGGGTGACAAGTCAGACAATATTCCCGGCGTTCCCGGTGTCGGCGAGAAGACTGCCTTGGGATTACTCCAGGGCATAGGCAGCTTGGATGATATTTACGCCAATCTAGATGATGTGGCTGGGCTTGCTTTTCGCGGTGCCAAGACCATGTCACCCAAGCTGGTGGACAACAAAGAGCTGGCCTACCTCTCCTATAAGCTGGCAACCATCAAAACCGATGTGGAAATGCCGATGCATCTGTCTGAGTTAAAGAATGGTGAGCCCGACAAGGCCGCCTTGCTCAGTCTATTTAAAGATATGGAATTTAAGACCTGGATTGATGAGGCTCAGACCAATTCCCACGCCAAACTAGCGGTATCAGCCAAAGTCCTGGTCACCGCTGAGTTAGATGATCTGGCCGCGGCCCCAGTTGATGCACCGGTTATTATCAAAGACTATCAAGTTGTTTTGACCGAGCAAGATCTGGCAACTTGGATTGAAAAAATTAAAGCTGCCGACCTGGTCGCGGTGGATACAGAGACCACCAGTCTCGATTATATGCGCGCCCAGCTAGTGGGAATTTCCCTGTCCACCGCCCCGGGAGAAGCTTGTTACATTCCCTTCGCCCACGACTATATGGGTGCCCCAGAGCAGCTAAACCCCGAGTTTGTACTCGAGAGCCTCAGGCCCTATCTGGAAGACCCTGCATTCCCCAAAGTCGGCCAAAACCTAAAGTACGATATGAGTGTGCTAGCGCAACATGGCATCACACTGCGCGGCATCGCCTTCGATACCATGCTTGAGTCCTATGTACTCGACTCGGTGGCCAGCCGCCATGATATGGATAGTCTGGCTCTTAACTACCTGGGTGAAGAGACGATAAAATTTGCCGATGTAGCAGGCAAAGGCGCCGCCCAGCTAACCTTTAATCAGGTTGCTCTCGAGCAGGCCGGGCCCTATGCCGCCGAAGATGCGGATATCACTCTGCGCCTCCATCAAACCCTGTGGCCGCGAGTGGCCGCCGAGCCGACACTTAAAAAAGTCTTTGAAGAGATTGAGCTACCACTAGTGCCTGTTCTATCGCGCATTGAGCGCACCGGTGCTCTGGTGGATGACACACTGCTATTTCAGCAGAGTCAGGAACTCTCAGCGCGACTGGGAGAGCTGGAAACCGAAGCCTGGGAATTGGCAGGGCAGCAATTTAATCTCGCCTCGCCCAAACAGCTGGGTGAAATACTCTTTGAAAAACTGCAGATCCCGGTACTAAAGAAAACCGCCAAGGGCGCGCCTTCCACCAAAGAGGAGGTGCTGCAGGAGCTGGCATTGGATTATCCGTTACCGAAAGTGCTGTTAGAGCATCGCGGTTTGGCGAAGTTAAAATCCACCTACACCGATAAGCTGCCCACCATGATCAATTCGGTCACCGGGCGCATTCATACGTCCTATCATCAGTCGGGCACTGCCACGGGACGACTTTCCTCATCGGATCCCAATCTACAGAATATTCCCATCCGCAGCGCCGAGGGCCGCCGCGTGCGGCAGGCCTTTATAGCCGCTCCCGGCTGCAAACTAGTGGCGGCGGATTACTCCCAGATTGAGCTGCGGATTATGGCCCACCTCTCCGAAGACCCCAGTTTATTAGCCGCCTTTAGTGCAGGTCAGGATATTCACCGAGCCACAGCTGCGGAAGTCTTTGGTGTAGATACCGACGCAGTGACCATCGATCAGCGCCGCAGCGCCAAGGCGATTAATTTCGGCCTTATTTACGGTATGTCGGCCTTTGGCCTGGCCCGTCAACTGGGTATCAATCGCAAGCAAGCGGCGGAATATATTGAGCTCTACTTCACCCGCTATCCCGGGGTGCAAAATTACATGAACAATATTCGTCATACCGCAGCGGAAAATAGTTTTGTTGAGACAGTGTTTGGTCGTCGCCTCTATCTGCCGGAAATCAACGCCAGCAACGGCATGCGCCGTCAGGCCGCCGAGCGCACGGCGATCAATGCGCCGATGCAGGGTACCGCCGCCGACATTATTAAACTGGCCATGGTCAATGTGCATAACTGGCTCGAAGACAGTGACTTAGGCAGTAAAATTATTATGCAGGTGCACGATGAATTGGTGCTTGAGGTTCCCGAATCAGAGATGGATGAGGTCAAGAAAGGGCTCAATGATCTGATGGAAAGCGCCGCCGAGTTGTTAGTGCCACTGGTGGTCGATATAGGTGTAGGCGACAACTGGGACGAGGCACACTAGGTTTTCTAGTGGATTAGGTGCTTAAAAGGGCGAGTAAAATAGAGGCATGCTCTCGGGATCGAACTTATTTTCACTTTATTTGAATTATTGGTGAACTATTTCATTTCAGCCTGTCTTATTTAGGGCAAGACATGATTGCTTACTCTCCCCCAACCTAAGCAACTGCAACGCTGAAACTCCCAAGCAAGGCAACGCAGACCCCGGTTCAACTTTGAACCGGGTTTTTTTTGTCTGGCTTTTTCTACACTAGGGAGCGCTTGAAGGGGTGCGAGTAAAG
>CAXAFJ010000092.1:0-8093 GCA_963968025.1 uncultured Pseudomonadales bacterium | reverse complement strand
CTTGAGATAGATAGCACTGATACAGAGAACAGCTAACCCAAATGATCTGACGATGAGTCACACCAGTTCCAAAGGTAGCGGGCGGCACTATGAAAAACCTTGGCAGCCCAACTAGAGAGAGAAAAAATTGATAAAAAAAGGCCACCGAAGCAGCCTTTTTCAAAACACTCAAACTATAGCTAAAATTAACTGCCGAGACGCTTGATCGAGTAGAGATCAAAGCCGAAATCCTGACAGTCATAGACCGCATCAGATATCTCACGAGCAGTATTTCCCTCTGCCATCCAAGCAGCCATATCAGCCATTTGCTCTGCAGCACTACTCCAAAAATTGGTCCGAACAAACTGAAACCCCTGTATAGACCCTCCGGCAGTGGCCGGGTCAAACTGAGGGATATGCAGATAGGACATATAGTTCATGCCACGGCCCACTGTTCGCTGATCGGCAATCCAGCCAGTAAACGCGGCTACAGCTGCAGCACCATCCACCTGAGTCTTACCCTCTTTAAAAGAACAAAAGTTATAGGTAGCTTGGAACGGTTCTTGTGCATCCCATTCCTGCACTGGCGCTGTTACTGCCATTGATTCAAAAAGGAATCGCTTCTCAGGGTTACAGACCATAGTGCTATCAAACTCGGCACCAAAGGCTTCAGCATCATTTTCTGCCCAGTCTTTCCAGCCAGCATCACGAGCTTCAACAGAAGACCAGATATTTGCCCACATACCGTCATAGCGATCATTTTTGATCTTCGGCACAATGGCAAATGCCCCCGCTAACGGTGCAGCACTTTGCATATCGATTTCGTTCCATGCCGCTGTCAACTTGGCATAGTTCTCTGGGCTAAAGTCGGCCCCGGCATCGCAGTACATATATTCGACAAACATTGATGTTGGCGCGGCAGCTGGTGCCACATCCATCTCAGCCACTCCGTTACTATCTGTATTTTGTTCTGCACAGCCTGTTAATAAAACTGCTGATAAGGCTAGCCCTGTGATTATTTTCATATTGAATACCCCTTGATAATGATCGTTAGATTTATTGTTATATTGACTCTTGATCCAATCAGCTAGCAGCATAAAACCGAATGGTATTCGTCCATCGACTATTCAAATGCGACTAGATTGGATCTGTTATACAGCCTTAAAATGCATTAATCAAAATTAGACCCTATTATTAGCAACACTAATCCGCGGTTTAAACCTTTTGCCAGTATTTAAATCTGCTGGCTTTTCGCTATAATGCCCGCGCCTCCCCTTGGTGAAATTGGATATCACGCTAGCCTCCTAAGCTTGAATTTCAGGTTCGACTCCTGAAGGGGAGACCATTACAATCCCCGCCATGAACCTACTCCTCCTCAAACCCGAACAAGTCACTCAGCAGGTCGCTATCGTCAGCGGCCGCCAGCTTGAGAATTTACTCGCCGTTCAACGCGCCCAGGTGGGTGACTCAGTGCGTATTGGCTTAATTAACGGCCTGATGGGTCAAGCGATTATCAAAAGTCTGAGCGCCGAACAGGCGACCCTTGAGATCAACCTCGATACCCCGCCACCGCCGGTAACACCACTTAGCCTAATACTGGCGCTGCCGCGACCAAAGATGCTGCGCAGGACCTTACAGAGCGTTGCCGCTATGGGGGTTAAAGAAATCTATTTGGTGAATTCAAGTCGCGTGGAGAAGAGTTTTTGGCAATCGCCTTTTTTGCAGCCACAGGCCATTGAAGAGCAGCTTACGCTGGGGCTGGAACAGGCACGGGATACGCTGATGCCCAACCTGCATATGCGCAAGCGCTTTAAACCTTTTGTTGAGGATGAGCTGGGGGATATTGTTAAGGGCACTGAGGCTCTGGTCGCCCATCCAGTGACTGAAATACCTTGCCCGATCAACTGTGATTCGGCGGTGACCTTGGCGATTGGTCCTGAGGGCGGATTTATCCCCTACGAGGTTGAGCTATTGAGCTCTGTAGGCTTTAAAGCAGTACACATCGGCCCGCGGATCCTCAGGGTTGAGGTCGCGGTGCCAGCACTGATATCGAGATTGTTCCCCGCCTAGCGACGACGGGGTTTGGTGCGTGATGAACGGGGCTGGGCTTTCAGGTTAGGACGTGCCTTGGTGCTCTCGCGACGAATCACTTCTTTCTCACGACGGGACTCGCCCGGCACTAAGAATCCATCACCACTACCAATCAGGTCCGAACGTCCCATACGGCGCAACGCTTTGCGCAACATCGGCCAGTTTTCGGCGTCGTGATAGCGCAAGAAGGCTTTGTGCAGGGTTCGCTGCTCTTGAGTTTTGGCGGTAAAAATCTGCTCAGTATTGTTCTTGCCCAGGGGCTTCAGCGGATTCTTCTCGGTGTAATACATGGTTGTAGCCGAGGCCATGGGCGAGGGATAAAAACTCTGTACCTGATCGACACGGAAACCATTGGCCTTCAGCCACAGACCCAGAGCCATCATATCTTCATTGGTTGACCCCGGATGAGCGGATATAAAGTAGGGAATCAAATACTGCTTTTTACCCGCTTCTTTGGAGAAGCGCTCAAACATTTCTTTAAATTCGTAATAGCTGCCCATGCCCGGCTTCATCATCTTCGATAGCGGACCATCTTCTGAGTGCTCTGGGGCAATCTTCAGGTAGCCACCCACATGATGGGTTACCAGCTCTTTGACATATTCCGGATCCAGCACAGCCAGGTCATAACGCAGACCGGAAGCCACAACCACTTTTTTCACGCCATCCAATGCACGGGTTTTGCGATACAGCTGGGTGGTGTGCTTGTGGTCGGTTTCCAAATTGACACAGATCGACGGATAGACGCAGGATGGACGTCTACAGGTAGCCTCAATCTTTTTGTCTTTACAGTTGAGGCGATACATATTGGCGGTGGGGCCGCCAAGATCCGAGATTACACCGGTAAAGCCCGGGGTCAAATCACGGATCTTTTCAACTTCATTCAAAATCGACTCTTCCGAACGACTCTGAATAACACGACCTTCGTGCTCGGTAATCGAACAGAAGGTACAGCCGCCAAAACAACCGCGCATAATATTCACCGAGAAGCGGATCATATCGTAGGCGGGAATCTTGGCACCGCCATAAGTCGGATGAGGAACACGCTTGTAGGGTTGGTCAAAGACCCAATCCAGCTCTTCAGTTTCCAATGGAATCGGCGGCGGATTGACCCAAATATCGTTGCGCCCCTGCTTCTGCACCAGTGGTCGAGCATTGCCGGGATTGGTTTCACGGTGAAAAATACGGTCAGCGTGGGCGTAGAGCACTGGGTCTGCAGTCACTTCATCGAAGGACGGCATGCGGATATAGGTTGAACTGGGATCAGTCTTGATCGCCTGAGTGTCGGGAATAATCGACAGCACCTGCTCTTCGCTGCTAGAACCTACAGCAGCAGTTTCTGCACTGGCACAGGTCTCCGCTTTCATCGACTGCATGCGAATCTCTTTGGCATCGGCATTGTCCGAAGCCTTAGACATCTCGTAAGGATTTTTTTGTTTCTTGAGCCGACCAGGCTGATCCACTTTGGTGGAATCGATCTCTTTCCAGCCTTCGGGAATCGTTCGGCACATAAAGGCAGTGCCGCGCAGATCGGTAATATCGCGAATATTCTCGCCCTTGGCCAATCTGTGGGTCAGATCAATCATGGCTCGCTCAGCGTTACCGTAGAGCAGGATATCGGCGGTGGAATCAATCAATACTGAACGCTTTACCGACTCAGACCAATAATCATAGTGGGCCAAGCGTCGCAGACTGGCTTCGATACCACCGGCAACCACTGGCACATCATTGTAGGCTTCGCGACATTTTTGCGCGTAGACCGTCACCGCACGGTCCGGACGCTTGCCACCCAGATCGCCGGCGGTGTAGGCATCATCGTGACGCAGACGGCGATCAGCGGTGTAGCGATTGATCATTGAATCCATATTGCCGGCGGTGACACCAAAGTAGAGGTTAGGCTTGCCCAGTGCTCTAAAGCTCTCGGCATCGCGCCAGTCCGGCTGCGAGATAATTCCCACTCGGTAGCCCTGAGCCTCAAGTACCCGGCCGATTACCGCCATACCAAAGCTCGGGTGGTCAACGTATGCATCCCCTGTCACCAGGATCACATCGCAGCTATCCCAGCCGAGCTGATCCATCTCTTGGCGAGACATCGGCAAGAAAGGCGTTGGCAGCAGACATTCGGCCCAGTATTTAGGGTAGTCATAAAGTGCTGTCGGTGGTCTGGGAGCTGCTGCCATGGCGTATATAGTCTTCTATATGAGGGTTTTAAAGGCCGCTATTGTACCGGAAATTAGACGCTCAAGAACGACTGATTTGTATCTTGCTAAAACAGCGTCTACGTTGCCCCTATGAATCAGTTTTTCGGCGCTTGACGCGGATCTAATCTTTTTGCAAATGATAACGATTCTTATTAACATTTAACCCTTATCGGCGTACACTTGCGTTCCGGTCAGCTCACATTAGTAGCAATTAGTAGAACAGCGACAATGACACTCTTGTGTCTGACAGAATGAGTTTATGGGATCTAAAAAATGACATTATGGGATCTAAAGCAAGGCACCTCAGCAACCGTTGAAAGCTTTTGCGCTGCGCTCCAGGGTGACTATCGCACTCGACTCAGCGAGCTGGGCTTCCATCCTGGTGAACAGATCGCCTGTGTGCTCTCCCCTAGCCTTGGTGCTCCTAAGCTCTATCGTGTTAACAACACAGTTTATTCACTTGATGACAGCGTCGCCTCGCTGATAACCGTTGCCTAAAAGAGCCCTCCACCCTTGATCTCTAAAACAATCCTTATCGGTAGCCCCAATTCAGGCAAAAGCCTGCTGTTTAATCGGCTTACCGGCCTCAACCAAAAAGTCGCCAATTTTCCCGGTATAACGGTGAATATCAGTTCTGGCAAAAGCATTGCCAATCCCGAACAGCTGGTGATGGATTTCCCCGGTGTCTATTCTCTGCGTGCCATTTCGGCTGAAGAAACGCTGTCGGTTGATGCCTTTTACGCTGGTATCAAAGATCCAGAGATCAGCTCGGTTGTCTGCGTGGTAGACACCACCCGGCTGGAGAAGGGGCTGATTTTTGCCCTTCAGGTAATCAATGCCTGTGCTGAACACAACAAGCCGGTAGTGATCGCCGCCAATATGATCGACGTGCTCAATAGTCACGGCATGGATATGGATATAGCGGGGCTTGCTGCAGCGTTAAAGGTGCCAGTGGTTGCTATCTCGGCTAAATCCGGTCTTGGGCTTGACCAGCTCCAAGAACTAATCGCCAATCACCGAGAAACGCCCAGCGCATTTGTTAGCGATGTTCTGCCTCGCGACATGATTGCTACCGATGATTCAGTTGTTCACCGTCAGGCGCAACAGCTGGCCGCCCGTTTTGGTCCCAAGGGCGATCTATTAATTAATTCCCAAACCCGTCTCGACCAGTTTTTTCTGCACTCCTGGTTTGGTGGCATCAGCTTTGTCTTAATCATGTTTCTGCTGTTTCAAAGTATTTTCACCTGGGCTGCTCCGATTATGGATGGCGTCGAAGCGGTTCTCCAGTTCGCCGCTAGCGTCGTTCTTCCCCTGCTCCCCAGCGGTGCGATCAATGATTTTGTCTCCGACGCCCTATTTGGTGGCATCGGTGCCTTTTTGGTGTTTGTACCGCAGATATTTATTCTCACACTGGTCGTCGGCATGCTCGAAGACAGCGGTTATCTGGCTCGGGCCGCGGTTATCTGCCACAAGCCCCTGCGCATATTTGGCCTGACTGGCAAGAGTTTTATCCCCATGCTCTCCAGCGTGGCTTGCGCTATTCCCGGCATTTATGCTGCCCGTACAGTGGATTCACCGCGCAAGCGCTGGCTCACTTATCTGGCCATACCGCTAATGCCCTGTTCCGCGCGACTGCCGGTTTACAGCTTGCTGATTGCAGCCTTTATTCCCGCCACTGGTGCCTTTGGCGGTCTGCTTGGTTGGCAGGGTTTGGCCATGGTCAGCATCTACTTGTTTGGTATTCTCTGCGGCCTCTTAGTCACCGCACTGGTATCCCGAACCAGCACCGCACTGCAAACTGATCTGCCCTTTGTGTTAGAAATGCCCCCTTATCGCCTGCCCTCGTGGAAACCATTGCTGCGCAATGCCTGGGATCGCAGCAAACACTTTGTCACCAAGGCGGGCAAGGTGATCTTTATGGTCACTGTGGTGATCTGGGTGCTGGGTTATTTCCCCAATCAGGGTGCCGATCTCGGGGAGTCCTGGCTCGGGTATATGGGCAAGTTAATCGAACCGGCCTTTGCCCCCTTCGGTCTCGACTGGAAATATGGCGTGGCCATATTGACCTCGTTTCTTGCTCGTGAGGTATTTGTCGGAACACTGGGGACATTGTTTGGTATTGAAGGCGGTGAAGAGAATGTTATCTCACTGGTCACCCATATCCAAAATAGTGACCTGCCAATTGGTGCGGGCTTTGCGTTGCTGGTGTTCTTTTCGATCGCTCTGCAATGCGTCTCGACACTGGCAGTCTTGCGCCGCGAGACCGGCTCTTGGCGGCTGCCAACCCAGCTATTTGTCAGCTACAGTATTTTTGCCTATGCCGCGGCCTGGCTAACCTTTGTGATTGTTCAGAGTATCGCCGGTTAACAGTGCCGAGCCCTCTCGACAGGGCAGATTAAAGCGCCTAACATGATCGGGTTAAAAAAGTGTCGCCCATTATGGCCAACCTAAGTATCCAAGAAATACCCTATCAGGCTAGCAGCGAAACTCTCTTCGCTGCTATTCGCGATCTGCCGGATGCGGTTTGGCTAGACAGTGGCACACCCCACTCAATTCAAGGGCGCTTTGATATTATCTCCGCCTGCCCTGACGCGACTATCGAGACCTATGGCGGCGTTTCCACCATTGTCGATACTGATGGCAGTCACAGCAGTGAAGAAGACCCCTTTAGTCTAGCCCAGCAGCTTCTTGAGCCCCTTGAGGATAAAACTCTTAGCAGTGACTATCCCTTTGTTGGGGGGTTAATTGGTTACTTTGCTTACGATCTCGGCCGCCGCTTAATCGATATTGCCAATACCGCAGAGCAAATCACTCAGCTGCCAGATATGCGGATAGGCCGTTTTCTATGGGCCTTAATCGTTGATCACCAAGAACAGCACAGCGAACTGGTATTTCACGCCCACTGCCCTGATGCCTTAAGGGCATTGATTGGCTCAAGGCTGAGCGATACCAAAACCGTCAATAACCCTGACAATTTTAAGCTCAATGAAATATTCGCCGCGACCCTTACCGAGGCCCAATATAAACAGTCGATTCGGGCAATTAAGCGCTATATAGAGTCTGGAGACTGTTACCAAACCAACTTTACCCAGCACTTCTCGGCAACCTTTTCCGGCGATCTCTGGCCCGCCTACCTGGCACTGCGTCGGGCGGTGGGATCACCCTACTCGGCTTTTTGGCAGTGGCGTGATCAGGCGTTGCTCTGTGTCTCACCAGAGCGCTTTATTAAACTCAAGGACAAGCAGGCTGAGACCAAGCCGATCAAAGGCACGATTAAACGTGGGAGTAATCCGGAGCAGGATCAGCAGCGCGCCGAGCAGCTTATTGCCAGTAGCAAAGACCGTGCGGAAAACCTGATGATTGTGGATCTGTTGCGCAATGATTTAAGCCGCAACGCTGAGCCCGGCAGCATTCGGGTACCCAAGCTTTTTGAATTGGAAAGCTTTGCCAATGTGCACCATCTGGTGAGCACTGTTACCGGCATTCTGGCTGAAGGTTCAGCGCCCCTGGATATGCTTCGAGATAGCTTTCCCGGCGGTTCTATTACCGGCGCGCCCAAAAAGCGCGCTATGGAAATTATTGAACAGTTAGAGCCGGTGCGTCGCTCTGTCTACTGCGGCAGCATCGGCTATATCAGCGCCAATCAAAATATGGACAGTAATATCGCTATTCGCACGCTGATCGCCGATGGCGATACTCTGCACTGCTGGGGCGGCGGCGGCATAGTTGCCGACTCGGAGGAAAATCAGGAATACCAAGAGTCTATTGATAAGATCAAAGCCCTGTTGGACGCGCTGGAGCGCTTTATCTAGCGCTTTATCTAGC
>CAXAFJ010000091.1:0-8261 GCA_963968025.1 uncultured Pseudomonadales bacterium | reverse complement strand
GCCAGTTCAATATCGCCGACGCCGCCAGGATGGTAGCCAGCATCAACAACCACTGCGCCATCTTTGATCCACTCTGCTTTAATAAACTCAGGTCGACCTACTGCACCGACTAAGATATCAGCCTGTTTAATCAATTCTGGAAGGTTTTGCGTTTTCGAGTGACAGATGGTCACTGTGGCATTGGCGTTTAACAGCATCAGTGCCATTGGTTTGCCGAGAATAGGGCTGCGACCCACAACAACCGCGTGCTTGCCTGACATCTCAATATTGTAGCCCTCAAGGATACGCATAATGCCCTGAGGCGTCGCCGAGCCATAGGCTTCTTCGTTCATTGCCATGCGACCAAAACCGAGACAGGTTACACCGTCCACATCTTTTGCCAATGCGATGGCGTCAAAACAGGCGCGCTCATCAATCTGTTTGGGCGTGGGATGCTGCAACAGAATACCGTGACAGTTGGGGTTGTTGTTGAGCTCATCGATCTTTGCCAGCAACTGTTCGGTGCTGGTATCGTCGGCCATCTCTACTGCGATTGAATCCATGCCGACACGCTTACAGGCGTTTTGCTTCATCTTTACATAGGTGGCTGATGCTGGATCGCCGCCGACGAGAATGGTTGCCAAAATAGGGGCCTGACCATTATTGGCTGCTTTAAGGGCGGCGACTCTTTCGGACAGTTCGGCTTCGGTTTGAGCGGCAAGGGTTTTACCATCGAGAATCAGTGCAGACATGTTTAGACCTGTTTAAATTTATTAAATAGTTTAATAACAGAAGGGCATCAAAATAGGCAACGTGTGAGGCTAAAGCAACCTTTTTTACTGTGCATAAGAGATTTTTATAGAAGTGATGCAAAAAAGAAGCGGTAGCAAGTACCTGTCAAATGGGGTGGACGACGGGGATTGAACCCGCGACCACCGGAATCACAATCCGGGGCTCTACCAACTGAGCTACGTCCACCATTGAGTATTACTGCTTGACCAGTCCTACATGTGGGCCCATCTGATAGAAGATGGTGCGCCCGGCAGGATTCGAACCTGCGACCCACGGCTTAGAAGGCCGTTGCTCTATCCAGCTGAGCTACGGGCGCATTTTACAAAGCCGGAAAGTGGTCGGGAATGAGGGATTCGAACCCCCGACATCCTGCTCCCAAAGCAGGCGCGCTACCAGGCTGCGCTAATTCCCGAATGTCTTACCATGCGGTCTCTTACGAGAGGGCGCATAATACTGATCGGACCGGTAACCGTCAATGCGAAATGCGGTTATCAGGCAAATAATTCATAACTTTTTAGCAATCCTCGAAGCTTAGTTTTATTAGGGCCTGGGGACGCTAAATTGACCCTGCTTTTACCTCTGCTGATGGCCTTTGCCGATTTTCCTAGGGCTTCTTAAGGGCCTTTTCAAAGAGGGCCGCCATACTGCCTTTGGCCTGAGGTTTTGGCGCTTGAGACCGATTTTGTGGCTTGGCATTTTTGTGGGACGGTTTCGGGCCGCCATGTGGTCT
Organism: uncultured Pseudomonadales bacterium; assembly: GCA_963968025.1. Taxonomy (GTDB): domain Bacteria; phylum Pseudomonadota; class Gammaproteobacteria; order Pseudomonadales; family Porticoccaceae; genus HTCC2207. The sequence continues at coordinate 6,760 of CAXAFJ010000091.1, read as the reverse complement.
GTGGTTAGCGTTGCCGCTTGGCTTTCCATCTGACTTTTTATCAGACTTTTCATCAGACTTTTTATCAGACTTTTTATCATAACAGGCCGGAGTCACTTCATCATCGGTGCGCATACTCAATGCTATACGCTTTCTAGCAACATCCACTTCCATGACTTTAACCTTGACGATGTCGCCGGTCTTGACCACTTCATGAGGATCTTTAACAAAGCGGTTGGCGATGGCTGAGATATGCACCAAACCATCCTGATGCACGCCAACATCCACAAAGGCACCAAAGTTGGTGACATTGGTCACTACACCTTCGAGGAGCATAGCCGGCTTGAGGTCCTTAATCGTCTCTATGCCTTCCTTAAAGGTGGCGGTTTTAAACTCGGGGCGAGGATCGCGTCCTGGCTTATCCAGCTCACTGAGGATATCGGTGATGGTGGGCAGACCAAACTGGCTGTCCACATAGTTTGCAGGATCCAGTTTGCGCAGTAACTGGCTATTGCCAAGCAGGGCTTTCTGAGAGGTCTTATTGGCTTCAGCAATGCGTTCAACTAGTGAGTAGGTCTCGGGGTGAACGGCCGAGGCATCCAGTGGGTTGTCACCATTGGCAATACGCAGGAAACCTGCTGCCTGCTCAAAGGTGCGCTCGCCAAAACGACTGACTAACTTGAGCTGCTCACGGCTTTTAAAAGCTCCCTGCTGATCGCGATAGTCGACGATGTTGTCGGCAATAGTTTGACTGAGGCCAGACACGCGGCGCAGCAGGGCAGAGGAGGCGGTGTTCACTTCAACACCCACGGCATTCACACAGTCCTCAATGACTGAGTCGAGACTGCGAGCCAGTTTCACCTGACTGACATCGTGCTGGTATTGGCCCACACCGATGGACTTGGGGTCGATTTTAACCAACTCGGCCAGAGGATCCTGCAGACGGCGAGCGATTGATACTGCGCCTCTAATGGTGACATCTAGATCGGGAAATTCCTTGGCGGCAAATTCTGACGCCGAGTAAATCGACGCGCCGGCTTCATTGACCATTACCGCTTTGGCTTTTAATGCCGTGTTATTTTTCAGCATATCCAAAACGAAACTTTCGGTCTCGCGACTGCCGGTGCCATTGCCAATGGCAATCAGTTCAACCTGATACTTCTCACAAAAGTGGGTCAGTATAGCTTCAGCTTCGTGGGTTTTTCGCTGGGGCGCGGTTGGGAAGATCGCGGTGTGATCGAGCAGCTTGCCGGTGCTGTCGACGACGGCGACTTTAACCCCAGTACGGAGTCCAGGATCCAGTCCGATAGTGGCCTTTTGACCCGCGGGTGCAGCCAGAATAAGATCTTTAAGGTTGATCGAGAAGACATTGATTGCATCGAGATCGGCCCGTTCACGGAGGCTGCCCAGCAGGTCAGTTTCCAAGTGAGTGTGCAGTTTGATACGCCAGGTCCAGCGCACCACTTCCCCAAGCCAATCATCGGCAGGGCGGCCTAAATTTTTAATATTGACCTGGCGGGCGATCATGCTCTCGCAGGGATGACCCAAATCCTCCTCAGTTATCAGATCCACTTTAATACTGATAAAGCCTTCACGGCGGGCGCGAAACATGGCCAGAGCACGGTGTGATGGTGTGGTATTGAGAGCTTCGCTGTGTTCAAAGTAATCTTTGAATTTGGCTGCCGCCTGTTCCTTGCCCGGCTCCTTATCTTTGCCGTTAACCAATGTGGCGGTGATATTGGCCTCGTCGAACATAAACTGGCGGAGTCTGCCGACCAGCTCGGCATCCTCACTAAAGCGTTCCATAAGAATAAATTTGGCGCCGTCGAGGGCGGCTTTAGTATCGGCAATACCCAGCTCTGGATTGATAAACCCACTAGCGGCCTGTTCGGGATCCTGGGTTGGGTCGCCATAAACAAGCTCGGCGAGTGGCTCAAGACCGGCTTCAATCGCGATCTGGCCTTTGGTGCGTCGTTTAATCTTAAAGGGCAGATACAAATCTTCGAGGCGGGTTTTGGTCTCAGCCAGATTGATTGCCTGCTTTAACTCAGGGGTTAGCTTGCCCTGTTCATCGATGCTTGCCAGAATCGAATTGCGGCGATCCTCCAGCTCTCTTATATAGTTGAGTCGCTCCTCAAGGTTGCGCATCTGGGTGTCATCGAGACCGCCGGTGACTTCCTTGCGATAGCGCGATATAAAGGGTACGGTCGCGCCCTCGTCGAGCAGTTGTATGGCGGCAGTAACCTGATGTTCACTGACCTTGAGTTCATTGGCGATACGACTGGCGATAGATTGCATGATGGCCTTTTACGATGATGAGTAGAGTAGAGTAGAGTTGAATTAAATGTAGTCAGCCATTCGCTGGCTGACAATGGCAAGTATTAGGCGCGAGATTATGCCCTGAGGAATCCGCTCTGGGTAGACTTGTTTTTACCAACTTATTGTGACTTGACCACTATGCCCCAGAGCAACATGCAACCCTTTGAAAACTGTCCACTTTGCGCTGGCGCAGAGGTGGCTGATTACCATCGCGATCAGCGTCGCGCCTATTTGCAGTGCCTAGATTGTCAGTTAGTTTTTGTGCCTCAGCGCTTTCATCTCTCTGCTGATCAGGAAAAGGCCGAGTACGACCTCCATGAAAATGATCCTCAGGATCTCGGCTATCGCAGCTTTCTCAATCGCCTTGCGGAACCACTATTAGACAGGCTCGAGCCCCAGAGTCAGGGTTTGGATTTTGGCTGTGGCCCCGGACCCTGCCTGTCGTTAATGTTTGAGGAACGCGGACATAGGGTTGCGCTCTACGATCTCTATTACGCCAATTATCCGGCTCTGCTTGAGGTGCAGTATGATTTTATAACCGCCACCGAGGTGGTCGAGCACTTGGCCCGACCGCTGGTTGAGCTTGAGAAGTTATGGCGACTATTAAAGCCCGGCGGGCAGTTGGCGATGATGACTAAGCTGGTTGCCAGTCCAGAGAAATTTGCCAATTGGCACTATAAGTCTGATCCCACTCATATCAGTTTCTTTTCAGTGGCAACCTTTGACTATCTGGGGCAGCGGTGGGGCAGTGCGCCGCAGTTTATTGGCGCAGATGTGGTTATCTTTACGAAGTAGCGTTTCTCGCCTTAATAAAAGCCTGAACCGAACGGCTAACATCTTCGGCGCTGGTAACCCAAGAACAGACGCTGACACGAATAACCTTTTTACCCTGCCAAACTGAACCGCCAACCCAGCACTCACCTGAATTTTGAATTGCAGCCAGTATTTTATCGGTCTCGGCATCCGTATCTGCTGGTGAGACGACGACCTGATTGAACACCACGTCATTAAGTATCTCGAAGCCAGCAGCTGTGAGTTCCTCGGCAAACTGCAAGGCTCGTTCATGCATGCCATAAACCAGCTTATCGACCCCATCGGCACCCAAGTATTTAAGCGCAGCCCATAGTTCCACTGCTCTTGCTCGGCGAGACATCTCTGGGGTATAGAGCATACCGTCGCGATTATCGCTGAAGTTAAGATAGGCGCCGGATGCCTGCAACGCCATAATCAGAGCATCTCGATCACGGCACAATAAGATGCCATTGTCGTAGGGCGTATTCAGCGTCTTATGGCCATCAACAGACCAGGAATGGGCCTTTTCCATACCCTTAGTCAGATGCTTGAGTCGCTTTGTACCTCCGGCCCAAAGTCCAAAGGCGCCATCTATATGGACCCATGCTCCAGCACGATTGGCACTGTCACAAATTGCTTCGAAGGGGTCAAAAGAGCCTGAATTGACATTACCCGCCTGCAATAAAACGATACAGCTAGCATCCAGTTCGGGAAGTTGCTCGGGCAAAATACGCCCCTGATCATCTGCTGCAACCCATTCAATATTATCTATACCAAAGCCGAGAAGAGCGACGGCCTTAGTGACCGCACCGTGAATATGACTGCCAGCAATAATGCGCAGCGGCGGCGCGCCATTATGGCCCTGCTGATTAAAGTCCCAGCCTTGGTTTTGCAATAGTCGATAGCGGGCTGCTGCCAACCCACACAGAATCGCCGAGGAAGTACCACTCACAAAACCTGCCACTGTGCTGTCAGGTAGACCGAATAATTGTTTTAACCAGCGTTCACAGATCTCTTCGAGCTTGGATGCAATGGGTGACATCACATAGAGAGCTGTATTTTGATCCCAGAAATCACTCAGCCACTTGGTTGCCAAGGTAACCGGTAAAATACCGCCATTGACAAAACCAAAGTAACGCCCGCCAGTCTGTGCGGTGGTGGCAGGGGAGCCGTATTGATGCAGCTGTTGCAGAATGGCTGCGGCATCTCCTGAAGAGGTAGGCAGGTCTTCGACAAACTGTTCGAGATCTGCAAGCGCCTGTTTCGAGGGGAAGACATTGCGCTGGGCGGCGCTATCCGCGTATTCATAGGCATAGCCTTTGGCTTGCTCAAGTAGCGCTTTACTCTGCTGCTCGCGGTGCATATTGTCTCGCAATGTCATCTGATCTCTCCCTAGCTATTTTTTGGTAACCGTATGGTCGCAGTAAATAATAGACTAGTGGGCCAACAAAGCTAGAATAACAACAGAATTTAATTATCAATTAAGGAACGTGATCGCTATGTACAAAGGACAGACAGTCAATCTCAGTCTAATCGACAATGGTTTTGCAGAAATTCAGTTCGACAATCAGGGCGAGTCGGTGAATAAATTTAATCAGCAGACATTAGCTGATTTACGCGAAGCCGTGGACGCCCTCAAGGCCCAGTCGGGTATCAGAGGTCTATTGCTCAGCAGTGCCAAGCCTGTATTTGTGGTGGGTGCCGACATCACTGAATTTAAGGGCATGTTTACGGCCACCAAGGACCTGTTTATTGCTGGCGCGCAGACCGCCAACGCTCTGTTCTCTGAGATCGAAGATCTGCCTTATCCATCGGTTGCAGCGATCAATGGCTTTGCACTGGGCGGCGGTTTCGAAATCTGCCTGGCCTGCGACTCTCGGGTAATTTCCTCCAAGGCGGCTATAGGTCTGCCTGAGACTGGTCTGGGCATTCTCCCTGGCTGGGGTGGTACTGTGCGTCTGCCGCGCTTGATTGGTTATTCCTCAGCAGTACATTGGGTTGCTTCCGGCGAACAACAGCGACCTAAGGCCGCTCTTGAAGCTGGCGCAGTCGATGCCATAGCTGAACCAGAGCAGCTCCGTGAAACCTCACTGAACTTACTCCAAGAACTGGCTTCTGGTGAGCGCGACTATCAAACCCGCCGCACACAGAAAACCTCGGCACTGGCAATGTCTGATGCCGAGCTACAGGCCACCGCTAGTGGATTCCGCAGTGCTATCTTGGGTAAGGTCGGCAATCATTACCCCGCGCCTTTAAAAGCGGTTGAGTTGATTTCTGGTGCTGCCCATTTGGCTCGCGATGAAGCCATTGCCATGGAAAATGAAGCCTTCTATGAAATCTCTCAAACGCCGCAGGCAAGGGCCATGGTAGGGCTGTTCTTAAGTGATCAGTATATTGTTAAGCAGGCAAAAAACCGCAGCCGTGCGCTGGCGGATAAGTTGCCTGAAATCAAAACCGCTGGTGTGATTGGCGCTGGCATTATGGGCGGCGGTATTGCCTACCAAAACGCTATTCGAGGTTACTCGGTAGTGATGAAAGATATTAATCAGCCCGCCTTGGATCTGGGTATTCAAGAAGCCAACAAGCTACTGGCTAAAGGTGTTAAGCGCGGCAAGTTAACTGAAGAGAAGGCTGCGCAGATACTGGGCAAGATTGTGCCCAGTTTAGAAGACAGCGATGTGGCTCCCTGCAATATGTTGGTTGAAGCCGTGGTTGAGTTGGAGTCTGTGAAGAAGATGGTACTGCCGGCCGTTGAAGCGCTGCTTGATAACAGCGCAGTAATTACCTCAAACACCTCAACCATCTCGATTAACCGTCTCGCCGAGTCATTAAAGCGCCCAGAAAACTTCTGCGGCATGCACTTCTTTAATCCGGTTCACGCCATGCCACTGGTTGAAATTATCCGTGGTGAGAACACATCTGATGCGACCATCGCGGCAGTCTGTGCTTATGCCTTGGGTCTTGGTAAGAAGCCTATTGTGGTCAATGACTGCCCAGGCTTCTTGGTTAACCGCGTATTGTTTGCCATGCTCTTTGGACTCGAGATCATGATCTCTGAAGGTGCTGACTTCCAGCAAGTGGACAAGGTGATGGAAGGTTGGGGCTTGCCAATGGGTCCGGCTTATCTGATGGATGTGATCGGTATAGATACCATCAATCACTGTTACCCAGTGATGATCGATGGCTTGCCCCAGCGCTTTAAGAAAACCGCTGATCTGTGGCCCACTGAGTCTATTTATCAGGCCGAGCGCCTGGGTCAGAAAAATGGTCTTGGCTACTACAGCTATGAGTTGAATGAAAAAGGTAAGCCGAGCAAAGCCGTTGATGAGTCGGTTATCAACATGTTTGCCGATCTCTATGGTGAAGCCAAATTGGTGGATGCCGATGAGATTGTTGATCGTCTGATGATCGCCATGGCGATGGAGATGGTTCACTGTCTGGAAGAAGGCGTAGTGGCCTCACCGGCAGAGGCGGATATGGCGTTGATCTACGGTGTTGGTTTCCCTGCATTCCGCGGCGGCGTCTGTCGCTGGATGGATGAGATTGGTTTGCAGGAAGTCTGTGATCGCGGTGATCGTTATGCGCATATTAGTGAGTTGTATCGACCCACTGAGAAGCTGCGGGAGATGGCTGCCAAGGGTGAAACCTTGTATTAAGCTAGTTATTCCAA
>CAXAFJ010000090.1:0-8577 GCA_963968025.1 uncultured Pseudomonadales bacterium | reverse complement strand
GAGAGATCCTTTGGCTTCGATCAGGATAACCCGTTAGAAATACCTGGCGAGATGACCCCTTAGGCAGGGCACATCAGCCAGACTTCAAACAATAAACCTATAACTCAACAGGCCGCTCTGGCGTACCCTGCATAAAAGGACCATCAACACAGATACGTCGACCATCAGGCGAAGCACAGGCACCACAGATACCCACACCGCACTTAGTCAGATAATCAATCGCACTAAAGATCTGATCATCACGACAGAACTCGCGCTGTACTTTCGCCGCGGCATGAACCATGGGTGAAGGGCCGCAGTTATAAAAAACCAACTTATCCAATTGCTGCTGATCCATCTCTTCAAGACGACTGCGCAACAATTCCGTGACAACACCTTTAAATCCCTCAGTGCCATCATCTGTGGCCACGTGAACCTGGGCGATCTTTTTACACTCGTCAAGATAGTAGAGACGCTCGGCGGTGCGAGCACCGGTGAACACTTCAGCGTTACCAAAGTCTCGGGCCAGCTGATAAACCGCTGCTAAACCTGTTCCTCCGGCCACTGCCATGATCTTGGCATCCTCAGCGGGTGACACGGGAATGCCGTGAGGGCCGCGTACATAAACCTCAGTACCCACTTCTAGGTCCATCAACGCGTGGGTAAAAATACCCACATCGATCACCGCCAGCTGAAAAGGATCATCGGCTAAGGCGGAGAAGGGCTTTTCGCCAACGCCTGGCACCCAGAGAAAAACAAATTCTCCGGCTTGAATATTCACTTTGCGGTCAAAGGTCAGCACGCAGATGTCGTTGCAGACGCGCTTATTCTCTACCAATACCACTGGCGAGTAATCCATGTCTATATCGTAACGAATATGCGCCTCGGCTTTGTCCGAGTCGAAAGCCATATCCGATTCAAGCTGACTGAAGTAGCTGCCAATCTCGTCTGTGGTCATACCGGTTAGGGCTGAGCCTATGCCGACAATGGATGCGCCGGCATTGATAAATTCTCTGGTGTCGGCAGCACTGCTAGCGCCACCGCAACCCACTATGGGTAAATCCGTTACCTCACGAATCTCGCGCACGCATTTAAGGGCGATGGGCAGTACGCCTTTGCCAGACATGCCACCTGCGCCGTTGCTCAACACTGGGTGCCCATGAGATGCGGTATAACCTGGCCCGACAGTATTAATCGCACAGATGCCATCGGCACCACCAGCGGCTGCGGCTAGGGCGATCTCGCCAATATTAGGGGTGTTCGGTGTCAATTTTGGGATCACTGGAATATCGACCACAGCTTTCACTGCGGCGGTAATGGCGCGAACTATCTGCGGATCTTGGCCCATGGCCATGCCATAACCTTTGGCGTGGGGGCAGGAGAGGTTGAGTTCCAAACCATCGGCTACTGGGGCCATGATCTTGGCCACTTCGACAAACTCTTCGAGGCTGCCACCGAAAATAGAGACCAGTAAAAAGCGATCTTTGGGAATGCGCAGTTTTGCCATAGCGTCGGCGGCTACCAGCGCGCCAGGGTTGGTCAGGCCTACGGCATTGACAAAGTTACCTGGGGAATACTGACTGTAAACCGGTTCGCGGTTGCCCTCGCGAGGCACAGGCCCGACACTCTTGGTCGTGATCACGCCAATTTGCGGCATATGATCAAACATATATTGGATAATAGGCACCGCGGTGGTGACGATTCCGGATGGCACTGTAAAAGGGCCGGAGAGGGTCTTGCCAAGAAATTCTGTCTTCAAGATAGCTCGCTCGAAACTAGTTGTATGGGAGGGTATACGCAGGGCGAGATTATACCGATTTTAAAGAATTAATCTGCCTCTCTTGCGCCTATGCTGCGAAAAAAGGCTAGGTGGCTGTAGTCGCTGCTGGGAACGTAGTTGAGGTCGTTGTAATGGGGGTTGGCGGAGACTTTAACAATGACGGTATTGTTCGTTGGATTGACATAAATATACTGGCCATAGACACCCATTGCCATGTATTCGCCGTCCTCGGAGAGCGGCAACCACCATTGATAGCCATAGCCAAAGTCATTCTCGGCAGGCTGGATGTGCGGGGCGTCGGCGGCGGTTGATAGGGTGACCCACTCAGCTGGAACAATCTGTTTTCCATCCAGTGCACCTTGGCGTAAATAGAGCGACCCAAGTTTGGCAAAATCTCGCAGGGTTAAATTGAGGCCGCCGAGGGCCATCTCTTTACCCTTGCTATCAACAATCCAATAGCCGTCGTATTCCATGCCCAGCGGTTGATAGAGCTTCTCTTGCATATAGTGGGTCAGTGTCTTGCCTGTAGCGCGGCTCAGCACCATGCTCAAAACATGGGTGTCGATACTGACATATTGACTCACTGTGCCGGGCTCGAGTCCGCGCGTCAGGCTAGCGGCAAACGTATCCTGGGGGCTACCCAGGGCAAAACCACGGCCCCAGCGATTGATGTCGCTATCAAAATCTCCGTAGTCTTCATTAAAAGCAATGCCCGAGGACATCTGCAGTACATCTTTAATGCGCACACCCTCATAACCTGAGCCTTTTAATTCTGGAGCATAGGTATCTACTGTTTGCTCAATGCTGACGATACTGCCTTCACCCATGGCGATGCCGATCATGGCGGAGACGAATGACTTGGCCATCGACCAGGAGATAGTGCGTGTGGATTCACTGTTGCCGAGAGAATAGTGTTCATAAACGATTTTATCGCTCTCGATGACCAACAGTCCGGTGGTCCAAGAATCGACTAAAAACTGCTCGCTGTTGAGCGTCTCCTGGCCAAATACGAAATCCTCTGGCAGCGTTATTGCAGGGCCTTTTGCATAGGGGCGAGGCGCAGAGGAGGCGGTCATAATACTGATCGCCCCGAGCTGATCGGCGCTGCGGAAGTTTTCAACAATGCGGTCTTGGTCGAAAAGATGCACGACGCGGTAGAGACTCTGCACTGTTGGAAAGGCCCAGAAACCGCCGATTAATAATACCGCGGCGCCAATGAAAACACTGTTGCGTGAAATGGCCATAGATTTCCCCAAGGGTTTTAAGCTGCTTGTGCAGAGTCTTATTATTTTGAGTCATCCTACGGGAGTTTAGAGAGGCGGCGCAATAGACGTTTTTTGATATGTTGTTGATATTAAAAGCAGGCATAAAAAAGAGCGACCCTCAGGCCGCTCTTCTCGATCACACAGAAACCCGTTTTAGAACTGATTCATGGTGTTGTCTTTACCTGATGCTTTCAGTGCAGCGTCTCCGGCAAAGTATTCTTTATGGTCGTCGCCCATATCGGAACCCGCCATATTTTGGTGCTTCACACAGGCGATACCCTGACGGATTTCCTTGCGCTGAACACCGGCTACATAACCCAGCATGCCTTGTTCGCCGAAGTACTCTTTGGCGAGGTTGTCCGTAGACAGTGCCGCAGTGTGGTAGGTAGGCAGTGTAATCAGGTGATGGAAGATACCCGCTTCACGTGCAGAATCGGCCTGGAAAGTACGGATCTTATCATCTGCAAGAGCGGCCAGATCAGTGTCGTCGTAGCTGACATTCATCAGGTCGGCGCGATCGTAAGCTGACACATCGGCACCGGATTCACTCATGCCATCAAAGATCTGCTGACGGAAGTTGAGGGTCCAGTTAAACGATGGGCTGTTGTTGTAAACCAGCTTGGCGTTAGGCACTTCTTTGCGAATCTCAGCCATCATTGCGCCAATCTGGCCAACATGTGGCTTCTCAGTTTCAATCCAGATCATATCAGCGCCGTTCTGCAGGCTAGTGATACTGTCTAAAATGCAGCGTGCTTCGCCAGTGCCCGCTTTAAACTGGAACAGGTTGCTGGGCAGGCGCTTGGGGCGTACTAGCTTGCCATCGCGATTGAGAACCACATCGCCATTTTTCATCTCGGCAGGAGTGATCTCTTCAACGTCGAGGAATGAGTTGTACTGATCACCGAGATCGCCTGGCTCACGTGTTACTGCGATCTGTTTAGTCAGGCCAGCACCCAATGAATCGGTACGGGCAACAATGACGCCGTCGTCAACACCGAGCTCAAGGAATGCGTAGCGAACCGCATTGATCTTGGCAAGAAAGTCTTCGTGTGGAACCGTAACCTTGCCATCCTGGTGACCACATTGCTTTTCATCAGAGACCTGATTTTCAATCTGGATACAGCAGGCACCGGCTTCAATCATCTGCTTGGCCATCAAATAAGTGGCTTCAGCATTACCAAAACCGGCATCGATATCGGCAACGATCGGCACTACGTGTGTTTCGTGATTATCAATTTGGTCTTGAATGGCTTTCTTGGCATCGCCTTGAGCAGCGTCCAACTGACGGAACAGGCCGCCTAGTTCGCGCGCATCAGCCTGACGTAAGAAGGTATAAAGTTCAGCGATCAGTGAGGCCACCGATGTCTTCTCGTGCATTGACTGGTCGGGCAGGGGACCGAACTCTGAACGCAGAGCGGCAACCATCCAACCTGAGAGGTAGAGGTATTTACGCTTGGTCGTACCGAAGTGCTTCTTAATCGCGATCAGCTTTTGCTGACCGATAAAGCCGTGCCAGCAACCTAACGACTGAGTGTATTGAGATGAGTCAGCATCGTAGGCGGCCATATCTTCACGCATAATCGCTGCGGTGTACTTGGCAATCTCGATGCCAGTTTGAAAACGGTTTTGAGCGCGCATACGCGCTGCAGAGTCAGCGCTGATCGCGCCCCAGTTCCCGCCGTGCTGCTCTTTAAGTTTGGCAACTGCTGCGAGATCATTTGAAAAATTGGACATAATTAAAACCCCTGATTGGATTTGGTTCGTTTGACAGTGCAGGGAGTTTAGGTATGATGCCGTTATTAATCTAATTGATAGTTTCTATTGCGAGCATTTTTAACATGAATATAGCGAGAGTCGATTTAAACCTGCTGGTCTACCTAGATGTGCTACTGCGAGAGTGCAATGTGACCCGCGCCGCCGAGGAGTTGGGCATCAGTCAACCGGCCATGTCAAACAGTCTGCGACGCCTACGGGATCTGTTTGATGACCCATTATTGGTGCGCACCAGCGACGGTATGACACCCACCGATCGAGCTTTAGAACTGCAACCTTTGGTGCGCAACGTTCTTGCGGCTGCTGAAATTGCCGTATTACCTAAAACACTATTTGATGCCGCAGCCTCTGATCGTATCTTCCGTATTATGGCCAGTGACTACACCGAGGTGACCCTGTTACCCCAGCTGTTAACCCGGCTGCGCAAGGAAGCTCCGGGTATTCGTCTGGATATCATGACCCCCAGTGACGTGAGCTTTCACGATGTTGAACGGGGCAAGGTGGATCTGGTGATCAATCGCTTTGATACTCTGCCTCAGTCGTTTCATCAGGTGCATCTCTGGGATGACAGCTTCTCCTGCGTGATGAGCGCCTCGAATCCGGTGATTAAAAATTGGAACCTCGATAGCTATCTGTCGCACAAGCATGTCTGGGTCAGCAAGACCGGTATGGGTGTGGGCGTAGGCATGAGCTCTGACGATGTACAGCGCCTCGGCTGGGTCGATGAAGCCTTGGGCAAGCTTGACGCCAAGCGAGAGATAACCGTGTTTACCCGCCATTATCAAGCGGCGCTGCTGTTGGGTGAGCAGGAAGACCTGATTGTGACAATCCCGACTATCGCCGCACGAACCATGGCCAACAATCCCAAGGTAGTGATTCTTGATCCGCCGTTTGAGATTCCGCGGATGCGGCTAAAGATGGTTTGGAGTCCCTTGTTACAGCGAGATCCGGGCCATAAGTGGCTGCGCCAAATGATCAAAGATGTGTCCTCAGAGATCGCCAAGTAGGTGCGGGTATCGCTAGTGTCAGTGAGTCCAGGATCATAATCTTGCTGAATAGCAAAGATTGAAACCATAGATTTGGTTTATCTCAGAGTTGGGCATAGACTCTTGAAAAACTTGTAGTTATAAGGGAAAGCACCATGGTCGAACGTATCCAGCATTCGGGGTTGCAGATTGCAAAACCCATCTATCAATTGGTCAACGACCAAATCTGCCCCGGAACCGGTATAGAACCAGACCAGTTCTGGCCGGCATTTGCCAAAATAATTAATCATTTTGCGCCGATCAATCGCCAACTCCTTGAAAAGCGTGAAACCCTGCAGGCCCAGATCGACAGCTGGCATCACCAGCATCGCGATGATTTTAACTTCGCCGACTATAAAGCCTTCTTGCAACGCATCGACTATCTGGTTCCCGAGGGGCCCAGCTTTAGCGTGACCCCACAAAATGTTGACCCTGAGATTGCTCAGCAGGCAGGTCCGCAGCTGGTTGTGCCTATTATGAATGCCCGTTTTGCCCTGAATGCGGTAAATGCCCGCTGGGGAAGTCTTTACGATGCACTCTATGGCAATGATGTGATTTCTGAAGAGGGCGGCGCTGAAAAAGTGGGCGCCTACAATCCTGTCCGTGGCCAGAAGGTTATTGATTATGGTCGCGATCTGCTCGATACCGCAGTGCCTCTAGACAATGGCTCTCACCAGGGTGCAACGGCCTATCGGGTGCTCAATCAGGCTCTAGTAGTAACCTTGGACAATGGTTCTGTGGCCCACTTGGCCAATCCTGAACAGTTTGTCGGCTATCTGGGTACAGCGGAAAGTCCTGCATCAATTTTGTTACAAAACAATAGGTTGCATCTAGAAATTCAAGTGGATTCTGCACATCAGGTGGGCGCAACAGACAAGGCCGGGGTCAAGGATATTGTCCTTGAAGCCGCATTGACCACGATTATGGACTGTGAAGATTCAGTTGCCGCGGTAGATGCCGAAGACAAGGCACTTGCCTACAGCAACTGGTTGGGCCTCAACAAAGGGACTCTCGAAGAGACTATTACCCGCGGTGATAAAAGCTTTGTTCGCTCAATGAACTCTGATCGTGAATATCTTGCAGCCGATGGTTCATCCTTAACCTTAAATGGCCGCAGTCTGATGTTTGTGCGCAATGTGGGTCACCTGATGACTAATCCCGCGATTCTCGATGCCGAGGGCAATGAAGTTCCGGAAGGCATTATGGATGGCGTGATCACCAGCCTGATCTCACTCCATGATCTCAAGCGCAGCGGAGGTCTGAGCAACTCCACAGCCGGCAGCAGTTATATAGTTAAACCGAAGATGCACGGTCCGGAAGAAGTGGCGTTCACCAATGAGCTGTTCGATGCTATTGAAGACGCTCTGGCCCTTGAGCGACATACTATTAAGGTCGGTATTATGGATGAGGAGCGCCGTACCTCGGTCAATCTTAAAGAGTGTATCCGCGCCGCCAAAGGCCGTGTGGTGTTTATCAATACCGGTTTTTTGGATCGCACCGGCGATGAAATTCATACCAGCATGCACGCCGGTCCCTTTGCGCTAAAAGCGGATCTAAAAGCGCTGCCGTGGATCAGTGCTTATGAAGATCGCAATGTCGACGTAGGTCTGGCCTGTGGTCTTCGGGGCAAAGCCCAGATAGGTAAGGGCATGTGGGCAATTCCGGACAATATGGCGGATATGATGCGGATCAAAATAGGCCACGTGAAGTCCGGCGCCAATACCGCCTGGGTACCGTCTCCAACCGCGGCAACACTCCATGCCATGCATTACCATCAGGTTGATGTGGAGGCCATGCAAGAGCAGGTTGCCAATCGAACTATGGCCAGTGTCGACGATATTCTTACCATTCCCTTGCTCGGCGATCGTCAGCTGACTGCTGAAGAGATTCAGCTGGAGCTGGATAACAATGCTCAGGGTCTACTGGGCTATGTAGTGCGTTGGGTAGAGCAGGGTGTGGGTTGCTCTAAGGTGCTCGACATTAATAATGTTGGCCTGATGGAAGATCGCGCGACGTTGCGTATTTCCAGTCAGCATATGACCAACTGGTTGCACCATGGTATCTGCAGCTCAGGTCAGATAATGGAGACGCTAAAGCGCATGGCAGCGGTGGTTGACGGTCAAAATGCCGGCGATGCTGACTATATTGCCATGAGCCCAAATTTTGAGCAGAGCATTGCCTTTAAGGCAGCCTGTGATCTGGTATTTAAGGGCGACACTCAGCCCAGCGGTTACACGGAGCCACTGCTCCACGCCTACCGTCAGCAAGCGAAAGCGGCGCGTTAATAAGGCCTTATGATGAAATCCACTCCCGATCTATGCGACCAGTACCCTGACCTGATTCAGGTGGTTGAACCCATGTTCAGCAACTACGGGGGTCGCGAGCGCTTTGGCGGTGAAATCGTCACGGTGAAGTGCTTCGAAGACAATAGCTGTGTTAAAAAACTAGTGGCAACTGAGGGCCATGGACGGGTTATGGTTGTGGATGGCGGCGGCAGTATGCGCCGCGCCTGTCTCGGGGATATGTTAGCGGAAAAGGCTTCAGTCAATGGCTGGAGCGGACTGATTATCTATGGTTGTATTCGCGATGTAGATGAGATTATGGCCACTGATATTGGTGTCCAGGCCCTGGGTAGCCACCCGATGAAAACCGATAAAAAGGATATTGGTGAAATAGGTATTAGCATCAGCTTTGGTGGCGTCACCTTTAATCCCGGTGATTATCTCTACGCCGATAATAATGGCATTGTTGTGGC
>CAXAFJ010000089.1:0-8578 GCA_963968025.1 uncultured Pseudomonadales bacterium | reverse complement strand
ATTAGAACTACTTATTAGAACTACTTAATAGTGCGGTGGCTTCTCATTCTGTGAACCATCGCCCTCGGCAGCCACATCCTGCAGTGCCTCCATACGCTGAACCATGGATTGGTGGGCCAGGGTCAAAGTATCGATCTCCTTCTGCTGGCGAAAGATCTCTTCGCTCAACTCAGCATTGGTCATTTCTTGGTAAGCCAGCTTCTCTTCGAGCTGCTCAAATCGCTGTTCTATTGTGTCGCTGTTCATTGGTTTAAAAACTCTGGTTACTATTTGTTTGCTAAGCGTCAAACCATAGCGGAAATGCCTTATAATTTCCCACTTAAATTTAAGGTATCCGCATGATCCCCACGTCTCTCGATTATGGCCCCCTGTTTTCCTGGCTCGAAGAATCAGAACTCAGTCAATGGGGACACGACCTGCCCGCACTGGTTGCCAAACAACTGCGCCGCGAACGCTGGGGCGATATGCCCGAGTGGGAAGAAACATTGAGACGTCTGCCTGAGATCGACCCGCTGTTTACCGACTTTAGTCATGGTGTGCAGATCGGCGATATCAGCCTGATGGACAAAGGTCGACGTCTGGCCCTGCAAGCCACCTTGATGGGTCTGCACCCCTGGCGCAAAGGACCGTACAATTTATTTGGTATGCATCTGGACACCGAGTGGCGCTCAGATTGGAAGTGGGATCGCCTGCTGCCCCATCTGGCCCCCTTAAAAGGTCGCACTATTCTCGATGTCGGCTGCGGCAATGGCTACCACTGCTGGCGCATGCTCGGTGCTGACGCAGAGCGCGTAATTGGCATCGACCCATCGGCAAAATTTGTCTTTCAGTTTTACGCCATCAAACGCTTTGCCGGCAACCACTTACCCATCGACGTGTTGCCACTGGGCATTGAGCATATGCCAGAGAAAATGGCCGCCTTTGATACGGTATTTTCCATGGGCATTCTCTATCACCGCCGCTCGCCCATGGATCACCTGCGGGAACTGCGACAACTATTAAAGCCCGGCGGGCAGTTGGTACTGGAGACCCTAGTGATAGAGGGCGCAGAAGATCAGTTATTGGTGCCGCAAGATCGCTACGCGAAAATGCCCAATGTCTGGTTTATCCCCTCCCCGGATATGCTGCTTAGCTGGATGAGTAAGAATGGCCTAAAGAACCCCCGCATGGTGGATATCAGCACCACCACAATTGAAGAACAGCGCGCCACCGACTGGATGAAATTTGAATCACTGGCGGACTTTTTGGACCCCAATGATTCGAGCAAAACTGTCGAAGGTCATCCAGCGCCAGTGCGAGCGGTCTTTGTTGCTGAGGCACCTTACTAAATCGGTGCTACATTTAGTGCAGACTCTCAGGCTCTCCTATTAGGGAGAGCTGTTTAAGGAAGACTCACTAAAAGGAATCACCATGACTAAACTACTCTTCAGCCTCAGTATCGCCCTACTGATGTTCACCAGCGCCTGCAGCAACAACCCAACCAAAACCCCAATTGAAAAGCGCCAGATCATAATCGATATGCGCAACCAGGTACTTCAGGACCTCTACAAAATCAAACCGGACGTCAAAGCACAGATTGGCAATGCCGAGGGCTACGCGGTGTTTAGCAATGCCAACATCCACCTTGTCTTCGCCAGTGTCGGCGCCGGCCACGGTGTAGTGCGAGACAACCTGAGCGGCAAAAACACCTTTATGAAAATGGGTGAAGCCGGTCTTGGCCTGGGAATCGGGCTAAAGGATTTCAGCGCCGTATTTGTCTTTCACAGTCGCGGTGCACTGACTCAATTTGTGGAAGATGGCTGGGCTTTTGGCGTCAATGCCGACGCCGCAGCCAAGGCCAGTGAGAAAGGCGCGGCAGTCGGTGGTGAAGCGACCTTCGATAATATCACCGTGTATCAGCTCACCGAATCGGGATTAGCGCTACAGGCTACTGTAAAGGGCACCAAATTCTGGCAGGATAGCGAGCTTAATTAATCCTAACGCGCTTTAAAAAGGGCCGGCCATGTTCACCACCTCTATTGCTTCACGTTACTGCGGGCCACCTCAATCCGGTAATGGCGGTTACAGCTGCGGCCTGCTCGGCAAACAGATTGACGGGCCGAGTAAGGTTCGACTGCATATGCCACCGCCCCTAGAGGCAGAGTTAACCATTCAGCAGGACGCCGATAGCTGGCTGTTAAAGCAGGGTGATGAGCTTATTGGCACTGCTATAGCAGCACAGTTGGATATGCAGCCACCGCCACCACCGAGCATGGAACAGGCCCAGCAGGCGAGAAATAGCTACAGTGGTTTTGATGAACACAGCTTTCCCCAGTGCTTTGTCTGTGGCACCGGTCGCGAGCAAGGAGATGGCTTAAGGTTATTTACCGGCAATGTCAAAGGTCAGCAGATGGTTGCCTGCGACTGGCAGCCCACGGCAGATTTACTCGACGACAATGCCCAGGTTAAAGAAGAATTTATTTGGTCAGCACTAGACTGCCCCAGTTACTTTGCCCTTGATGTGCCAGTAGATCCCAATGCCCTGTGCCTGCTGGGTGAAATGACCGCCAGCATCGACAAACCCGTGCCCGGCGATCAGCCCTTAATCGTCTATGCCTGGAAACGCTCTATAGAAGGCCGCAAACATTATTCCGCCGCGGCCCTCTGCACTGCCGAAGGCGAGGTGCTGGCCAGAGCCGAGCACCTGTGGATTAGGCTTAACAAGTCACCCAACTAAACCTTCAACGCCTCATCAGCAGGCAGATAGCTATAACCCAGCGCATCTGCCACAGCCTTATAGGTCACATGACCCTTGTGCACATTGAGACCATTCTGCAAATGCTTATCCCGGAACAGGGCATTGACCGGATCATCCGCCAGTGCCAAGGCATAGGGTAAGGTGGCATTATTTAGCGCCATAGTTGCCGTCCGCGCCACACCGCCTGGCATATTGGCGACACAGTAATGGACCACATCATCAACCATGTAAGTCGGCTGCTGATGCGTGGTCGCACGGGACGTCTCAAAACAACCGCCCTGATCGATCGCCACATCCACCACCACCGAACCCTTCTTCATACGGCTAATAATATCGCGACTCAATAACTTCGGCGCCGCCGCGCCTGGAATCAACACCGCACCGATCACCAGATCCGCATTCAAGGCATACTCTTCAATCGTCGCCATGGTCGAATAGACACAGTGGGCACGCCCCTCATATTTCGCATCCAACTCACGCAAGCGCGCAATAGAGCGATCGAGAATTGTCACATCGGCCCCCATACCCACAGCAATAGCCGCCGCATTATCGCCGACCACACCACCGCCGATAACCAACACCTTCGCCGGTGCCACACCGGGAACCCCGCCCAGCAGCACACCACGACCGCCCTGAGCCTTCTCAAGGTGGTAAGCGCCGGCCTGAACCGACATACGACCCGCCACCTCAGACATGGGCGCTAACAGAGGCAAACCGCCGTGATTGTCGGTAACCGTCTCGTAGGCCACACAGGTGGCACCGGACTCGACCAACAACTTAGTCTGCTCAGGATCTGGGGCTAAATGCAGGTAGGTATAGAGAATCTGGCCATCGCGCAACATGGCACATTCCACAGGCTGAGGCTCCTTAACCTTAACGATCATATCCGCCGCGGCAAACACCTCCGCCGCACTGTCAACGATCTCAGCGCCAGCCTCACGGTACTCAGCATCGCTAAAATCAATCCCCACACCCGCATTGGTCTCAACCATAACGCGATGACCGTGAGCTACCAGCTCAACAACAGACGACGGCGTCAGACCCACACGGTACTCGTGATTTTTAATTTCCTTCGGAACCCCTACCAACATATCAATCTCCTTATTCAACGGTTATAGAGCTATATTTAGCAACAATTTTTAATACTGTTACTTTAGTTTTTTATAAAAATATTTATTCCTTTTATAGAAATTAAAGTAGAATATTTTTCTATTAAGTGATTTTAAACAGGAAATATTGCTTTATGACTAATAGTGAAAGCAGCTCTACTAAGAAGCTCAGTAAAATTGACCGCAATATACTGCGCATCCTCCAGCGCGACGGCCGCATCAGCTACACCGACCTCTCCCGAGAAGTCGGCCTCTCCGTCACCCCCTGTATAGAGCGAGTGAAACGGCTAGAGCGCAGTGGTTATATCGAAGGCTACACCGCCAAGCTCAACCCTGACCTGTTGAACGCCGGACTGGTGGTATTTGTGCAAATACGCCTCAACCACACCTCCCAGGAGAACTTTGAAGAATTTCACCGATCGGTAATGGATTTAGAGGACGTGCAGAGTTGTTATTTAGTCTCCGGCAACTACGACTACCTACTGAAAGCCCGAGTCGCCGACATGGCCGCCTACAGAGAACTGCTTGGCAGCCGCATACTCAAGCTTCCCGCAGTGCAAGAATCGACCAGTTATGTAGTCATGGAAGAGCTCAAAGAGACCATGCAATTAGCCATCCCCCAGAGCTAAAAAAGGGCACAAAAAAACCCCTTAAAAGCGCTCGAGGATTGTTGACACAACCGCCCCGCCCCCCTATAGTACGCGGCCTCTGAAAGGAGACAGTAAAGCACTCGTAGCTCAGCTGGATAGAGTACCCGGCTACGAACCGGGCGGTCGGTGGTTCGAATCCACCCGAGTGCACCATATACGAAAAAACCCCACTGCATGCAGTGGGGTTTTTTCGTATATGGCCCACGACGGGGGATGAGAACCACCAGGTTCGACTAACTTGCTCCAGCAAGTTTGGACCGAATCGCAACGCGGTGAGCCCGCAGGGCGTTAACACCCCATAGGGTATTAACGGTCAATCCACCCGAGTGCACCATATACGACGGGGGATGAGAACCACCAGGTTCGACTAACTTGCTCCAGCACGTTTGGACCGAGCCGCAACGCGATGAGCCAGAAGGGCGTTAATCCACCAACCCACCTACCAGCCCACATACAACTCAACTAAATGCCCCAGAGTTTCACACTAAACCCCAATCACGATGGCCACCTTGAAGCCTACAAAACAGCTAGCAGGCTCCGATCAATATGAACCATCAAACCCCCAAAAACTGCTCCGCAGTCAGGTCATAACAAGTACTATCCAAATCCGCTACCAAAGCAAGATTAGGCTTAATTTTCGGCAACTCATAACGAAAGAAAAACCGCATCGCCGCAACCTTGCCATCATAAAACGCATCGTCCGCAGTATTGCCCTTTTGCTTACCCTCGACCGCAGCAACGGCCTGCTTCAGCCACATCCAAGCAATCACTAAATGCCCCATGGCATCCAAGAAAATAGTCGCATTGGCAAGCGCCAAAGAGGGGTCTTCGGCCTCCCCTACCGCAGAGATAGTCTGCTCTACAAGGATTAAGTATTCATTCAACTGAGCACAAAAAACACCTAAATGAGCATGCCCTGCAGCCGAATCAATGGTTGCCTGCATCTCTTCACGGAGAATCTCCAGCGCAGCGCCATTCTGCATACGCACCTTGCGACCGAGAATATCAATGCCCTGAATACCCCAGGTGCCTTCATGAATATGATTGAGTCGGTTATCTCGATAGAGACGCTCAACCGGGTACTCACGGGTATAGCCATAGCCACCCAGTACCTGTATCGCCAACTTATTCGCTTCAAGACAAAACTCTGAGGGCCAAGACTTACAGATCGGCGTCAACAGATCGAGCAGTAAATCACGACGCTTGTTAGCAGCTGGGTCATCAGACAGTTTGTTGCGGTCAATTAACTCCGCACAGTAATACATCAGAGTCTGTGCGCCCTCGACAAAGGCTTTTTGGGTCATCAGCATGCGCTTAATATCGGCGTGCTCACTGATCATAACCTGTGGCTCTTCCGGATTACGGTTCACCAATGGGCGGCCTTGTGGACGATTTCGCGCATAATCCAAAGAGTATAAATAACCGCCAAGGGCACTCATAACCGCGGACATGCCCACAGAAATACGCGCTTCATTCATCATATGGAACATATTGGATAAGCCCTGATTAGGCTCTCCAACCAGGTAGCCGATAGATTCGCCAGACTCACCAAAGTTGAGCAGACAATTCGTCGCCCCGCGACAGCCCATCTTATGGTTCAGACCAGCCAGCGCTATATTGTTGTACTCACCAAGACTGCCATCATCATTAACACGGTTTTTAGGCACTAAAAATAACGAGATGCCTTTGACACCTGGAGGCGAGCCGGGAATTTTCGCCAACACCATATGCACGATATTCTCGGTGATATCTTGTTCACCACCGGATATCCACATTTTAGTGCCCTTTAGCGCATAGGACCCATCGGATTTTAGCTCAGCCTTGGTGCGGATATCCGCAAGTGAAGACCCTGCTTGAGGTTCAGATAAACACATTGTGCCGAACCATTTACCCTCCACCAGATTGGGTAAATACTTGGCCTTGAGTTCGTCAGACCCACAGACATTGAGCATGTTGGCCACGCCCTGGGTCAAAAAGAGATAAATATGGGCCGGGTTATTCGCGCAGACAAACATACCATTGAGCGCCTGATCGGCCATCCAAGGTAACTGCAGGCCACCCACGTCAGCATCATAGGCTGAGGCACACAAACCGGCTTGCTGATAAGCCGCAATAGCGTCTTTGAGTTCAGGAATGGTTTCAACTTTGCCATCGACAAACTGCGGTTCATTGGCATCCAGTTTAGCGGCACAGGTCAAAAACTGATCTTCAGCAATCGTCTGACTGAGGTCCAACATAGCATCAAGGGACTCGCGATCATAATCAGCGTAGCGCTCTGACTTGAAAATCTCATCTAACCCTAAGGTTTCATAAAGTACGAAATCGAGATCTCGACGATTAACAATCATTGACATGGTTATTCCTCTTTTGTCTGTAACAATATGCGGTAAAGGTTGTCATCTTAAATGAGCTAAGCAAATACGGAAGGCTAACGGGTTTGGCCTTGGTTTAACAATATTTGATTTTGATAGCGACAATGAGCCTAGCCTTATATAGCAGCATAAATGCCCTTTTATTTTTCCTATTCAAAGGTTTTTTACGCAGCGCTATGCCGGGATCAAAGCCAGCAGCCAAGCATAACCTTAAAGGGAGTTTTAGCGTTGATAGCGATTGCCTAACCCGCGGTGAAGCTCTTCTAGATCAAGGTAGCGCAGTCACCGCTACCGCTCCTGTGCCGATAAGTTGATCAATAGACGAGTGATCCCAACCCAGCTCGCTTAGAACCTCGCGACTGTGCTCCCCTAACAGAGGACTAGGCTTAGCCTGTGAAGTAGTGGCACCATCAAATTGCACAGGCGGTCTGGGAACGGTCAGCTTACCCATAGCCTCGGTCACATAGGTCTCGAGAGCGTCGATCGCCTGAATCTGTTCATTGGCTTCAATTTCGTCTTGATGTAGACAGGGTGCGCAGGGGACATCTGCGGCTTTTAGTGCGGCAACAGCTTTCTCTACACCAATATCCCAACGCGGATTTTTAAGCACCAAGCCAACCTCTTTCATATTGGTCATACGCGAAGCGATACTGCTAAATAGAGGTGTATCAAGTAGTTCGGGGTAGCCAATCAATGGCAATACGGCCTGCCAGTGACTATCAGTAAGTGCCGCCACAGCTACTGCGCCATCACTAAAGTTGAGGGTTTGGAAATAGTCTGCCCCGGGAGACATTTCAAAGCGATCATCATCTTTGAGGGTTCTGTGCATCATACCATCTGGCCACATAAAGGCGAGGCAGGCGTGGAGCATGGAGATATCAATATGCTGTCCCTCACCCGTGGTGGCTCGAGCAACCAACGCCGCTGTTGCAGCCTGGCAAACCGTATAGCTGGTGACCTTGTCGCAAATAAAGGTGCGAATATGATCAAAGCCATTATCCTCGGGGGACTGTAAATTGGTTAACCCTGACATGCCCTGAATAACATGGTCAAAGGCTGGCTTGTCTGCCATAGGGCCCTGTTTGCCGAAGCCACTGACGGCGACATAAACTAATTTAGGGTTAATTTCCCGCAGAACATCTGAGCCCAGACCAAGGCGATCCATCACCCCCGGGCGATAGTTGTGCAACAGCACATCAGCCCGTGCGGCGAGTTTTTTAACCGCTTGAATACCAGTCTCAGATTTTAGATCTATCGCCAGAGAGCGCTTGCCACGATTACAGTTATGAAAAAAACCGGAAACACCATTTTTTTGGGTTCCTAGGGGCCGCATCTGGTCGCCGCGCAGTGGGGGCTCTACCTTAATCACTGTTGCACCTTGGGCTGCCATAGTCATGGCGGCCAGTGAACAGGTAATCATATTGGAAAGCTCGATAACTTCTAAGCCAGCGAGGGGCTGGCGTGCGGTGGCTGTGGTCATAGAGGTGCTCTTTTTATTATTATTTGGGTGCAGAGCAGAGAAGTATTACATAGGCAGAGGCCTAGGTCACTTTGTTGTAACCAGCAATTATTGAGTGGTTTAGGGATACGTTTCCTCGTCGTTTTGTTCTCCCTAGAGTCGCAGTATTAACGGGAATTTTCGACTCGGTAATGTTGGGTGCCGCCGGCAGGAGATCCTTCGACTTCGCTCAGGATGACAGGGTGTGGGGT
>CAXAFJ010000088.1:0-8797 GCA_963968025.1 uncultured Pseudomonadales bacterium | reverse complement strand
ATCTCGAGCCCAAACCCTATCATCTCGAGCCCAAACCCTGTCATCCTGAGCGTAGCCGAAGGACCTCAACCAGTCGGCAGGAGACCCTTCGACTGCGCTCAGGGTGACAAGTAAAAGAATCAGGGTCAGACTCGAATTTACCCGATAAATTGGGATGTCTTGATCATATCCACTCCAATAGCGAACGCCCTTAATTGAAACTCGGCCCTGACTTTAATATTCAAGACCTTTTAATAGCGCTTTAAGTCGGTCTTTAAATTGAGTTTCTTTGATAATAGAGCTACTTTTAGCACCATTAACAGGTCTTTTGAGGGAAATCCCATGGTCCATCCAATACTCGCCGATTCAACTACTAGCATCTCTGAGCTCAAGAAGAACCCAATGGCGGTGGTTGAGCAGGGCGAAGGCTTTCCCGTCGCGGTGCTAAACCATAATCAGCCTGCGTTCTATTGTGTCCCCGCCGAAGCCTTCGAACTGCTAATGGATAAGCTCGAAGATATGGAGCTGTCCGCTTTAGTAAACATACGCAAAGACCAGCTCGAAATTGAGGTCAAATCTATCTTGGTTGGCAGATGAAAATATGCACGGAGAGTTAGCCGTTATTCCACATCCACCCTCACCAACGCCTTCCCCACAGTCTGCCCCGACATCAACTCACAAAATGCCCGAGGCGTATTATCAAACCCCTCAGTAATATTCTCCAACACCCTAATATCCCCAGCGCGAATCCACCCCTCCAACTGCGCCATCGCCGCCGGCACTTTATCCTGATAAGTCGGTAATAAAAATCCCTGCATGGTCAGCTGTCGCGACACCATCTCCCAGAGATTAGTAATCGGGTTAGGATTATCCGTACGGTTGTAATCAGAGATCATTCCACAGGCCACAATCCGCCCATAAGTTTTCATCGTCTTGAGCATGGCATTGAGAACCGGGCCACCGACATTATCAAAATAGATATCCACTCCCTCTGGTGCAAGGGTCATGACCGCTTCAGTGACATCTTCTGTTTTATAGTTAACCGCGGCATCAAAACCAAACTGCTCAACGATCAGTTCAGCCTTGTCATCACTGCCAACAATACCAATGACCTTGCAGCCACAGAGTCTGGCGATCTGCCCGGCCATGCTGCCGGTGGCGCCTGCTGCGGCACTGACAACGACTGTCTGCCCAGCTTGAATTAAACCCACTTCACGAAGGCCAATATAGGCTGTTGCCCCTGCACCACCCAGAGAGCCAACATAATAGGAAAGCGGAATACCCGGCTCTGGCTTGAGTTTTTCCAAGAGGATCGCGTCGCTGTGGCAGAGTGAATAGTCTTCCCACTGGTTGAGGGCGTAGACATATTCTCCCTCGGCGAAGTCTGGGTTGTTGGATTTAATCACCTGGCCAACAGAGGGGCCGCGGATCACGCCGCCTATGGGTATGGGTTCAAAATAGTTGGCTTTGCCGTCGACCCAGCCGCGGATTGCTGGCTCCATTGAGAAGTACATATTGCGCAGCAAAAACTCGCCTTCACCTGGCTCTGGCATGGGTCCTTCGGAGAGGGCGAAGTTTTCCGGTTGAGCGGCGTCGGTGACAAATGAGGCGAGTACAACTTGGCGATTGATCGGCATGATTAATCCAGTTCTAGGTGCAGATTGCCATCTTCGGCGACGCTGACAGGATAGGTTTTTAACGGCACTCGGGTGAGCTCGCCCTTGGGCATTCCGGTGCGTAAATCAAAGCGTACGCCGTGCAGCGGGCAGGCCAGATAGCAGTTTCTAATGCGGCCCCCGGTGAGTTCTGCACGCTGGTGGGTGCATTGATTGTCCACGGCGTAATAGTCTCCGTTGGCCTTGCAGATAAGAATATTCTTACCTTCTAAGGTGACAGCCACAGTCTGATTATCGGTGATGTCGATGGCGGCAATTAATGTGTCTGCTGTGGTGGTCATAGAGCTCTCATATAATTGTGGCTGAAAAAAAATACCGGGCTCAGTGATTCTGAAACCCGGCAGCTATTAGCCTTGCGGCCTTTAAGCGTTTAGATACTTATCGATTGTCTGGTGCAGGTGACGAATCCGGCTCTCTTGATAGCTGGCGAGACTCACTGCGCCTTTTCTCGAGGCGATCATGCCTTTCTGTACTGCGGCCATATTGCTGTCGTCTTGATCGAATACTGGACCCAAACCGCCAATTTCTGGGGCTTCACTAAAGGCTTGGTCGGGACGCAGAATATTCTTTTCCGCTGGGTCTGGACGCTTGGTGCCTTTCTCGTAACGCAGCAGAATCATGGTTTCGAAAATACAGCTGTTGTGGTCGTCACCATTGGGCAGGAAGCGGTAGACGATATTGCCGTGATAGCCGGTCCACACCTGAGTATTGGGGAATAGCATATACAGTATCGCGTCTTCTAATTCGGATTTGGTGGCGTGATCCAGTGGTTCACCGATAATGTCGCTAAACATTTCGCGGTTGGTCTCTGCTACATAGGTCCGCGCTGTGAGTCCCTCGGGCATTTCATGGCCCTCGGCGCTGTCGGTTGCCATACGTCCGGAGAGCTCGAGAATATCGCGCATGGTTTCTGCTTCAGTCACGTCTGGCAAATGCGGGCTGGGGATGCCCATTGGCGTGACCGAGCGGCTGACATGGTCGCCAAAGGTGTCGTACTGGGAGTTGGCATCGCCGGTGAAGGTCAAAATTTCGCTATGGGTTTCCAATGTGTGGAATGATTCCATAAAGGCTTCGGCACCGACTTTCCAGTTGCACTGGACGACGCGCTGAACGTGAGCGCCTTTGTAATAGTCGTGCAGTGGGAAGCGCGAAAAATGCTCGGGCAATGGGCTGAGGTAGTCGTCCAGTGGGATGCAGTTCGCGTCGAAGTTGATAAAGATAAAGCCACCCCAGGTGCCTATTTTGACCTGTGGCAGGTTCATATCTTTTTCGTCTAAATGGCTGAAGTCCCATTTGCAGGGAATGCCTTTAAAATTGCCGTTAATATCCCAGGTGGCGCCGTGGAAGGGGCAGACAAATTCGTCGGCATGGCCGTCGTTGTCGCGCAGTATGCGGCCACGGTGGAGGCAGGAATTGATAAAGCCTTTAAACTCATTTTCACCGGTGCGGGTGACGATAATGGATTGGTCGACGATTTCATAAATATGGTGGTCGCCGATCTCGGGAATATCTTCTTCGCGACAGGTCATCTGCCAGACTTTGGGCCAGAGTTTTTCTTTTTCTTGGTCGTGAAAGTCGCGGGAGATCCAGCGGTCGACACTGATGTCGTCGTCGCCCATATAGGGGTTGGTGTCTTCGCGCAGGTAGGCCGGGACGTCAATTTTTTCGTCATTGAGTAGGTCTTGGTAGCTAACGCCTTCACAGCGCTCTTCACCCTGCTGCTTTACTTTAATTAATTCGGACATTGAGTCTCTCCTACTTATTATTTTAATTATTTGCTAATGATATTGACGCCACTGAGGCCGGGGGCACCGTAGACATGGGTGTAGCCAACCTTGGGATTATTCGGCACCTGCCGCGCGCCACCTTCGCCGCGCAACTGCACGCAGATTTCATAGACTTGGCGCAGACCTGATGCGCCTACCGGTTCGCCATTGGCGAGGCAGCCGCCGTCGGTATTGATTGGCATTGAGCCGTTAATGCCGGTGGCGCCGTCGCGCAACAGTTTTTCCTGTTCGCCGTGTTCGCAGAAACCGTTCTCGGCCATATGGATAATCTCGGTGCCGCTGTCGGTGTCTTGCAGTTGCATCACATCTATATCTTCTGGGCCTATGCCAGCCTGTTCAAAGGCGGCCTTGGAGGCGGTGACGGTTGAGGCGTCGGCGACATTCATGGCTTGCGAGGGGGCAAATACTTCGAAGCTGCCGTAGTGGCGGGTGCGCACTGCGGCAGTTTTTAGGAATAATGGCTTGCTGCTATAGAGGTGTGCTTTGTCGGCATTACAGATAATTAGTGCGGCGCCACCTTCGGCGGGGCTGCAGAACATATATTTGCGCAGCGGGTCGCTGATCATGGCTGAGTTGGCGATCTCGTTGTAGCTCAGTGCTTGCTGACGCCAGGCGGTGGGTGTCAGTGAGCCATTTTTAAAGGCTTTCTCGGATACGCGAATTAAGGATTCTTCGGTAATGCCATGGTCATGCATATAGCGCTGGGTTTTGAGAGCAAAGAACTGGGTGGTTAGCATCATGCCGGTTTCGCCGTACCATTCGTCGATTCCCCAGTCTGCGGGTTTGGGGTTAAAGGCACCGCGGGGATGTTTGTCGAAACCGACCACAACACCGACATCGTATTCGCCAGATTTAATCGCACTGTACGCGGCGTGCAATGAACTGCCACCGGTGGCACAGCCATTCCAGATATTGGTAAATTGCAGGCCAGTGAGGCCGAGTTCGTTAACCAGTGCATCGGCGTTGCCGGCATCTTGGCTGCCGCCGTAGGCAAACTGCATGTCCTTCCAGTTCAGGCCAGCATCGGCTAGAGCGGCGCGCACGGCGGAGGCTCCCTGCTGCATACCTGAGAGGTCTGGGGAGCGACCGAAGCGGTGAAGTCCTATACCTATGATTGCTACATCCATGATCTATGCCTCCTTCACTGGGCTAAAACTAAACGTCATTATTTGGTCGCCATTGTCGTCGGTACGAAAGGGCACAATATCCAGTTGCATGGGCATCCCAATCTGCAAATCTTCAGGCTTGTTGGGTAGCAGGCGCGATTCGACGCGAACGCCACCGGGCATTTCTACATAGCCAACACCGTAAGGCTGAAAGGTCTCTGGCGTCTCATCACTGAGATAGGGGGCTTTGGGCATAAACGTTTGAATGGTCCAGCTCCACAATGTGCCCTGATCACCCAGTTCAACAATCTTGGTCTCACGAGAGCCACAGTTGCGGCAGTCAGGCTGAGCTGGAAATGCAGCTTCTGCACAGTTGACGCAGCGGCTACCTAATAGCTGGGGTTTGGCAGAAGGCCAGGTAAAGAGGCCTTCGTGGACGGGTAACTGGTTACTCATAAATGAACTCTATTGGTGGTTAGCTTTTTGTGAATCGCTATTGGTCGACCGCTACTTATGAAGAGCAATGCCAAGACTGTCCAAGACAGACTCATGCATGCTTTCGGAAACGGTGGGGTGGGCAAAAATACTCTGGGCCAGTTCATGCTCTGTGGCTTCAAGTTGCTGGGCTATACCAAAGCCCTGAACCTGTTCGGTGACTTCTGGGCCGATCATATGAGCGCCGAGCAGTTCGCCTGAATTTTCATCGAAGACGGTTTTAACCAGTCCTTCAGCTTCATTGATGGCCAGGGCTTTGCCGTTGGCATTCAAGTTAAAGCGGCCCACACGAATACTGTGTCCGGCGGCTTTGGCCTGAGCTTCGGTGAGTCCGACGCTGGCGATCTGTGGCCGGCAGTAAGTACAGCCTGGCACCTGATCTTTATTCAGTGGTTTAACGGCGTCGACACCGGCAATTTTTTCGACGCAGATAATCGCTTCGTGGCTGGCCTTATGGGCGAGCCAGGGTGGCCCGGCAACATCGCCAATGGCATAGAGGCCGGCGAGATTGGTTTTGCCAAAGCCGTCGGCTTGCAAGAAGCCTTTTTCGGTTTCAACCTTTAAAGATTCAAGACCGAGGTTTTCTATATTGCCGGTAATGCCGACCGCGAGAATCACCTGATCAAACTCTAGGTGCTGGTCGCCATCGGGTCCGCTAATTAGCGCGACTGTATCCGCGCTGGACGTATCCAAAGATTGAACAATGCTGTTGGTGAGTACTTTAATACCGCGCTGGACAAAGGCTTTTTCGGCCAGAGCTGAAATATCAGCATCTTCTGCCGGCGTAATACGCTGCTC
The DNA here is from genome assembly GCA_963968025.1 of uncultured Pseudomonadales bacterium. Lineage (GTDB taxonomy): Bacteria > Pseudomonadota > Gammaproteobacteria > Pseudomonadales > Porticoccaceae > HTCC2207. Next base: position 2,956 of record CAXAFJ010000088.1, on the reverse strand, counting down.
GGCTTCAACCAGAGTGACATCGCTGCCGAGATCATTGTAGAGGCTGGCAAATTCAACGCCGATTGCACCGCCGCCGATCACTAGAAGCTTGCGTGGTAGTGCCGCTGGGGTCATGGCTTCACGAGCGCCCCAGACACGGTGGCCATCAATTTCAATACTCGGCAGATTGCGCGCCCGGGCACCGGTGGCGAGAATAATATGAGTGGCTTTATATTGAGTGACTTTGCCTTCGTGCTCTACATCGAGTAGACATTTGTCGGCCAGACTAGCGCTGCCGTCGATAACGGTGATGCCATTTTTCTGCATCAGGTAAGCCACACCATGAGTGAGCTTACTGGCCACTGAGCGACTGTGCTGCACCAGTTTTTTGATATCAAAGCTGAGGTTGTCGAAGGCAAAACCGAAGTGCTCAGCCTCTTTCAAGGTATGAGCAATGTCGGCGCCGCGGAGCAGTGCCTTGGTGGGAATACAACCCCAGTTTAGGCAGACGCCGCCGAGGTGTTCTCTCTCCACCAGGGCGGTTTTGAAACCCAGCTGCGCGGCACGAATCGCGGCTACGTAGCCGCCAGGGCCGCCGCCTACAACCATTAGGTCAAATTGTTGCGTAGTCAATTTCTCGTTACTCCCTTAACCCAGCATGGTAGCTGGCTGCTCTATATAAGCTTTGAGAACAGACATAAATTGCGCCGCGACTGCGCCATCAATAATCCGATGATCGCTGGATAGAGTTAAGCTCATAACCGTTGCGACAGCTAACTGACCGTCTTTAACTACCGGACGTTGTTCACCAGCACCGACTGCCAAGATGGCGCCTTGGGGCGGATTAATAATGGCGTCGAACTGTTTTATGCCATACATGCCGAGATTGGATATGCAGAAGCTGCCACCCTGAAACTCTTCAGGTTTAAGACGACCGAGCTTGGCCCTGGTGGCCAGATCCCGAGTGGTGTTGGAGATCTCGACCAGACCTTTGTGGTTGGCGTCTGTGACTATGGGAGTGATCAGGCCATCGTCTATGGCCACAGCAACAGAGATATCAGCATTGCTGAAATAGCTCAGCTGCTCGCCATCGAACTGCACATTGATTGCTGGGACTCTTATTAGGGCACTGGCGCAGGCTTTGACGATAAAGTCATTAACTGACACTTTGGCGTCAGTGTTGCTGTTGTTAATCTGCTTGCGGACCTCGAGAAGGGCGTCGATTTCCGCGTCTATATGAACTCGGAAATGGGGTGCAGTTTGCTTCGATGCCTGCAGTCGTGCGGCGATGGTTTTGCGCATGCCGCTGATCGGCTGAGACTCAACTGTGTTACTGGAACTGACTGTTGCACTGCCGTCTGTCTGTGCAGGCATTTTATTTTTCAGTGCTGCTACAGCTTCCACGTCCGCTTTACAGACCCGACCACGATCGCCACTGACTCGGCATTCGAGCAGGTTGATGCCAAGCTGAGTGGCAATGCGACGGGCAACTGGTGTGGCTTTAACGTTGCTGTCGTCGCCGAATTGAGCTGCGCCTGTTGCTGTGATGGTGCTGGCATTGCCGATTAAACGTCCACCGGCGGCCAATACAGCGGCGTCGAGATCTGATTTGGAAACACGATCATGACGGCCTGTGCCGGTAATGTTGTTCAGGTTGACGCCGTATTCGGCAGCCAGGCGACGGGCCACTGGTGATGCGGCGACCAGACTGTCATCTTCACCTTCGGCGAGTTTGCTGAGACCGTTTGCTGCCTGTGGAATAGCCACTGGAGCAGGAGCAGTTTCTATTGCAGCGGCTGCCGGAGCGGCCACTGCAGCAACAACCTCTGGCTCAGCGGCAGCACTGGTATTACTGGCAATAAACGCCTGTATATCCGCGTCGCTGGTATCTGCGCTGGCAATTACGCCAAGCAGAGCACCGACTAGATGGGTCTCGCCGGTGGCGCCAATAATGGCTCTGAGAACGCCACCATCTGTTGCGGTGACCGTATTAATGATTTTGCTGGTTTCAATATCAACTAAATCATCCCCAGCATTGACCTGATCACCGACGGCGAAATACCAAGCATTGATATCACCTTCAGACATTTCCATGCCCCACTTGGGCATATTGATCGGCTTGATTTCATTTGTCATGACTATGCTCCCGATGGGCCCGCGGCCAGTACTTCCCGAACGGCGACCATCAGCTTGTCTGCGTTGGGCAGGTAAGCGTCTTCCAGTTCTGGGGCGAATGGCACTGGTGTATGAGGTGCCGTGACGGTACGAATCGGTGCTTTGAGGCTGTAGAAACCGTGCTCGGCAACTATGCCAGCAATATCTGAGGCCAGACCGCAGCGTGGGTTGCCTTCGTCGATAATGACTAGGCGACCGGTGACTTCAACACTCTCAAGAATGGCTTCGTGATCCAGTGGCGATACGGTGCGGGGGTCGATAACATCGCAGCTAATACCTTCTTTAGCGAGAATGTCGGCGACGGTAATCGCATGGGTAACCATATTGGATATGGCGACGATAGTGACATCGGAACCCTGACGGGGGAACGAGGCTTCACCAAAGGGAATGCAGTACTGCTCGTCGGGCACTTCACAGGCAATGTCATACATCACCTTGTGCTCGAGAAAGATAACCGGGTCATCATCGCGAATCGCCTGAACCATAAGGCCTTTGGCGTCATAGGCATTGGCGGGCATAACCACTTTAAGACCGGCGACATGGGTAACGATGGAATGGAGCATACTCGAGTGCTGAGCACCGGCGCGCCAACCGCCACCGACGGTGCCACGAATAACCATGGGGGTCTTAGACTTGCCGCCAAACATATAGCGAAATTTGGCTGCCTGATTAAAGATCTGATCGAAGGAGACGCCGATAAAGTCGAAGAACATCAGTTCTGCCACTGGACGCAGTCCATTGTTGGCAGCACCAGCGGCAGCACCAATAATGGCGGCTTCACTGATGGGGGTGTCGATAACGC
>CAXAFJ010000087.1:0-8909 GCA_963968025.1 uncultured Pseudomonadales bacterium | reverse complement strand
GTCTACCAATTCCACCACTTGGGCATATAACATCTTAACTCTCTACTCTTAAATACTTAGTGCCAAAACCAGCAACACGCTTAGCGTGGTCGCTACCGGCATCCTGCCTCTCTCGACACTAACTGTACTTTAAAGCTTTTTTGTTACTGAGGGATTTCAGAGGATTGCTCTGACGGTCTTTCTATTGCTGGTAAATCTGTGTCGACTGTCGTCTCGAATGGAATCACTTCCATCTCCGGCAACAGGTCAGCATCGACTACTGTTTTATTTTTTGCGATTACCGCAAGGCTAACACTGGTAACAAAAAAGATTGTCGACAGAATGGCTGTCATGCGGCTGAAGAAGTTCCAGCTGCCACTGCTGCCAAACACGGTCTGAGATCCGCCGGCGCCAAATGAGGCTCCCGCTTCTGCGCCCTTACCTTGCTGAACTAAAATCAGTCCGATCAAAAACACTGCGATCAGAAAGTGAAAGATTAAAATAAAATTTTCCATGATTACGCTTCTACCAATTGTGCAATATTCAAAAACTTTTCCGCCTCTAGTGAGGCCCCTCCAACCAGTCCACCATCGATGTCTGGTTGTTCAAATAATTCTGCTGCATTGCTCGTATTAACACTGCCACCATAGAGCAATGTAGTCGAGCGTCCCGCTTCGCCAAGCTGCCTGCGTATCGCACTGTGCACCTGCTGAGCCTGCTGCGGACTGGCTGTCTCGCCCGTACCTATGGCCCAAACTGGCTCGTAGGCTATGACTGCCTGAATGACTTTATTCAGTCCCACTAGGTCAATCACTGCTTCAATCTGCTTTGCCACTACTTCCAGCGTCTTACCTGCATGGCGCTGCTCGAGCGTCTCGCCAACACAGAGTATGGGAATCAATCCCGCATTTTGTGCTGCTCTAAATTTCTCTGCAACCACTTGGCTGCTCTCACCCATCACGGCTCGGCGCTCTGAGTGCCCGACCAAAACATATTTACAGCCTTGGTCTAACAACATGTCTCCAGAAACTTCACCGGTGTAAGCACCATTTGAATACTGAGAAACATTTTGCGCACCGAGACTAATACTGCTTTCGGCCAGAACTGCGCTTACCGCGGATATATGTACCAGCGGCGGAAAAATAATCATCTCTGCGGTATTTTCTTGGAAACTATACTGACCGAGCTGGGTCGCTAAGTTTAGCGCCGATTCAGCTGTGCCATGCATTTTCCAATTGCCCGCTATCAGCGGTTTACCCATCCTGAGTACTCCCTTGAGTGCAGTCCCGCAAAAGGGCGCAAATCCTACCCGACTGCAGGCTAAGATACAATAAGCAAATCAGCTTTTAACCGCTTCCACCCGTTGTTTAACGATTTCAGCAATGGCAACCGCTGAACGCTCGACCAAGGCACTGTCTTCACCCTCTACCATCACCCGAATTAAGGGTTCGGTTCCCGAGGGCCGCAAGAGCACTCGACCGCGACCGGCAAGCTCAGTTTCAGCATCTGCGACAGCCCGATTGATCTCTTCATCGCCGCTGATATCGATTTTCTGTGGTAGACGCACATTGATCATTAACATGGGTAATTTAGTCATGCCGGCCTTTAGTTCCCGCAGTGTCTTACCGCTATCACTGATCGCTCGCAACACTTGTAGTGCCGACGCAATGCCATCACCAGTAGTATTGAGGTCACTACAGAGCACGTGACCAGAGCCCTCACCGCCGAGGTGCCAGCCATGCTCTTTCATCGCTTCGACCACATAGCGATCGCCAACCTTGGTGCGGCAAAAGGGAATCTGCATATCAGCGAGAGCCAGCTCGAGACCGAGATTACTCATCTGGGTGCCAGCGACACCGTTACAGCCACCCTGAAAATTATGGCGGTGCTGAGCGATGATAAATAATAGTTCGTCGCCATCAACCAGATCACCCTGATCATCAATAAAGAGTACGCGATCGCCGTCGCCATCAAAGGCGATACCCAGATCCGCCTGCTGATCCAGTACTGCCGAAGACAGTGCCGTGGTATAGGTGGATCCACATTGATCATTGATATTAAAGCCATTGGGCTGGTTGCCCATGGTGATGGTGGTGGCGCCCAACTCTTTAAACACTTTTGGCGCTACGTCGTAGGTTGCCCCATGGGCACAGTCGAGTATCACTTTCATGCCCGAGAGGGTAAAACCGGATGGCAGGCTGCCTTTGCAAAATTCCACATAGCGACCCGCAGCATCGGCAATGCGTCGCGCCTTGCCGAGGTGATTTGAATCGTTGGTGACCAGTGGCTGATCCAGCAGCGCTTCGATCTCAAGCTCGATCTCATCGGACAGCTTGTAGCCGTCAGCACCGAAAAACTTAATTCCATTATCTTCGAATGGATTGTGCGAGGCACTGATCACAATACCCGCCGCCGCACGAAAAGTCCGTGTCAGATAGGCGATGGCCGGTGTCGGCATCGGCCCGAGCATATCCACATCGACGCCTGCGGCAATCAGGCCAGCCTCGAGGGCAGATTCAAACATATAACCGGACACTCTGGTGTCCTTGCCGATCAAGACGCGTTTTTTGCCCACTGCATTGCGCGTTAAAACCTGGCCAGCGGCCCAGCCCAACTTGAGAAAAAAATCTGCCGTGATCGGGGCTTCACCCACCCGCCCGCGAATACCGTCGGTACCAAAATACTTTCTTGTCATAGGTTATTTATCTCTTCCTTAAAATCCATTGTTCGCTGCCAGACAGTCAGTGCTTCAACTGTTTGGCGCACATCATGTACACGCAATATCATGCCGCTGGAGCAGCCTATCTGGGCTCGTCTTTGAGTGACAGACTGCGCCATTAAAAGCGCCATGGTAACACTTCCGATTAGTCGATCATCAACATTTGAATCGAGCAGCTGACCGATCATAGTCTTGCGTGAGACACCCAATAAGAGGCTCTGGCCGGTATCGACAAAACGATCCAGGGCGGCGACCAGTGCGAGGTTGTGTTGCAGTGTTTTGCCAAAGCCAAATCCGGGGTCAAGCAATATCTGCTCACTGGCAATGCCCGCTGTCAGGCAGGCCTGTTTGCGCTGCTGTAAAAAATCCAGCACCTCAGTGACTACATCGCTGTAGGCCGGGTTGCTCTGCATGCTCTTGGGTTGGTTTTGCATATGCATCAGACAGACCGGCAGTGAAGCTGCCACAGCCGCCTCAAGAGCACCCTCACGCTGCAGAGCACGGACATCATTGATCAGGTGAGCACCGGCCGCTGACGCCGCAGTGATCACCTCAGCGGTGCTGGTGTCCACCGAGATCAAGGCATCAAAGCGTTCTTTGACTGCCTCCACAACCGGTAGCACACGATCTAACTCCTGCTGGGTGGTGACCGGCGAAGCACCGGGGCGAGTTGACTCGCCGCCTATATCAATAATATCGGCACCGTCGGCGAGCATCGATTCCACGGCCCCCAGGGTTTTATCCAGGTCGACCTTCTCGCCGCTAAAGAGCTGGCCGCCATCGGAGAAGGAATCAGGCGTGACATTGACAATCGCCATCACCGCAGGACGGGATAGGTCGAGTGTTTTAGTGCCACAGATAAGCGTCATTGCATTCATAAAAGTAAAAAGCCCCGCAGCCGTTAGGGCAGCGAGGCTATTCCTGCTCTGTCGAGTTAGACTTCTTCTACCGGGCCACCAATTGGGCCCTCTTTAGCTGGCTCGCTAACAGCCTCTTCAGAGGATGCAGCGGACTGCTTGCCAGCGCCATTATCCGAGTCATCGTTATCCCAGTTCTGCGGCGGACGCACTTTGCGTCTATGCATCAAATCGTCGACCTGATCCGCATCAATGGTTTCAAACTCCATCAGGGCGTCTTTCATGGCCTCGAGAATATCGCGGTTATCTTCCAGCAACTTCTTGGCCTGTTTGTAGGCATCGTCAAGAATGGTGCGCACTTCGTTGTCGATCTGTCGCGAGGTATCTTCCGAGTAGTGGGTGTTGCCGCCACCGGGATTCTGCGATTCATCTTCACCGTAGAGCACCGGACCCATAGTTTCACTGAGGCCCCATTTGGTGACCATATTGCGGGCCATCTGGGTGGCGCGCTCAATATCATTGGAGGCACCGGTGGTGACGCCATCCAAGCCGCCGATTAACTCTTCGGCTAAACGTCCGCCAAACAAACTGCAGAGCTGACTAAATAACTGTCGACGGCTCATGCTGTAGCGATCCTCTTCCGGCAGATACTGAGTCACGCCCAGTGCCCGACCGCGGGGAATAATAGTGACCTTGTGCACCGGGTCATGCTCGGGCACCAGCTTGCCGATAATCGCATGGCCGGCCTCGTGATAGGCGGTATTGGTCTTTTCTTTGTCTGACATAACCATCGAGCGGCGCTCGGCGCCCATCATAATTTTGTCACGGGCCTGCTCAAACTCTTCCATACCCACCACACGGCGGTTGCCGCGAGCGGAGAAAAGTGCCGCTTCATTGATTAGGTTGGCCAGATCGGCACCGGAGAAACCCGGCGTGCCACGGGCGATAACGCTGAGTTCAACGCTGTCATCAATGGGAACTTTGCGGGAGTGAACTTTAAGAATCTGCTCGCGGCCGCGAATATCCGGCAGGCTGACATAGACCTGGCGGTCAAATCGGCCTGGACGCAGTAGGGCTTTATCCAACACATCGGGACGGTTGGTTGCGGCGATAACAATCACCCCTTCATTGCCTTCAAAGCCATCCATCTCAACCAACAACTGGTTCAGTGTCTGCTCGCGCTCGTCGTTGCCGCCACCATAACCGCCGCCACGATGGCGACCTACGGCGTCGATTTCATCGATAAAGATAATGCAGGGAGCCTGCTTCTTGGCCTGCTCAAACATGTCCCGCACTCGCGCGGCACCGACACCGACAAACATTTCAACAAAGTCAGAACCGGAGATGGAGAAAAATGGCACCTTGGCTTCACCGGCAATCGCTTTGGCGAGCAGGGTTTTACCTGTCCCTGGAGGACCGACCATTAATATGCCCTTAGGGATACGTCCACCAAGGCGCTGGAATCGAGTTGGGTCGCTGAGGAAGTCGACAAGTTCGCTAACGTCTTCCTTGGCTTCATCAACACCCGCCACATCGGCGAAGGTGGTGTTGATCTGATCGCTACTAAGCAGCTTGGCTTTACTCTTACCAAAGCTCATTGGGCCGCCTTTGCCACCGCCGCCACCCTGCATTTGGCGCATAAAGAAAACAAAGATCGCCAGAATCAGCAAAATGGGGAAGGCTGCAACCAAGAGCTGCGAAAGCAGGCTGGGTGTTTCAGGCTCTTTGCCCACCACTTTGACATTGTGGTTGAGCAGGTCGTCCATCAAACCGGGATCCTGAACATTGGGCCGCACAGTTTTAAAGCTTGAACCATCGAGGCGCGTGCCTTCGATAATCAAACCATTGATGGCCACACTTGAGACGCGCTCGTTCTGCACTTCGGTCACAAAGTCCGAGTAGATAATCTCGTTCTCCACTTCCTTTGGCGTGAAGCTATTGAAAACAGACATTAGAATGGCAGCAAGAACTAGCCACACAAGCAGATTTTTCACCAAATCGTTCACGTTATATTCCTCATAATCAGGCTTTTAAGCCCTTGGCAACCATGTAGACTTCCCGAGATTTAGATCTCGAGGCGTCGGGTTTTCGCATACTGACTGTATTAAACAATGTTCTAACATACCGCACAAACTCGTCGAATCCCTCTCCCTGGAACAGTTTGGCAATAAAAACACCTTCTGGTTTCATAACCTTGCAGGCTAAATCCACCGCTAACTCAACCAGATAAATACTGCTCGGCTGATCCACTGCCTTGCTCCCTGTCAAGTTGGGGGCCATATCAGAAATTACAAGGTCCACAGGCCGATTATCGATCAGGGTTAAGAGCTCTTGTAAAATCTCATCTTCGGTGAAATCACCCAAAATAAAGTCGACACCGGCAATACCGTCCATGGGCAACAGGTCGAGGGCGTGGACGCGACCCTCATGACCGACTAACTCCATGGCCACCTGAGACCAACCTCCCGGGGCTGCTCCTAGGTCTACGACTGTCATCCCGGTGCGGATCAAGGGGTCTTTGCCAATGATCTCAAGTAATTTATAGCTTGCTCGGGAGCGATAACCATCCTTCTGTGACTTCTGCACATAAGGGTCTTTTACATGTTGTTTTATCCAACTACGATTTTTCGATTTCGCCATGGGGTTGTTTTAGCTAGAATGGCCGACCTTTAAAGTGAGTCGTGCATTATGACAAGTTCCAACGCGGATAAAAAACATTTACGTCGATTAGGCCATAATCTTAAGCCTGTCGTCACAGTAGCCGGCAATGGCCTCACTGAAAACGTCACCAACGAGATCGAGCGCGCCCTGACCGATCACGAGTTAATCAAGATTAAACTGGTCGCCGAAGATCGCGATGCCAAAAAAGCTCTCACCGACAGCATTTGCAAGGGCCACAGCGCGACACTGGTGCAGTCCATCGGCCATATGCTGCTGGTTTATCGCAAAACCAAGACCCCAGATCCACGGCTATCTAACTTATTGCGCTGAGTGGCGGGGCTTTTGTGCCATAATCCACGGCTAACATCAGCATAAATTGAGAAGCAGGCGTGACCAAAAACCGCACAGTGAACTTTATTATTCGTTACTTCGCCAAACCTATATTGGTTGGCCTGTGCGCCGCCGCCTTAATACTGGTGGTGTTTCCGGAATTTCGTCAGCAGAATAATAGCGCCGAAAAGTCATCACTGGATCTCGATCGCCGCACCCAGGGCAACGAGTGGACCGGACCGGTTTCCTACTCCAATGCGGTCAAGCGTGCCGCGCCCTCGGTAGTAAATATATATACGCGCACCATAACCACCTCCTCTAATCACCCGCTGCTCGACGACCCTTACTTTAGACGTCTATTTAACAACCAACAGCAGCGCATTCAGTCGTCGCTCGGCTCCGGCGTCATCATGCAGGAAGATGGCTTTATGCTGACCAACAACCATGTGATTGACGGTGCCGATCAGATCCTAGTGCTTCTCTATGATGGCCGCGAAGCACCGGCCATTGTGGTGGGCAAAGACCCGGAAACGGATCTCGCAGTGCTCAAAATTGAAGCGGACAACCTGCAGCCAATCTCCGTGGGCGAGCCGGCCCAAGCCAAGATTGGCGATGTGGTGCTAGCGATCGGCAATCCCTATGGTGTCGGCCAGACAGTGACTCAGGGCATTGTTAGCGCCACTGGGCGCAATGGTCTGGGGCTTAACACCTTTGAAAACTTTATTCAGACCGATGCCGATATCAATCCCGGCAACTCAGGTGGCGCGCTGGTTGATAGCTACGGCAATCTGCTCGGCATCAATACCGCCACCCTAAACCAAAGCGGCTCGGCTGGCATCAGCTTTGCCATTCCGGCGGATACCGCCGAGAAAGTACTCAATGATATTGTCAGCCACGGCTATGTGGTGCGCGGCTGGCTGGGGATGGATGCCTTTCCCCTGACACGACCCATTGCCAAGCGCTTGAATCTGCCCATATCTCAAGGACTGCTGGTGCGGGCCATCTACAATGGCAGCCCGGCTTTTGTGGTGGGCATTCAGCCTGGGGATATAGTGATACGCATTAATGGGGAACCGGTCACCGACCGTCAGACCAGCATGGGTCAGATCGCCGATGTGGCACCAGGGGCACCGATTGACTTGGAAATTTGGCGTCAGGGTGCAACGTTTGCAGTGACCGCCGTGGCTGGCATTCGCCCCACCAGCCCGCTTTAAATCAAAATACCGTACTAGCGAATAATCTCAGCCAAAGCATCAATCAACTGCTGATTCTGTAATGGTGTGCCCACTGTAATGCGCAGAAATTCACTGAGCCGTGGCTTGTTAAAGTGGCGAATAATAATATTTTTATCCCGCAGAGCCTGAGTGAGTTCAACACCCACGTGATCTGGGTGACGGGCAAGAACAAAATTCGCCGCCGAGGGCAACAGGTCAAAACCTAGCTCATCAAGCTGCTCAGCCAATAGTTCGCGACTCGAAATCACCTGCTGGCGCATCGACTCAAAATAGTCAGGATCCTTAAATGACGCCACGGCTGCGGCAATCTGAACATGGCCCAGGGGATAGGAGTTAAAGCTATTTTTAATCCGTTCAAGGCCCTCTATTAGGACAGCAGAGCCCATGGCATAACCAATGCGCATACCCGCCAGGGAGCGCGACTTAGACATAGTCTGCACAACCAATAGATTGTCGTATTGATCAATCAAACTGACGGCACTGGAACCGGCCGCGGCAAAATCGATATAGGCCTCGTCCACTACCACTACAGAGTCTCTGTTGTCCTCAAGCAAGGCCTCGATAGCATCAAGCCCCAGCAGGCGACCTGTGGGTGCATTGGGATTGGGGAAAATAATACCGCCATTGGCGCGGCGATAATCGCCTAGGTCGAGACTGTAATCATCGGCCAGCGGTATTTTGCTAAATTCAATATCGTAGAGACCGCAGTAAACCGGGTAAAAACTGTAGCTAATATCCGGATACAAGATCGGCTGGGCCTGGCGAAACAGACCGTTAAACACATGAGCCAAGACTTCATCAGAGCCATTGCCAACAAACACCTGAGCCGGCGTTAACTGAAAGTAATCCGCAAGCGTCTGCTTTAACGAGTCAGCATTGGACGGCGGATAGAGACGCAGGTCGTCATTTACCGCCCTGTTCATGGCTGCCATCACCGCTGGCGAGGGGGGATAGGGATTTTCATTGGTATTCAGCTTGGTGAGATTGGTATTCGCCGGCTGCTCGCCCGGGATATAGGGCTCTAGGCCAACGACAAAATCACTCCAGTACTTGCTCATATTGGTCTCTCGTCTTAACGTTTATTCTGACTGCTTATCTATTTATCTATTTATCTATTTATCTATTTAT
>CAXAFJ010000086.1:0-8980 GCA_963968025.1 uncultured Pseudomonadales bacterium | reverse complement strand
CAGTTAATCGATCAACCACCTCATCGATCGCCAGAGTCTCAACCGAAGTATTACCGGGACTCTCCAACAGCTCAGTCGCGATATCCAACTGCACCTCAGACTCAAACACGGAATCCAATATGTCTGGCGGACCCAGCTTAATCATCACTCCAGCAATTAATACCAGCCCGGCAATAAATCCCAGCAACGCGGTTTTTGTCACCACCGATTTTTTTGGCTCACTGAGAATTTCAGTGGCGGCCTGCTTCACCAACTTAGGGGAAACAGTCTGGGCTGCGGTGGAATAAGCCGCCACCAGTGACTGATGACAAACCAGATTGATCAGTCGCGGTACGCCGCCAGTAAGATTAAATAAAGCCGCCGGGCAGCCAGTATCAAAGATCGGCCTCTTGGCGCCGGCGCGATGCAGACGGTGATTGATATAGTTAGAGATATCATCTTTATCCAGTGGTGACAGATGGAATCTGGATACCACACGCTGGTTTAACTGACGCAAATCTTGCTGCGCCAAAATATCCAAAAGTTCTGGCTGACCGACCAATAATATATGCAGTAATTTATGAGTACTGGTTTCGAGATTACTCAGCAAGCGCAGAGTTTCCAACACTTCCGGTGTCAGGTTTTGCGCTTCTTCGAGAACAATTAAAGTCTTTTTGCCATCGGTGTGAGCAGCCAGCAGATCGCGATTAAGCGCATCGATGCACTGCTTGGTAAAAGACTGTTTGGTAAGCGATAGCTCTGTGGTGTTGGGCAGCGCGATATCCAGCTCATCACAGATACTGGCCAGCACATCTGCCACATTGAGCTTGCTGTTGAGAATATAGGCGACACGCACATGGGGGGGAATGCGCTTGATCATAGTGCGGGTCAGGGTGGTCTTTCCAGTACCCACTTCTCCAGTGAGCAAAATAAACCCACCTTCGCGATCGAGCCCATATTTTAAATGGGCGACCGCTTGGCGATGATAGATGCTGGGGTAGAGAAATCCAGGATCAGGGACAATCGAGAAGGGCTCTCGGGCAAGGGCAAAATGTTGCAGATAGATGCTCATAGCGCCTCAGCTTACTGTTGGTCCTGCCCTTTATTGATAAAGTCGTCAAGCATTGGCTGGATCAAGCCGCTCTCCTGGCTGTCCATATCGCGCTTAATTAGATGACGGTATTTGCTGTCAGAGAGTTTGCGCGCGTCTTCTGCGGTGCGAATAATCGTCGGGCGGATAAACATCATTAACACCGACTGAGAATCCGTTTTAGTGGTTGAACGAAACAGTCGCCCCAGCAGAGGAATATCACCCAGCAATGGGACTTTAGTGGCGGTGCCACCGGTCTGATCTTCAATTAGGCCACCGAGGATTAACATCTCACCATCCTGAATCAATACATTGGTCTGCATGGTGCTCTTGGAGGTGGTCTGCAAGCCTGGCACGCCACTTTTAACTTTCGACGACTCCTGCTCTATCTCTAGGCGCACCGAATTGCCTTTGCTGATCTGTGGTTTTACTTTTAGCTTTACGCCAACCTCTTCACGGTTAATCGTGGTGAAAGGATTATTGCTGCCATTGTTGCTGCTGGTAAAGCTGCCGGTCTGAAATGGCACCTCTTCGCCCACTGACAGGGTCGCCTCTTCATTGTCGAGGGTAATCACCGAAGGAGTTGAAAGGATTTTGGTGCTGCCATCGGTTTTCAACGCTTGGATTAATAAACCAATACCTTTGCCAGTTTCGGAATCAAAATCCCCAGCCACGGCTAATACTTTATTCGGTATTCCACTCAGCTGATCAAGGGTTGGTTCAACACCAGAAACGCCTATTCCAGTCAATGTCGCCAACAGCCCATCGAAATTAGTCAGATAGCCACCGCGATTCTTACTGCTGTAAGCTAACTGAGAACTCAATTCTTGGGCTTGGTCTTCTGACAACTCGGCAATCACCGCTTCAATCAATACCTGGGGTCGCGAGCGATCGAGCTGTGTTACGACATTTTTAATTTCGCGAATAACCGCGGTAGGAGCGGCCACAATCAGGGCGTTATTAAGTTCATCAATTTGAATTTGATAGGCATTTTTAGCTTTCTTATCGGCAACCGCTTCACCTGCAAGCTGCAAGAACACATCTGACTTCAACATGCCTTCAACAATTGGCTTCATCTCCGCGGCGCGGGAATAATCCAGATAGATAACTTCGACACTGCCCTTTTTAGTCGACGGCTGATCGAGGGTTTTTAGCATCGCCTTAAAGGCGCGACGGGCAGCACTGGGGCCACTTACGATCACGCGATTGTTCATGCCGTCTTCAACCAGGGACAGCTCCTGCTTTTTCAACTGCTTTAACTGGCCAGCGATATACACCGCCTCTCCAGCTGAAATATACTCAAGGGTAATTACCTCGACAGCACTGAGACTGGCGTCGTCGAGCTCGGCGATCAGTGACTCGAGCAGCACTATATTGGACTGCACATCGGTGACCACCATGGAGTTGCTCTGGGCAAAGGCATTTAAGCGCGCACCGGAACTCATCACTGGTTTAAGCACAGGTACCAACGTGGCAACCTGTACGTGCTCGATTTTAATCACCTTGGTGATCAGCTTATTGTTACCGGCACCGCCGGCAAAGTTAAAGGCTTGGTTAAAGGGCACAATACGTGTCACCACACCGTCTTCGATGGCCTGGAAACCCTGCACCTGAATCGCCGAGAGCACTGCCTGATAGAGCAGGTTCGAATCGATGGCTTCCGGGGCAATAATCGTGACCTTGCCTTTAACGCGCGGATCCAAGACAAAAGATTTGCCGGTAATTTCGGCAACGCTTTCAATCACCGTGCGAATATCCGCATCGCGGAAATTAATCCGTACCACTTCAGCGGCACTGGCCTCAGCGACCATACTCAGCACAATGCCGAGGGCACCCAGTAAGCGGATAATTTTTGTGGCAAAACCTTTCTTCGGGCTTGTCATTATTTTTCTCATCTGATTAATTACTTATTTAATTTTTTGATTTTTTAATTACTTAATCCGAGCTTGGGTAACATTTTAGCTGACAAACTGGCAGCATTGACGTTGACTATAACTTCTTCACCATTGCGCAGTACTTTCACTGGCAGACTGCTCTGGCTGCTGTATTTAATCCACTCTGCGGGGTTCGCCATCAGCGACTGAACATCGGTGCCGCCAATATCGACAATGACGTCACCCTCTTCGATATCCGCCAGGCTTTTCATTTCATTGGAGAGTTTGTTGAGCTTAAAGCCCCGGCCATACTTGCCCGCTCGAACCGGCAGTGCGCCAAACATATTGGCCATGGCAAAACCTTCGTCGGCAGCTTTGTTGGCGGAATTTTGTCTATAGCCATTACCCGAGCTAGTGCTCAGCGTCTGCTCGGTCTTAATAAGACTGTCAGCTTTTTTCAACTGAATTTGGCGCCTGGCACCATTTTGTTCAACAATAATGCGAAACGGTTGAATCTGTTTAATCACAATTGCCGAACCGAGCTTATCACCAATATGGTAAACCCGTTCCGGGCGACCATTAAACGCAATGGTGGCTGATGAGGTGCGCTCGCTTAGCACTACCCCGAGAAGTTTGGCTTTGACATCGGCATCCGCCAGATCATTGAGATCCACCTGCTCTTGAATGGGTGCCGCGGTCGCGGTGCCGTTAAACCAGGTCCAGCGCAGACTGGTCACTGCCCCGGCGGGTGTTCGAGAGATAGCGTTGGCAGCGGGTTTGTCGTTAATGAGTAGCATCACCATAGCCACAAGCAACACAGCCATGACCCATGCCAGTAACAGATTGCTCAGCAGAAGCAGTTTTTGCACCGGGGAACCGGACATGGCGCGCTGGACATAGGCTTTTAAAGAAGCAAAACTCTTCACAGCACTCAGACTACTTAACATGCTGGACCTCCATACGTGCGGTATAGACTGTCTTGGCAGCCGCACCAAGACGAACACTGAGGGCCTTAACACTGAGCCCCTGACAGGCAAGCTGATGGGTTAACTGCAGTATGCGGTTGGCACTAGTGCTCTCGAGGTTGACCAGATACTGGCCTTGAGATTGCTCGGCTATCGTCTTCAGCTGAATTTGGTTGCGTCTAATCAAGCGCGTGATAACGTCTTTGGTAGCGCCTTTTTGAAGGCTTTTTGAAACACAGTTATTCGCTAGTCGACTGACCGTTTGACCCTGTTCACTCAACCACTGCAAATCAGACTGCAGTGTTTGGTAACGCTGTTCCAGCTCGGTCGCTTTGCTGAGACTCGGCAGCAACGCCATATAGATTGCGGCGCTAACAACGATAACTGCACCAGCCGCGACAATTACTCGCTCACGGGGCTGGCGCTGGGCAAACCAACTGCTGATACCGGCTAAAAAATTTGCCCTATTCATCGTTGATTGGCCTTGCGTAATGTCAGTGTGGTGACGCCGTCAGCGACTTTTCGATCAACCTTAAAGCCCGGCAGAGTAGTCGCCTGGGCCTTGCCTCTGACAACATTTTTAAGTGCCAAAGTGACCCCTGAATCGGTGGCGACCAAACTCTCTAAGTCACAACCGCAGTTGTTCATAACTGAATCTAAACCGGCCAGAGCGCGCATAATCGGCGCCTGCAAGCTCTCACGCTGCCTAAACATATCGGCCAACAGCTGCTCGCCGGTGCTGCGAATATCCTCGGGTTTTGCCCGCTGACCCAAAAATACACTGCTGAATCCCTTGCCCGCCTGAGCCTCAAGCTCGGCAATATCTTCTTCAAGGTGAACATTGGAGAGTTGCAGATAACCAAAACCGAGCACCAGAGCCAACACCAGCATCGCCACAGTAGAAAGCCATGAAGAAGAGGAGACCTCAGTGGACTGTTGCTGAAACTCATCGGTTAATACATTAGCCGAGAGGGGCATATGGGCAAACTGCCAGTCAATCTCGGCAGCATTAATATCGGCAATCTCGCGCAGATCTTCCGGGATCAAGCTCTCATCCGGCAGTGAAATAGACAGTCGCAGGGCAATGTCACGGCGATCCATAACCCGACGCACCATTAACCAAGCCAGATCTGGCGGTGCGGAAAACCCGCTGTCAGTAGCAGTGCGGACCAAAAACTGACCCTCGCGCCAGGCCATACTGATGCGGCCGGACTCAAAAGGCAGCACTAGATAATCCGCCACCATAACGCTGGCAGCAACACCGGCATTGTCGGCAATACGCAGCCATTCGCGCATATCCTGTTTGCTGATCACAGTGACTGTTAGCTGTTTTTTGCCCTCCACCAGAGTGCTGGCGCCGAGTACAAAATGCATCTCGTCGACCGGCTGTAAAACACGATCTTCGAGGATCCAGGGAATCAGCTCGGCCCATTTGCGCTGGGGTGCGGTGGGAGCTTCAATGACATGCAGGCCAATGCGCTGGGACGGCACCCATAGCGCCATCGCTCTGTTTGCGTCACCACCGCCGAGCAGATGCCGGTCTAGGTGGTAAAGATGGTCAACAGATAATGTCATTGTTACAAGTTCCCAATTAATTTGTGCCAACTGAACTAGTGCGCACTAGTTGGTATTATTTATTGTGCTCAGCGCGGTGCTGCGATTGATATAAGTATCTGTGATTTCACAGAGCGGGCGCAGGTAATACGCCTGATCATCTTCACCGGCTTCATCTCGGTCAGAGAACCTATCTCTCCCAGAATCACTAAAATTCTCTGCAAACTCACTATCAGGGTTAGCCGTGACAGATGGTACAGTTGCGACGCCTGCAGGTACAACCGTTATCTCCCGGCGAATCACTGCTGGAGGCCCAGACTGCCTGCGATGCATTATACTTTTAACCTCGAGCTTTGACTGCCCCAATGTGACCTCGAGATTAAGCTGAAAGAAATCCGACTTCACATCAACCAACTTGTCTGGCCAGCGCACCGCCACTGCAGGCTCCCCCACCCGCAGCTGAATATCGATGGCTTGATAAAAATCCTGCAGGGTCAAAAAGGGTCTGCCGTCTAATACCAGCTCGACAAAGTCGCGGCCCATACCATCGCTCAGGGCCATCAGCACAGCCACTGGGGCGGTGTTGACATTAATAGTGGTCGGCTCTGGCAGCGCACTTATCCAGGGCTTTAAGCGCTGCACTTCAGCGAGACTGTAGCCAGCCATGGCCGCCAGCTCAGCGGTGTCGGAAACCATAGTGTTGGCGGGAAAGCGCGGCGGGTCAAAGCTGCTGTAATCAGACTGCTCAGCACCGGCGGGGCTGATTAAGCTATCGCCCTTGTCGAGCCAATCGATAATCACTGGCACGCGTTTTTGATCCACCAGAAAACCCCTATCCCGAAGCAGAGTTTCCCACAGTTTCACCAAACCCATAACCGTGGATTGGCGCTCGGCTTTAAGGCTGGCGTTGCTGTAACTGGCGAAATTATTCAGGTTAATCCGCGACTCTAAGTCCACCAGGCAGCCGGAAAGGGTTCCGCCATTAACCGGCATCAGCGGAACCGCCTGAGCCCAGTCCTCATCAAAATGGTCCGTTGTACTGTCGTCATTGGCCGCGAATAAAAGATCTCTGGCCCAGTTCTCGCCACTAATGGCTAACAGCACCGCCTGATCACCGTGCAGTGAACCGGTTGCCTGTGAGACATCAATCTGGTGACGATAGAATATATTGCCCAAAATCAGCGTCAGCGCCAGGATCAGAATCAGCGTTGCCAGCAGGGCCACACCGATCTGTTGGCGAGGGCGAGCGCCGCGCCGCAACCGAATGCTCGAGCTATTGAGTGCTGGACGCTTAGTTTGCATTGCGGCTCCCGCGTGGATCTGAACCCGCAGCAGAACCCGAACCAGGACCCGAACCAGAGCCCGAACCAAGGGATCCAGTTGCAGGATTGGGATCGAAATTAAGCCCCGGCAACAGCCGTGAGGTCTCGGAGCCATTTTCCAGTTTGATGCTAATACGAATCATTTTTGGCAAACTGAGCACATGGTGTCGTTGATTGAGCGGCGGCCAGTCGGGAGAGAAATTATTATCACGGGACAGCTGTTCAATTTTAACCTCGTCCACATCATTAACCAGAATCAGGCGATTGCCTTCGTTGGTCAGTGAAGAGGCCGTAATCGGCCAGGACAGGCGTTCCAATTGATTGTCGCTATTTAATCGGTATTCGATGCGGCTGATGCCCGTCGGGTTCGAGCGCACCATGGGTCCACCACCGCGACTAAAGCGCACGCCGAAGTCGCTGGGGTCAGTGAGATAAGCCCGCTCAGTCCCACCTAGACCATCGGCAAATACTCGCGGCCGCAGATGCATAATGTCGCGGCTCATCACCTGCCAGGCGCGGTGCAATTGCGACTCATCCTCAAGCTGCCCGCGACTGCGTTCGTTAGCGCCGAGAATCACTTCCACCGCCTGATAAGACATTACCGACATCACTGCCAACAACATTAGTGAGACCACCGCTTCAATTAGCGTAAAACCGGCCTGCCGATCTCGCCGCGATAGGGTGTTGGCCCTTAGCTTGACCCCAGCTCTAGCCATCAGTTTTTCTCCACTAGATAGACAAACAACCCGGCGCTGTTGCGCTCGGCGCCATCCAGCACCACTTTGGCCTGATAGCGGTAGAGATCATTGCCCATAGCTTCGGTGATATCCATACGCCACTGCCAATCCTGACTGCCCTGACGAGCAACACCTTTGGTTGAGCGATTAGATGTCTGCTGCTTGGATATCCAATTCTCCGAATCCTGATAGCGTTCCAACAGTCGATTCCAGGATACCTGGGAGGCATAAAATTGCTCGCGCAGGCGAATCCGCTCATCGGCGTATTGCTGCACTAAGTAGAGCGCGCTGCCCATCACCCAGCCAAGAATCGCCAGGGCAACTGCAACTTCAATAAGGGTAAAACCGCCGGCACGGCGCGAGGAGGTCGATCGATTCATTGCATGGACTTAAGCATAGTCATAGACCCGCTCTCTTCGTCCCAGCTGTAGCTGTAGGTCAGCGGGCTTGAGTCAAAGCTCAACAGCAGTTCACCGGCTGGCTCCATATAACCATCGGGCAACATAGCCACAATCGGCACCAGCGCATCTTCTTCGGCGGCCAGAGGATCTTCAATATCATCGTATTGATTGTTGTAAGTAATCACCCACTCCGCCCGAGCCTGATTATCCAACTCAAAGGCTTTTGGGTAGCTGGTGACAAACCAGTGCTGGCGAAAATAGGCCACCGGCTGCAATGCCTGACCCTGTTCAGAATCTTCGCTGCCTTCAGTGTCGCCGATTATTCCGTAAGCCACGCCTTCGAGCGCCGCCTGCTCAGAGAGCTGATTGAGCCAGACCAGAAGATTTTCCGCCTGACTCTGGTAGCGACGATCGAACGCCTGATTGATCGCAAACAGGCTCATCCCCGACATGGTGGCGAGAATAACCACCACCACCGTAATCTCGATCAGCGTAAAACCAGCCTGGCGACGGGGAGAAAAGCTCATATTACTTTATGTTCCAGTTGCCCCAGTCCGCCTCAGAGCCTTCGCCGCCCTGCTGGCCATCGGCACCCAGGGTAAAGACATCGATATCTTTCCCATGCTGACTTGGGTTGCTGTATTGATAGGGTTCACCCCAGGGATCATTTGGCGCTTTTTCCAGATAGGGACCATTCCAGTTATCCGCACCACCGGGATTGGTCATCAAGGCATCCAGCCCCTGACTCTGTTGCGGGTAGCGATAATTATCCAGCCGATAAAACTTCAGCGCCCCCTCAATCACCCGAATGTCCTGAGCAATGCGCGTGCGCTCCGCCTGCTGCACCTTCTTAAACAGCGTCGGCCCAATCATCGACCCCAGCAGCGCAATCACCACCACCACAACCATCATCTCAATCAGCGTAAAACCCGCCTGCCTATTCCTAGATACCATTTTCAAACCCCTTAAATTTTTTCTACTCTGCCGGCAGATTACCAACAAAAATTTATATCGACCCAATTCGATTTAGAACGATTACGAGCAGGGCTTTTGTTCTG
>CAXAFJ010000085.1:0-8997 GCA_963968025.1 uncultured Pseudomonadales bacterium | reverse complement strand
CAATCGACAGCACCTCGGCAATCGACAACGCCCCAGCAATCGACAGCACCTCGGCAATCGACAACGCCCCAGCAATCGACAGCACCTCGGCGATCAACAACGCGTCCAACTAAAAGGCATCACCTGATCAATTGAGTCAGCGCCCTGCAGTTGCATCATCAATCGATCGACACCCATAGCCACACCAGCAGATTCCGGAAGCCCAGCCTCCATCGCTGCGAGCAGGTGCTGATCGGCAGCCACCGCAGCTTTGCCAGACTGCTGGCGCAGTCGCTGGTCCTCGGCAAAGCGACCGGCCTGCTCTGCAGCATCGGTCAATTCACAGTAGCCGTTAGCCAGTTCAACACGATTTAAAAACGCCTCAAAACGTCGACTGATTTGACGCCCCAGACTGTCTTCAGCGCATTTCGCCAAGGCCGCCTGACAGGCTGGATAGTCATAGACCAGCACCAGACCCTCCTCCAACTGCGGTTCGATAAGCACACTGAATAACAGATCCAAACAGTTGCCCCGGGTCTCTTTCGCCCAGGCCTGCGAACTGGCAGAGACCGCCAGACGCTGAAGCTCGGCTAAGCCTACAAGGTGGGGATCGACCTGTAAGTGCTGGATAAAAACATCGGCATAGCTGCAGCGGCGAACCGCAATACCCGGCACTAAGGTCGCAACAAGTTCAACCACCTCATCCATTAAGCGGTGCTCATCCCAACCGCAGCGGTACCATTCCAGCAGGGTGAATTCAGGGTTGTGACGACGGCCACTCTCGGCGCTGCGAAAGGCTTTGCCGAGGCTATAGATATCACCGCTGCCAGAGGCCAGCAGGCGCTTCATAAAATATTCGGGGGAGGTCTGTAGATAGGCAGCATCACTGGCATTAAGCACCTGGATACTGTCGATATTGAGGTCGGTTACCGTTGCTCTCGATAGCAGCGGCACATCCACCTCCATTACCTGGCGCTGTTGGAAAAAATCTCGCAGCTGGGCAAGCACCCGGCTGCGCTGACGCAGGATGGCCAAGCTGGCGCCGGGCTGCCATTGCTTTAACATCGACTTAAGAGCTTCATGCAGCGCTGCCCAAGGGGGTTATTTGGCGCTGACGCGACCCTGATATTCCCCTGTACGTGTATCGACACGGATAATCTCACCTTGATCCAAAAATAGAGGCACTTTTACCACTGCACCAGTGACCAACTTGGCCGGCTTGCTGCCGCCCTGAGCCGTATCGCCACGCAGACCCGGATCGGTTTCGACAATCTCCAGCTCGACATGATTAGGAGGTGTCACTGACAGGGGAGAGCCATTGAAAAGAGTCACGACTACTGTGTCCTGCTCACTCAACCAGAGAAGCGCATCGCCGACGGCTTTCTCATCAGCCTGATGCTGTTCAAAGGTCTCCGGCTCCATAAAGTACCAAAAGTCACCGTCGGTATAGAGATACTGCATATCAGTATCCATAACGTCAGCCGCTTCTAGCTGCTCACCGGATTTAAATGTCTTATCCAATACCCTGCCGGTATTCAGGTTACGCAATTTAACCCGATTAAAAGCCTGACCTTTGCCTGGCTTTACCAGCTCATTGTCCAAGATCGAACAGGGATCCCCATCAAGCATGACCTTTAATCCGGAGCGAAATTCATTGGTAGAGTAGTTTGACATTGGCGTATTTTCTCGATTATCTAAAAAGGCAGATATGATACCCGAACTTCCCCTCGATTTGAGCAGTTTGTGGCACCGCCGGAAAAATTATTCAGCCCTGAAATCCATGCGCAATTGAATTGCTCGGCAAGCGGGAAAAGTTGACTACACTTAAAGGCGTACAAAAGGAAAGATTGAGCGCCCTTTTGCAAAAAATCCAACGACAACGTTTATCAGGCTAACCTTTATGAGCCCTGCTTCAAACAATAATATTGCAGCCCTGCTAACCATCTTAAAACCCTCCATTGCAGATAACCTTGCAGCCGATACCGATAGTCAGATAGTCGACAAAGCCTCCGCAGACCAGTTTATCGACAGCCTATCGGCGACTAATTACGCCAATAATTCCATTGAGCTCTACCGCATCCTGCCAGCGGTTATAGGCTCTGATAGCTCGCCAAAAACCAAACTCGAGATTCTCGACAGCCTTAATCCAGCGGTTATTCGATCCACAGAGGGCCTGTTGCAAAACCCCCTGAGTCAATCTACCGCCAAGGCTATCTCTCTTGGCCAGTCCTTGGTGAGACGACTTTTTGAAGGCTACAAACTGGTTATTTATCAGCTTGGCCAAGGGCTTCCAGAGAACCCCAAACAAAGCTCTAAAAGTGGTTATGTAGCCCAGAGTATTCTAGCCGCCTGCCATCTGCTGGCGAGAATTCAGCTCAATAGCCTCAGCCATTACCTGCAGCAGCCAAGCTTTTATTGGCGTGAACTGCACGCACTTTACATACTCGCGGAACAACTTGGTGTCGCCAGCAAAGATATACCCGACAAGCTCGGCATCAACAGCTCAATTAAAAAAGTCTATATCAAGCTGCTGCTTTTCGGCAGTGCCAGACCGCATCATTTTTCCAACTATGAACTGCGCTTTATCTACAGCGAGCTGGAATTTTGGTCGTCCCTTGCAGAGCTCCACCGAGGCAATGTCAAAGGGCTTTTTTCAATCGACCCATCGACCAATCAAGGCGCAGTTTATGCCGATGAATGCGTCAAACAGCCGGGCAATATCATTCTCGACACATCCCATCTGGTGAATTTTTTACAGGGTATTATCAAGGACAACTCCGACACCTTACTCTCAGACCGAGTCTCTCGCAGGGTGATCAGCGACCTGATCAAGCAATGGGGAGAAAAGCTTAAGCGCCGCGAGACACACATTAATGACCAGGCCCAGATGTCCTTGACTCAGGGTTTTACCGCAACACTCTGCATGCTCTCGAAAACCGATAGCTTTGATAATTTTCTGCGCCTCTGCGGGCAACAGCCACCAACAAAAAAATCTCAGGGCAATGGCGTTAAACGGGTCGACGATATATGGGGAACCGCTTTCGAAAGGCTCGACGAGCACCCGGACGACCCGAATATCTATATACCGACACAGAGCAAAAACAGTAAATTAAAAGTCATTCAAGCCCTGCTTAAAAATGTCAGTCTGAATGGCGCCTGCATCGAGTTAAATGATAAAAAAGTGCGGCTGCAACCGGGTGAGCTGATCGCCGTTCGCCCCCGGGAAGACAACAAATGGATGGCCGGAATTGTCCGCTGGAAAAACATTTCCCCTTCCCTTTACAGCATATGCGGCGTGCAATTTCCCGCTCGCCACTGCGCTCCAGCCGCTATTCGCATCCAACCGCGAGGTCCAGACTCTGAGGTGCAGTTTATGCAGGCGATACTACTGTCACAAAAACGTGATCTCAGTGAAGGTGTCACATTGTTATGTCCACCGCTGCGCTACACTAAAAACTCTAAAATTTGTGTTATCACCCCCCTGCAACAGAGTGACGCCATATTAGAGGAAGAGCTGGAGACGACAGAGCACTTGTCACATTTCAAAATAGCCTTTTGCTAGAGCCTTTTGCTAGAGCCTTTTTCGAGAGCCTTTTGCTAGAGTCTTTTATGCGAGCTATTTTATAAGAGCAGATCAAAACCCCAAGGAAGAAATATTTTTATGCGCTCAGATGAACCACTGCATATTTTAATCGTCGACAAATCAAATGATGAAGCGAACCGTTTTATCAGTATTCTGCGCAGTGCAGATTTTGTTGTGGAAGCCAAACTAGCAACCACCGAAGAGCAACTGCAAAAAACAATCTCTATGCGCAACTGGGACCTATTACTCGCCGCCCAGGATTACAGCAAGATTCCGACACAGAATATTTTCCAGCGTATACGCCGAGCTGAGAGAGATCTGCCGGTGATCCTAATCAGCCAAGAATACAACCCGAAGAAAGTTATCGAGGGTATGCGCCTCGGCGCCGTTGATGTAGTCGTTGAAGATCAAGACCAACATTTAATCAAGGTGGTAGAGCGCTCCCTGCGAAGCGTTTATGAACGTCGCCAGTCTCGAGAGTGGGAACGCAAACTCTCGGTGGCAGAAAAGCGCGCCCAGCATCTGATGAATATTTCGCGCTTTCCCATCGCCATCATCAAAGAGGGTGTCTATATCTACGCCAATGATGCCTGCGCCAGCATGCTTGGCTTTAGCGATAGCGAAGAGATGCTCTGCCTGCCGGTGATCGACAACATCTGCAAACAGGATAGAGAGAAGCTTAAGGCCTATATGGTGCCCCTAGAAAGCACTGGTGAAATTATGCCTTTTGATGCGGCAATCAAGACAGTGGACGTGGATGGCGCCGAGAGTGATGCTTATCTCGAGATCCACCAGATTCAATATGATGCGGAACCGGCGCTGCAGTTTACGATCAATAAAGACAAGCTTTTCGATGCCAGCATGGATACCGGTGAGCAATCACAAACCACTGAATACAGTGCCATCCAGCCCCATCTTGTCTACGAGCTGATTAGCCGGGGTATAAGCCACTCAGTGCAGAGTGGTCAGGACTGCATGCTACTCAATATTCAAGTAGACCGATTTAGTCAACTCAAGGAAGATCTTGGCATAGCCAAAGCCGAAAAGATCGCCCACTCCCTGGTGATGTTTATCGTCCAGCAGTTTGAGGACAAAATCGACTGCGGCAGGATTTCGGAAAACTGCTTTGTTATGGTCCTCCCGGACACCCCTGAGGAGCAGATAGTCGAGCTGGCGGTCGGCATATGCCGGCAGGTTGGAGAGCAAGTATTTGATATAGACGATGAAACCTTTTCACTGACCACCTCAATTGGCATCACCGGCCTCAATGAGAATGTACCCTCTGTGGAACGCGGTCTGGAACGCAGTGAAGAGGCTATCTCACAGCTGAGGCAGAACTCAACAGAGGGCACTTCAGACGGCACTTCAGAAGGCGGCAATGGCGCCAAGTTTTATATCCCCGACATTCACTCAGACGACATATCAAAAGCCGACGCGGTGGTTATCACCGCCAAGAAACTGCTCAGCAAAGATGCCTTCTCAATTCGCTACCAACCCATAGTGGCCCTAATCGATGGCGGCAGTGGCAAGGAATATTACGAAGTGATACTGGGCATAAAAAGCGATATCGCCGCCAGTGAAATACCCGAAGACTTTATCACTAACCTATTTAAATCCGAGATCGCCGCAGAAGTGGATCGCTGGGTCATCAACCAAGCGCTGAGTTCGCTCACCGACAAACTCAAGAGCAACCCTGAGACCCAGCTATTTATTAATATCAGCACCCAGTCATTCGCCGATAGCGGGTTTTTACCCTGGCTACAAAAAACCTTGGCAGACTCAAAACTACCGGCCAATGCATTGATATTCCAATTCCGCGAAATCGATGCAGTACGCTATCTCAATCAGGCAGCAGCGCTCTGTGACGAAATGAAAAATGCCCAGGGACAGGTAGGCATCAGCAATTTCGGTCTCGCCATCAACCCCCTAAAAACCCTCGAACGGATCAAGGCTGACTTCGTTAAAGTGGACCCCCTAATCGTTGAGAAACTTGCCAGCGAGGGTAAAAGAAAGGGTGATCAAGGCAGAGAGGAATTCCAAAAACTGATGGCCGGCATGACCGGAACCGGGGTAGATGTTATCGTACCCTTTGTCGAGACCGCGACCATTATCCCGATACTCTGGCAACAGGGTGTGCAGTATATACAGGGCCATTACATCGATCAGCCAGCCTTTACCATGGACTATGATTTTTCAGAGGGGCCCTAATCTAAGGGCCCCAAGTATGGCGTCTAAAACCCTCAGTCCAGAATAAGCGTGTCCTTGTCGCTATACCCCAGCAGGTAAAGAATACCGTCCAAACCCAGATTGGAAATTGACTGCTTGGCGGATGCCTTGACCAGCGGCTTGGCGCGAAAGGCAATACCTAGACCGGCAATGCTCAACATCGGCAAATCATTGGCACCATCACCCACGGCAATTACCTGCTGCAACATCAAGCCTTCACGTTCGGCGATCTGACGCAGCAACTCAGCCTTGCGCTGACCATCAATAATCTCTCCGGTCACGCGACCGGTGACCAGGCCATCTTCAATATCCAGCTGGTTCGCATAGACATAGTCAACGCCCAAACGCTGCTGCAGATACTCACCAAAAAAGGTAAAACCGCCGGAGACGATGGCGGTCTTAAAACCGAGTTTTTTCAATGTCGAAATAAGATGCTCGGCCCCTTCATTTAAGCGCAGACGCTCAGCCACCGACTGTAATACATTGGCATCCAGCCCCTTGAGCAGCGCCATGCGCTGGGTAAAACTGGCCTTAAAGTCGATCTCACCCTGCATCGCCGCCTCGGTGATTGCAGCAACCTGATCGCCGACACCGGCTTCACGAGCCAGCTCATCGATAACCTCGGCATCGATCAAGGTTGAATCCATATCAAACACCACTAAACGGCGGTTGCGACGGAAAATATTGTCTTCCTGATAGGCGACATCAATATCATAGGTGCCGGCCAACTCCAGCAGCGCACTCTTGAACAGCACCGCGTCCTTGGGCTCTCCGCGCACAGAGAACTCGACACAGGCGCGCCCCAACTGCTCGTTTTCATCCAGTTCCATACGCCCAGAGAGACGCAGAATCTTGTCAATATTAAGACCGTATTCACTGGTCACTGTGGCCACCGCAGCCAAATGCTCAGGTTCAATTTTGCGCGCCAAGAGTGTCACGATATAGCGCGCCTTGCCCTGCTGCCCAACCCACTGCTTATAGCGCTGTTCGGTAATCGGCGAGAACATCACCTGCATCTCGAGAGCCAGCAAGCTATTTTGCACCGCTTTGATCAGCGTCTCAGAATCTTCACTGCGCGGCACTGCCGCGAGAATACCCAGATTGAGCTGATCGTGAATAACCGCCTGACCAATATCCAGCACGGTGACCTCGAAGTTCGACAGCACCTCAGTAACCACACGAGTGACGCCTGGCTTGTCTTGCCCCCACACATTTATCAGAAATATTTCTTTCACAGATTGCGGCCATAGTTATTTTAAGGGCGCTATTATATAGGCGCTGTTATATAAAAGCCTGAGCAATAGGATAGAATGCGCGACAATAAAATTTCAATCAGGCACTTTTAAGGACTTCGGGATGCATCGCCAATACTCTCTGGCTAAAAAACTACCCGCACTGGTACTGTCCCTATGTCTGATTTTAGGTCTACTCAGCTGGGCGCTACTGTCCAGCCATGCCAGCAAGCTAAGCCAGGAGGCCCTTGAAGAGAAAGGTCAACTGACCATCAATCAGCTTGCTGAACTAGTCCGCGGCCCTCTGTTTAATGGCGACAGCATCAGTATTCAGGTCGCCCTGCAAAATGTTACCGAAGATCAAACCATACTCGACGCCAGTGTCTATGATATCGGCGGTCAGCTGGTCGCCCAGAGTAAAAAGCCAGCACCGGACAGCGCGATCGCCGTCAGTTTCAATCGTAATATCGTCCTTCAGGACACCCAGGCCGGCAAAGTGATCATCTCAGTCGACAGCCAGCCCATCGAGCAGCGCTACAACCAAGCTGTCAGCAACTGGTTATTGCTCTGGGCGGTATTTACCCTATTGAGTACCTATGGCTGCTATCGCTTCGCCGAGCAGCTTTCACGGCGTCTGCGACTTCTCACCAATCGCCTGCCCGGCAGCTCTGAGAGTCTCGACGATGAAATGGCCTCATTGGAACTGCGCCTGCAGCCACTGCTATCAAAAAGTAGCGACGAAGGGCTCTCTGATACAGGTTATTACTGCTCACTGATTACCGCGACAATCAAGAATCGGCACCGCCTCGAGAGCCAGCTCAATCGCCAGAATCTGACCCAACTATTTGAAAAAATTGACTACTGCACATTGCGAACACTGGAGCTCTACGCCGGCCAGCGTATCGAAGGCGGCAGTGGCAGCATCAACTTTTATATTCGCTCAACCCAGGTGTCGAAGCAGCATTTACTGATATGCCTGATGGCGATTTACTCTCTGCAGCAGGTGCTTGAGCGCCTCTCAGAAGATCTCGGCATTGAACTGGAAATATGCTGGGCATTGTGCAGCAACAATATTTCATCGGCACCACTGTTTAGTCATCATGAAGGTCTCGACAAGCTTAAAACCGCTACCGCAACGCTAGGGGATGAACTTGAGAAAGGGGCTATTGCGGTGCAATCTGCAGAGTTTGATATTGAGCAGCTATCGTCGATTGCTCGATTTTTGCCGTTTAAAGAGAATTGTTTTGTCTTACAGGGTTTTCCTGAAGGGCGCCAAATGCTGCTCGAGAAGCAGATTCAGCACCTGGCGACTATCTGCCTATAAAGGCTATTTTCACTGAACCAGTTCAAACTACTCCAGTGAGAATTTAGTAGTATCCAGATCTGGCGTTTTAATCACAGGCACTTCAGTTTCTTTAACCATATTGGTTCCAATCGGCTCCAAGCTGAGATGATCCAGTGAAAGCAATACGCGCTTTTTACTTACCGCTGGCTTATCCCCAAGCTGTTTATCCTCAAGTGCGTCACCCCCAAGCTTTTCAGAAACCTCCATCACATTGCTGCCTAGTGGCGCCAAAGATAAGGGACTCTGAGGGATAGATTTTTCCGTGGCGGGCTGTGCTGTATTGGGGACTACCATGGCGATCGCGCCGGCATCGCACAGGCGCTGGAGAATGCGCTCAGCGGCGGCTTTATCCACAGCGCGCTTAAGGCGAACCGGTGAGCCTGAAAATAGCTGATCCGCAGCGGCAGAATCTAGATTAAAACTTGCCGCAACACGCTGCTTGACCTCTTCGACGCTATTGCCCGGGGCTATCTCTCCGCGGAACACCAGATCAAAGGTATCAGTTTCAGCCTGCTTATCGACCTGACTTTTAGGCAAATCCTTGTCGGTCATTATTCAACCTCCTGGTTAGGGTGCGACGGCCCTGCTACACCCACTGACACTTCAATAACAGGCTACTGGCTACAGGCTAC
>CAXAFJ010000084.1:0-9007 GCA_963968025.1 uncultured Pseudomonadales bacterium | reverse complement strand
TCGCGTCGGGTCCGGCGCAAATCGAGGAGCCCCATTTTGGGGCTTTTCTTTAGAAGTTAAAAAAATGGGCCTATGGCCCATTTTTTGTTTGCCAGGAGAAGCCAATGGCTGCGGTCGACAGCACATTAAAAGCGTTATTGCAGCCGGTTGTCGAGGCTCTGGACTGTGAGCTCTGGGGGCTTCAGTTGGAATCTGGCGGCAAACGCAAGTTACTGCGTATCTATATAGATCGCGAAGAAGGCATAGCGGTTGAAGACTGTGAGCGCGTCAGCCGACAATCTGGTGCTTTGCTCGACGTTGAAGATGCTATAAGTGGAGAGTATGTTTTAGAGGTATCCTCTCCCGGTATGGACAGGCCACTCTATGAGTTGGGCCAGTATGAGCGTTACATCGGTGAAGATGTCTCGCTGAGACTGCGGTTTGCCTACGATGGCAGACGCAATTTTAAAGGTCGTCTAGTCGGTGTCGATGGAGACGAGATTATTTTGGTGGTAGCAGATACAGAGTATCTGTTTCCGGTTGAAGGAATTGACAAGGCCAATGTGGTGCCTAGATTCTGATCAAGTGAGGTTTAAGTAATGAGCAAAGAAATTTTAATGGTCGCCGAAGCCGTATCCAACGAAAAGGGTGTGGACCAGGAGATTATTTTTCAGGCGATCGAACAGGCGTTGTCTACAGCGACCAAAAAGCGCTATGACGAAGGCGCGAATATTCGCGTTGTTATCGACCGTGAAACAGGCGATTACGACTCTTTCCGCTGGTGGGATGTTGTGGCCGACGATGTCATGGCTGAACTGGGTACCCAGTTCACCACTGAAGAAGCTCACGAAAAAGATCCGACCCTAGCCGTTGGTGATACTTTTGAAGAAGCGGTAGAAAATATCGCCTTCGGTCGTATCGCAGCTCAGACCGCCAAACAGGTTATTGTTCAGAAAGTACGTGAAGCAGAGCGTGAGCTGATTATTAGCCGTTTTGTTAACCGTATCGGCGAGATGTTGAACGGTACCGTTAAGAAAGTAACCCGCGACCATATTATTGTCGACTTTGGTGATAACGCTGAAGGCTTGTTGCCTCGCGAAGAACTGGTTGGCCGTGAAATTTTCCGTATTAACGATCGCACTCGAGTGATTTTGACCAGCATTCGCGACGATACCCGCGGACCTCAGTTGTTGGTTTCAAGAGCCGCTTCAGAGATGTTGGTGCAATTGTTTCAGATTGAAGTGCCGGAAATTTCTGAAGGTATTATCGAAATTAAGGGTGCTGCCCGCGATCCAGGTCAGCGCGCCAAGATAGCTGTAAAAAGTAAAGATGCCCGTATTGATCCCGTTGGAGCCTGTGTCGGAATGCGCGGCGCTCGAGTGCAAGCTGTATCCAATGACCTCGACGACGAGCGCATTGATATTATCCTCTGGGATGATAACCCAGCCCAGCTAGTGATCAACGCCATGGCGCCAGCCGAAGTGGAGTCGATTGTTGTCGATGAAGACAGCCACTCTATGGATGTTGCCGTAAGCGAAGAGAATCTTGCTCAGGCAATTGGTAAAGGCGGTCAGAATGTCCGTCTTGCATCAGAGCTGACCGGTTGGAACATCAATGTGATGACCATGGATCAGGCTCAAGAAAAGCAGCAGGAAGAATCATTAAACGTCGTTGAGAATCTGATGACGGCGTTGAATATCGATGAAGATGTGGCTATCGTATTGGTCGAAGAAGGTTTCACCAGTCTTGAAGAAGTGGCCTATGTGCCCCTCGAAGAGATGATCGATATTGACGGCTTCGATGAAGGTATAGCTGTTGAACTGCGCGCCCGTGCTAAAGACGCCCTGTTAACCATGGCTCTGGCGAGTGAAGAGCAGTTGGCCAATGCCCAGCCAGCAGAAGACCTGCTGACAATGGATGGTATGAACGACGCGTTAGCTAATACCCTTGCAAGTAAAGGTATGATTACCATGGAAGACTTGGCCGAACAGGCCGTAGACGATCTCATGGAAATAGATGGAATGGATGAAGAGACCGCGGCAGCATTAATTATGACTGCACGGGCTCCTTGGTTTGCAGACCAAGGTGAATAATTAATCGGGGTGTAATAGAGGACAACCGATGGCTCAAGTTACAGTAAGTGAACTGGCAAAAACCGTAGGCGCATCTGTCGAACGTTTGCTCATGCAAATGAAAGAAGCAGGATTGTCGCATACGTCTGAGGATGCCTCAGTATCTGATGATGAGAAACAAACGCTGCTGGCCTATTTGAAAGGCCTGCATGGCGACAGCGATCGCGAGCCAAAGAAAATTGTCTTGCAGCGCAAGACCCTGAGCACGTTGAAGTCAGGTAATCGCAAAACGGTCAATATTGAAGTGCGTAAAAAGCGTACTTATATTAAGCGCAGCGACGAAGAGATTCAGGCACAGGTGGAAGCTGAACAGCCGGCACTGGTTGAAGAGGTTGCTGTTGTTACAACGCCAGAGCCAGTATCAGCCCCAGAGCCAGCAGTTATCCCTGAACTGACTCCAGAGGTTACTCCAGAAGTTGCTCCAGAGGTGATTGCAGAAGTTACTCCAGAGTCGATTCCCGAAGTTGCACCAGAGCCGACTCCAGAACCCGCGGTAGAAGGACGCAAAGTCTACGCCGATCCTGAGTTGCAGCGTCTGGCCGCCATTGGCGCCCGTCGCAAAGCCGCGGCAGAAGCCAAGGCCAAAATCGAAGCAGAGGCCCTGTTTAAAGTTGAAGAGGCTGCTCGTTTAGCCGCCGAGGCTGCGGCTGCCGCCAAGGTCGCGGAAGCGAAAAAGGTCGGCAAGCCGGCCCCAGCAGCCAAGCCCGCTGCTGCAGGCGAGCCTGTGCATGACAAGACTCGTCGTTTCGGTAAAGCAGCACCCACCGATGACGATGATAAAGTCGGCAAGAAAGCCAAAAAGCCAATAGGCAAGGGCGGCAAGAAGAAAGGCCGTCTGGCAATGAATGATATGGACGACTCGCGACGCAAGTCTCCGCGTCTGCGCTCAGGCATGCCAGCTGCATTAAAAATTGATAACAAGCACACCTTCCAAAGGCCTACTGAAAAGAAAGTCTTGGAAGTTGCTATTCCAGACGAGATTACGGTTGGCGAACTGGCTCAGAGAATGTTGAGCAAGACCGGCCCGGTAGTTAGACAGCTGATGAAGATGGGCGTTATGGCCTCCATCAATGAAATGATTGACCAAGAGACTGCCTTCCTGGTGGTTGAAGAGTTGGGTCATCAGCCAGTTGTTGAGCAAATTGAAAGCGTCGAAGATGAGCTGGCTAAGCAGTTCGCTGAGATTAAAAGCGAAGGAACTGAAGAGTCCCGCGCACCGATCGTTACCGTTATGGGTCACGTTGACCACGGTAAGACCTCGCTGCTCGATCAGATTAGAAAGTCTCGCGTTGCATCCGGTGAAGCCGGCGGCATTACCCAGCATATTGGTGCCTATCACGTAGATACGCCGAAAGGTATGGTGACCTTCCTCGATACTCCGGGACACGCAGCATTTACTGCGATGCGTGCTCGTGGAGCTCAGGCTACAGACGTGGTGATTTTGGTTGTTGCTGCGGATGATGGCGTGATGCCGCAGACGGAAGAAGCTATTCAGCACGCAAAAGCGGCTGGTGTTCCCATCGTTATTGCCATCAACAAGATGGACAAAGACGGTGCCGATCCAGAGCGCGTGACCAATGAATTAGCGGCTAAAGATGTTATCCCTGAAGAGTGGGGCGGCGATACTCAGTTTATTAAAGTCTCGGCTCACACTGGCGACGGCATCGATGAATTGTTAGAAGCCGTCTTGCTGCAGTCCGAGCTACTTGAGCTGACCGCGCCAATTGATGTGCCAGCTCGCGGTGTGATTGTTGAAGCCCGAATTGATAAAGGTCGTGGTGTTATCGCTACTGCCTTGGTTCAGCAGGGTACGCTGCGCAAAGGTGACTTTATGCTAGCCGGTGAGAGCGTAGGTAAGATTCGCGCAATGACCGACGAAGCCAAAAAGCCGACCCTTGAAGCAGGTCCATCGATTCCAGTAGAGATACTGGGCCTCGACGAAGCGCCGAAAGCCGGTGATGAATTCTTCGTAGTTGCCGATGAGCGCAAAGCCAAAGAAATTGCTGAAACGCGTCAGACTAAGGCTCGTCAAGAGCGTATGTCTCGTCAGCAGGCTGCCAAGCTCGAAAATATGTTTACCGACATGGGTGCCGATCAGGTTAACAAACTCAACCTGATTGTTAAGACCGATGTACGCGGTTCTCTGGAAGCGATTAACGCTGCGCTACATGATTTCGCCACCAGCGAAGTTGCAGTGGACATTGTTGCCTCCGGTGTCGGTGGTATCACTGAGTCCGATATGAACCTGGCCCTGACTACTGGCGCCATTGTTCTCGGCTTTAATGTTCGTGCCGGCGGTGCAGCTCGCGCCCTGGCTGAGAAAGAGAATATTGAAGTGCGCTACTACAGCGTTATCTACAATCTTCTCGACGAAGTTAAGTCGGCTCTGTCAGGTATGTTGGCCCCAGAGACCCGTGAAGATATTGTCGGTATCGCCGAAGTGCGTGATGTCTTCCGTTCACCTAAGTTTGGCGCTATTGCCGGCTGTATGGTTATCGAAGGCACAGTGTTCCGCAGCAAGCCAATCCGTGTTCTGCGCGACAACATTGTTATCTATGAAGGCGAGCTGGAATCTCTGCGTCGCTTTAAAGATGATGCACAAGAAGTTCGCAACGGTATGGAATGTGGTATCGGTGTGAAAAATTATAACGATGTGAAGCCTGGCGATCTGATTGAAGTCTTTGACGTCACTCAGGTACAGCGCTCACTATAAGCACGGACTGACATGCCAAGAGAATTTACTCGCGCAGAACGCGTATCGGACTCTGTTCAACAAGAGTTAGCCACACTGATACGCAGCGAAGTTCGCGATCCTCGCGTTGGCATGGTCAATGTTACGGAAGTGCAGATCAGTCGCGATCTCGCCTATGGCAAAGTGTTTGTTAGCTTTGTCGGCGAGCGTGACCAAGATCAGATCGATGAAGCTATGGCTGCCCTTAACGGGGCATCCGGCTACCTGCGCAAGCTACTCGGCGCCAGCATTCAGCTGCGCATTGTCCCCAAGTTAAACTTTATCTTTGACGAGACCGGCCGCCGCGGCCAGCACCTTTCGGCGCTGATTGATCTGGCTATCTCGAAAGAGATGCCGGCAGATGATGCGGAACCACTCAGCACGGATCAGCAAGACCTTGAGTCGGATAGCGAGGAAGCTTAAGTTTGGCTCGCAAGCGCACCCGCGGCCGTTCAGTGAATGGTGTTTTCCTGCTCGATAAACCCTTTGGATTATCCTCCAATCATGCCCTTCAGCGTGTCCGGCGTCTGTTCGATGCGAACAAAGCAGGTCATACCGGCAGTCTCGATCCACTAGCCACTGGTGTGCTGCCAATCTGTCTCGGCGAAGCGACCAAATTTAGCCAGTTTTTACTCGATGCGGAAAAAGGTTATCGCAGTACCTTTAGTTTGGGTCTGCGTACCGAGAGCGGTGATGTTGATGGCGGTGAAGTATCGCGCATTGACGCCTCCAATATTACCCTGGAGCAAATCGAACAGGCAGTTGAAACCTTTCGCGGTGATATACAGCAGGTTCCCTCCATGTACTCGGCGCTCAAGCACAATGGTCAGCCGCTGTATAAGCTGGCCCGCCAGGGTATAGAAGTCGAGCGTGCGCCCCGCAGCATTACTATCTATGAGTACCATATTTTAGACTTCAGGCCCGGTGTGATAGCCGAGCTGGATGTTGAAGTACGCTGTAGCAAAGGTACCTATATAAGATCCCTAGCTGATGACCTGGGCCAGATGCTCGGTTGCGGCGCCCATGTCAGTGCACTGCATCGCACCTTGGCAGGGCCCTTTAGTGAATCTGAAACACTCACTCTGGCGGCTCTCGAAGAGATGCGCGAGAGCTGTGAACCAGAGCAGTTAGACCACCTGTTAAAGCCCATGGATATTGCCGTGGCTGACCGTATGGCAGTTGAATTGAGCGAAACTGTCGCGACTTATTTCCAGTTGGGTCAAGAAGTAATGTCGGGTGAGGCCTTTCGCAATGGGCAAGAAGGCGATATAGTGCGCGTCTTTCGCGAGGGCGGAGCATTTTTGGGTGTGGCTACGGTCACCGAAGATGGCAGAATAGCCCCTAAAAGATTGGTCGTTGAGACATAACGACTTAAAAATACACGTTAGGTTGTCTGTAAATATGCGCGGGCATCCTGAATTTTTTTAATTCGCATATTGGAGAAAGTAACATGGCACTGAGTGCAGAAGAAAAAGCAGCAATCGTATCCGAGCATGCAACCTGTGAAAATGACACAGGTTCCCCTGAAGTTCAGGTCGCATTGCTAACCGTAAACATCAACAAGTTGCAGGGCCACTTTGGCGATCACAAAAAAGATCACCATTCACGTCGCGGTCTGATTCGCATGGTAAATCAACGTCGTAAATTGCTCGACTATTTGAAGGGCAAGAATATTGAACGTTACAGCCAGCTGATCAAGAAGCTTGGTTTACGTCGATAACTGTTCTCGGTGCGGCCCTCAAAAGGGGCCGCATTTGTCTATCTGGGCTATTCAGTTTCAGGTGGGCGTCTTGACGAACAGCTAACTAAACCGTTGGAGCTCTGGCCACAGATTCGTTGATCGAGTTACTGATGCATATCCCCCTAAGTAGTAAAGAGGTATTAAGGGTATTTATCAGTAACCCGAGCAGCGTAAAAAGGCTCAGTGCAAAGACGCAAACTGGTAAATATACCAAGGTAAAATATGACTCCTATTATTAAATCGTTTCAATACGGCAACCACACCGTAACTCTGGAAACCGGCCGCATCGCGCGCCAGGCAACCGGCGCAGTATTATGTTCAATCGACGACACTTCTGTACTCTGTACAGTTGTTGGCGCACGTGAAGCCAAGCCCGGTATGGATTTTTTCCCGCTGGGTGTTCACTACATTGAGAAAGCCTATGCTGCGGGTAAAATCCCCGGTGGTTTCTTCAAGCGTGAAGGCCGCCCAAATGAGAAAGAAACACTGACCTCACGTTTGATTGACCGTCCGATCCGTCCACTTTTCCCCAACGGCTTTAAGAATGAAGTACAGGTTGTCTGTACTGTTATGTCCGCTGAGAAAAACATCGATCCGGATATTGCTGCCATGATCGGCACCTCTGCTGCACTGTCTATCTCTGGGATTCCGTTTAACGGTCCTGTTGGTGGCGCGCGCGTTGGTTACACCGACGAGCAAGGCTACCTGCTTAACCCAACTTACAGTGAACTGGCTGACTCAGCACTGGATATGGTTGTTGCTGGTACTAAAGATGCAGTACTGATGGTTGAATCTGAAGCTAGCGAGCTTTCAGAAGACATCATGTTGGGCGGTGTACTTTTCGCTCACCAAGAAATGCAGTCTGTTATCAGCGTTATCGCTGAACTGGCCGCTGAAGTGGGCAAGCCACGTTGGGATTGGGTTGCAGAAGTTGAAAATGCTGACCTGAAAACTGCGCTTAATGATTTGGTTGGTGCTGATCTAGATGCAGCCTACCAGACGCATGATAAGCAAGCCCGTGTAGTCAAGATTAACGCTCTGCGTGATCTTGCCAATGCTCAGCTTATTGTTGATGGCGGCCCAACTGCTGAAGATATTAAAGACTCGTTCAAGAAGCTCGAGAAGAACATTGTTCGTGGTCGCATCATCCGTGGCGAGCCGCGTATTGATGGTCGTGACACTACGACTGTTCGCGGTATTGACGTTGAAGTTGGCATCTTACCTAAGGTTCACGGTTCTTCACTGTTTACCCGTGGCGAGACTCAGGCAATTGTTGCTGCTACTTTGGGTTCTACCCGTGATGCACAGATGATCGACGCCCTTGAAGGCCGTCGTGATGATCCGTTTATGTTGCACTACAACTTCCCTCCCTACTCAGTAGGCGAAGCCGGTCGTATTGGTTTCACTAGCCGTCGCGAAGTAGGTCACGGTCGTTTAGCCCGTCGTGGAATCAATGCGGTTCTGCCTTCTCCGGAAGAGTTCCCATATGCCATGCGCGTTGTATCTGAGATCACTGAATCTAACGGTTCAAGCTCTATGGCATCGGTTTGTGGTTCAAGCCTGGCGCTGATGGATGCGGGTGTTCCTTTGAAAGCACCAGTTGCTGGTATCGCTATGGGTCTGGTTAAAGAAGACGCTGGCTTTGCTGTACTGACCGATATTCTTGGCGACGAAGATCACCTTGGCGATATGGACTTTAAAGTAGCTGGTACAGCTGCTGGTATCACTGCGCTGCAGATGGATATCAAAATTGAAGGTATCACTGAAGAGATTATGGAAATTGCTCTCGAGCAGGCCATGAAGGCGCGTTTGCATATCCTTGACGAGATGAACAAGGTTATTTCTACTGGTCGTGCTGAAGTTGCTGACACTGCTCCGCGTATGGGTGTTATGCAGATCGATTCAGACAAGATCCGTGATGTGATTGGTAAGGGCGGCGCGACTATTCGTGGTCTTTGCGAAGAGCACAACTCAACTATCGATATTACTGATGATGGTTCGGTTAAGGTTTACTCTGAAGATACTGCTGGTCTGAACGCTGCTATGGACGCAATTGCTGCCATCGTTGCTGATCCAGAGCCGGGTACTATCTACGAAGGTAAGGTTGTACGTATCGTTGAGTTCGGCGCATTCGTTAACTTTATGCCTGGTACTGATGGTCTGGTGCATATCTCCCAGATTGCTCAAGAGCGTGTTGCTAAGGTGACTGATTACCTTAGTGAAGGTCAGACTGTTCGCGTTAAGGTTCTCGAAATTGATAACCGTGGCCGCGTTAAGTTGTCGATCAAAGAAGCTCAGTCGGATGAGGGTACTACACCTGAAGCGCCTGCTGCTCCAGCAGCTGCTGCAGAGACCGCTCCAGAAGCTTAATCTTCAAAAGCGTTCAAACGATCCCCGGTTGCTTTGGCAGTCGGGGATTTTTTT
>CAXAFJ010000083.1:0-9033 GCA_963968025.1 uncultured Pseudomonadales bacterium | reverse complement strand
TCGTTGGCCTATTAATCGCCTTTATCACGGCGCGGATTATTGCCATCTGGAGTTCGATCAAGAAACCCTACCTTTATGCTCTAGCCGGGGGTGCAGCACTCTTGGCCATCGTCGCCTTAATGCCATTGGCGTTTTATAACTTAGACCTAATTGCTGGCGCTCGGACACTGTCTGGCAAGGCTTATCTTGTTGTGGCTGGCATGATTGCTGGATATTATTTCGGTAGCCATCCACAGAAAGGGGATTCCAATGAGATTCATTAAACTGCGACTATTTTGCCTGAGTTTGTTGCTTATCAGTGGCTCGGCCTTTACCCGTGACGCGAACCTTGCCCCTGAAGTCGAAATCGAAACCCTTGCCGAGGGTTTAGATCATCCCTGGAGTGTGACGTTTATTTCCGACGATGAAATGTTGGTCACCGAACTGTCGGGAAACCTGCGGCGGGTTTCCAATGGCCTATTAAATCCCAGACCTATTGCCGGTGTGCCGGAGGTTTTATTCGCCGGGCAGGGAGGGCTTTCTGAGGTTCTAGTAGATCCCAACTTTGCCGACAATGGGTTTATTTATCTCTCATTTTCAGCGCCTGACGCTGACCATCCAAAACTCAATCGGCTGAATGTGATTCAAGCGCGCCTCAAGGGCAATGTGCTTGTGGACCATAAAACCCTTTTTCAGTCTGATCCACCACGCAGGACGGCAGCACACTACGGTGCTCGACTGGCCTTTTTAGCCGATGGAACGCTGTTGATTACCTCCGGGGACGGGTTTAATTATCGCGAGCAGGCACAGGCTTTAGATAACCACTTTGGTAAGATTTTACGCTTGAATACTGACGGCAGTATTCCCGAGGACAACCCTTTCACAACAACGCCAAATGCACTGCCAGATATATGGTCGTACGGGCACAGAAATCTGCAGGGCCTAGTGATTGCTGATGATGGCACTGTCTATGAGCACGAGCATGGCCCTCAGGGCGGCGATGAACTGAACCTGGTATTGCCGGGCAAAAACTATGGCTGGCCGGCAATTACCTATGGTGTGGACTACAGTGGCGCGATGATTTCGCCTTTTACTGAGCATCCAGCTATGGAGCAACCGCTGAAGTATTGGGATCCCTCGATTGCCCCCTCTGGGATGATTCTTTACAGCGGAGAGATGTTTCCCCATTGGCAGGGCAATCTGTTTATCTCTGCTCTGGTCCCTGGGGATGTTCGGCGTCTTGAAATGCAGGATAACCAGGTCGTTGGGGAAGAAATACTGTTCACCGAATTCGGCAGAATCCGCAATATTGTCTCTGCGCCAGATGGCAGTTTGATACTGGTTACAGACGGTGAAGACGGCAGCTTGATAAGAGTGAGTGCTAAAAAATAGACCCTGCAGAATAACGTTTTAGGCTGTAATCAGAGCGTCCGCCATGCCCTTAATCATTGAGGTGCATTGGCGGAGCGCGATAGCCTGAAAACCCCAATAGGAAAAACCTACACAGTACTCAATAAAATACTGGTTTCGCTATTGGCGATACCATCAATCAATCGTACCTCTCTCAATACCTTATCGAATTGCGCCAAACTCGAGGCTTGAATCTCGGCGACCAAATCCCAGGCGCCATTGGTGGTATGGACCTTTTGTAATTCCGGTAGGCCGCGCAATTTACTGATGATTTTAGAGGTAGATTTGCCGGTCACTTCAATCAACATAATCGCGCGAATCGCTCCGTCATCGACACTGGCGCTGGCTCTGATGGTAAAGCCAATAATAGCCCCACTTGAGATCAACCTATCCAGTCGATTTTGGACTGTTCCACGGGAGACTTTTAGTGCCTGAGCCAACTGTGAAATAGGCGCCCGGGCATCGGTGCGCAGCAGTGAGATAAGGTCTCGATCCAGTGAGTCGTAGCTCACCGAGCGGTCTTTATTGTCCATGGTGTCAGCTTGCGGTTATTGGCAGACGGGGATTATGACTGACTATTATCATAATTGACATTCTAGACCCGCAATATGTCAAATATGCCAGCATATCTTGCAAACTATTGCTATATCGCTTAGCTGCCTATGCCTCTAACATCCTCCAAACGTAAGCGCTGGCGTCTGCCTACTATTTAGATAAGGCAAACCCACGACGGGCTGCAACTGACACTGGAAGGTGAACTGCAATGAAAAATCTAACCGAAATCGATGCGAGTAGCATTTTACATCCGGCAACCAATGCCGATGATTTTGCCCGCAACGGATCGAAAATTATTGAGTCAGGTAAGGGAATCTACCTGCGTGATCAGTCTGGCCAACAGCTGATCGACGCCGTCGCCGGCCTCTGGTGTGTCAATGTGGGTTACGGGCGGGAAGAGTTGGCCGAGGCAATGCAAAAAGCCGCCATGGAGCTGAGTTATTATCATACGTTTTCGGGCATGTCGAACCGCCCCCAAATAGAGTTGGCCGAGCGTCTGTTGGAAAAAGCACCGGATGGTCTGTCAAAGGTATTTTTTGGTAGCGGTGGATCCGATGGCAACGACAGTCTTATCAAGATAGTCTGGTATATCAACAATATTCAAAACAAGCCGCAGAAGAAAAAAATCATTTCTCGCTGGCAGGCCTATCATGGCACTTCTTTGGCAACCGCAAGCCTCACGGGGTTGCCCTCGTTCCATACCGCCTTCGATCTCCCGATCAATAATATTCTCCACACAGAGTCTCCCGATTTCTTTCGACACGGC
The DNA here is from genome assembly GCA_963968025.1 of uncultured Pseudomonadales bacterium. Lineage (GTDB taxonomy): Bacteria > Pseudomonadota > Gammaproteobacteria > Pseudomonadales > Porticoccaceae > HTCC2207. The sequence goes on along the minus strand of CAXAFJ010000083.1, from coordinate 6,323 downwards.
TTAGAGGGCGAGACCCAGTTGCAGTTTTCTGCCCGTCGTGCCCAGCAGTTAGAAGAGATGATTCTCCGTGAAGGTGCCGATACTGTGGCCGCTTTTATCGCTGAACCTGTCTTGGGTGCTGGCGGAGTTGTGCCCCCACCCGAAGGCTATTTTGCGGCGATCCAAAAAGTCCTCAAACGCCACGATATATTATTTATTGTCGATGAAGTGGTCTGTGGTTATGGCCGTTTAGGCAAATGGTTTGGCAGCGAAATGTACGACCTTAAACCCGACATGATGACCACGGCTAAAGCGTTGACCAGCGGTTACTTTCCTTTCTCGGCCACTTTTATTTCCGATGAAATTTGGCAGTTACTTAAACAGGGCTCAGTTAAGTATGGCAACTTTGCTCATGGCTACACCTATGCGGGCCACCCCATTGGTGCCGCCGTTGCCTTGGCTAATTTGGATATTATTGAAAACGAAAAGCTGGTGGATAACGCCGCCAATGTGGGTGCTTATTTCCATCAGAAATTAAATCAGCGCTTTGCTAATGACGAATTTGTCGCTGAGGTGCGCGGTGTCGGCATGATCGCGGCTGTGCAGTTAGTCAAAGATAAAACCACCAAAACCTTCTTTGATAAGTCGACAAAAATTTCCGCCAAAGTCGCCCAGCAGTGCTATGAAAATGGATTGATTTCAAGACCATTGCCCTCATTGGATTCAATGGCTTTCTCACCACCACTGATTTGCACCACAGGGGACATTGACAATATCGTTAATATTTTTGATCAGTCAGTGCGCAGCGTAATGGCCCGAGAGCTTTAATGTTGGCAGCGTCAATTAAGCTTAAAAAATTATTCCAAGGTGTTTGATTATGATTATCGTTAGACCGATTAAACAACAGGATATTGATAGCTTGCTGCGCCTAGCGGAAGCTGCCTATCCCGGCATGACAACACTGCCCCCAGACCGCGCTGCTCTGATCAAGAAGATTGCCAAATCGACAGCCAGTATCACCAAGCAGGTCATAGAGCCAGGGCGTGAAAACTATCTGCTGGTGATGGAAGATACAGTGACTGGGCAGTTAGTTGGCACCGCCGGCATTATTGCCCAGCTGGGAGAGGACGATCAGTTTTACTCTTACAAACTGAATAAGGTGACTCACAGCAGTAAAGCACTGGATAAAAAAGTCAGTGTTGAAACACTGAATTTGTCCAACCACTTTGAAGGTTTTGCTGAAGTGGCGACATTGTTTTTGGACGCGCCGTACCGTGAAAAAGGTAATGGCAAGTTGCTCTCCCGCAGTCGCTATTTATTTATGGCGGAATTTAGAGAGCGTTTTCCCGATCAGGTCATGGCAGACCTACGGGGTTATTACGACGAGCAGGGTCGCTCGCCATTCTGGGATGCCATTGGTCAGCATTTTTTTGATATGGACTTCAATGCAGCGGATTTATTTGGTGCCCTAAACGGCAATCAGTTTATTGCAGATCTAATGCCCAAGCAGCCTATCTATGTGAACCTGCTCTCGCAAACGGCGCGAGATGTGATCGGCAAACCCAATGACGAGGGTAGGGCCGCCTTGGCCATGCTTGAGAAAGAGGGTTTTCTCTGGCGCGGACAGATCGATATCTTTGATGGTGCCCCTAGCGTCGATACCTTTATTGACCATATTGAAACGATTAGGTCGAGCTTCACAGGCAAAGTTGCAGGTTATGTGAGTCCTTCTGATGATACTCAATACCTCATCTGTGGCGGCGACATTGGTTCCTTTGCGGCCTGTATTAGTGCCCTTGAAATATCCGATGCTGGCGATCTGTTACTGCCCCAAGAGACCTTAACCGGTCTTGGCTTAGGGGTAGGCGACTCAGTGAGATATGTCGCACTTTAGTCAGCATTTTTTAACCTTTTTTTAAAAGACAGAAAACAGGAAGTGAACAGTGTCCCGTGAAAAAGTGTCCCGTACAAAAGTGGCCCATGCAACAGTACCCCATGCAGTTGAGATGAACTTTGATGGGCTGATCGGCAATACCCACAACTACGCAGGTCTGTCTCATGGCAACCTGGCCTCTGCGGATAATGCCAAGCGTTTTTCCCATCCTCGCCAGGCCGCCAAAGAGGGTTTGGCCAAGATGTATCGCCTGCATCAGTTGGGCTTGAAACAGGGGGTCCTGATCCCTCAAGAGCGGCCAGATATTGCAACGCTGCGACAGCTAGGCTTCAGCGGTACTGATTATGCAGTGATAGAAAAGGCCCATAAAACGGCACCCCATCTATTGGCCATGTGCTATTCCGCCTCTTCCATGTGGGCGGCGAATGCTGCCACGGTTTCGCCCAGTTCGGATACTGAGGATGGACGTGTTCACTTTACCCCGGCAAATCTTAAAAGCATGTTCCATCGCGCTATAGAGCAGGGCAGCACCAGTCAATTACTCAAGACTGTTTTTAATAATGATCAGCATTTTACTCACCATGATGCACTGGGTGGCGGCGTCCATTTTGGCGATGAAGGGGCGGCTAACCATAATCGACTCTGCTCTGAATACGGGGACCAGGGTGTCGAGCTGTTTGTCTATGGTAAACAGGATTTTGGCGATACGCATTCTACCCGCTTTCCTGCAAGGCAGTCCCTAGAGGCGTCCATAGCCATAGCTCGCAAGCACCGCTTGCACTCCGATAAGGTGGTTATGGCGCGCCAGAGTTCCGAGGTGATCGAGGCCGGTGGCTTCCACAATGATGTGGTCAGTGTGAGCAATAAGAATGTGCTGTTTATGCATGAGCTGGCCTTTGCTGACAAAGCCGAGCTGTATAAACAGATGGCCCGGGCCAGTGGCGATCAGGCAATGCAATTTGTCGAGGTGCCGAATCAGGCCATTTCTCTGCATGACGCGATCAAGTCTTATCTGTTTAATTCCCAGTTGGTGAATCTCCCCGGTACTGAGGGTATGACATTGATACTGCCCATGGAAAGCAAAGAGAATCCAAGCGTCTATCAGTATCTGCTGGATCTCATTCAGCAGGATACGCCGATTAAACATTTAGAATTTGTCGATGTTCGCCAGAGCATGCGCAATGGCGGTGGCCCGGCCTGTCTGCGCCTCAGGGTAGTGTTAAATGAGCAAGAGTTAGCCCAGGTTAAGCCCTCCTTTGTATTGACCGACAGGCTGTTTACAACCCTCAACCAATGGGTGGATAAGCATTATCGCGATCAACTGAGTGCCAGTGATTTAGCCGATCCTAATTTACTTCTTGAGGGTAGGGCAGCCCTTGATGAGCTAACGCAAATTATGCACCTGGGAAGTTTTTATAACTTCCAGCAGGTTTAAGCTAATGGCTAATTTCCATGAGCAATTGTTTGGCCCGCAGAGCTTTTTGCAGTTCACTTTAGACAATGACTCCGCAGTGGGAAAATCCCGTTTATTGATCGGCAATAATATTCAAGTGGATCTTTGGGATAGAGGAGTTTTGCATATTTCCCCTCAGGGAGATTCACCCGTAAATTCTATTTTTTTGTCAGTGGCAGTGCATGGCAATGAAACTGCGCCCATAGAAATTATCGATCAATTGGTCAGTGATATAGTCGCGGGAAAAATAATTCCCACGCATAGATTGCTGATTGTGATTGCCAACCCAGAGGCGATAAAAGCTAATGGCCGTGAAGTCGACGAAAATATGAATCGTCTGTTCTCACCCTATTTAGGTTCATCTGCTAGCGACAGCGATGAGCGTCGACGAAGCCGAAAGCTAATGGCCTATAGCCGTGACTTTTTTGCACAGCAGGCAGAGCAAAAAGTTCACTACGACTTACACACGGCGATCAGAGATTCCTTTTACAAACAGTTTGCCGTTTCGCCAAACACTGATCGATCAGCCATCACTGAGTATCAATATGCTCTCTTGGGCCAGTGGGGCATAGAAGCAATATTGAGCAGCAGTGAAAAAAGTGCAACCTATTCAGCCTTTACCGCCAAACACTGTGGCGCTACCAGCTTTACTCTCGAACTGGGAAAAGTGAAGCCCTTCGGTGAAAACAATCTTGACGATTTCGCCGCCGTGATTATGGGGCTTCAGCATGCGATCAGTGGCAATGTCATTAGTTCGATGAATGACAACGTCGCCCTGCGATTTAAAGTGGCTGGAGAAGTGCTAAAGCTAACTGAAGATTTTCGCCTCTGCTTCCCGAGCAATATTGCCAACTTTACTGAGTTTGAAATCGGTGAAGTACTGGCCACTGACAAAGATTACCAATACCTGGTCAAAAAAAACGGCGAGCGTATTTTATTTCCCAATGAGAACGTTGCCATTGGGCAGCGAGCACTGGTCATTATTAGGCCCCTGTAATGTCTTTTTAATGTATCAAGCCAACAGACAACCGATAAGCGAGTACCCTATGAACAAAACCAAAGTGTCTATTATTGGTGGCTCCGGCTATTTGGCCGCGGAGTTACTGCGCAATCTATTAAGTCGCGAGGATGTGGAAATACTCCGTGTCTCGAGCAAGGACCATATAGGAAAAAATATCGGTGAAGTGAATCGCTCATTTTGGGGCCTCAGTGATATTGTTTTGGAAGATATCCCGCCCCAGGAATGCGCCGCGGGTGCCGATATTGTTTTTCTCGCCATGCCCCATGTGATAACTGCCCGGGTTGCCATGGAGCTATTTGACCTGGATGTTCGCATTATCGATCTATCCGGTGACTTCAGGCTTAATGATCTGAGTGACTACCGCCGATGCTACGCCGATCAACATCCCTGCCCCGAGCGCCTCGGCACCTTTGCCTATGGTATGCCCGAGTTATATGCACAGCAGATTAGAACCGCTAAGCACGTGGCCAACCCGGGTTGCTTTGCCACCTGCATAGCATCGGCCCTGTTGCCCCTGGCTGTGGCGGGTCATATAAATCAGTCGGCGATAAGTGTTGTCGCACTAACCGGTTCAAGTGGCTCGGGTGTGCATCCACAGATGGGCAATCACCACGCCGTGCGCAGCAATAATTTAAAAGCCTACAAAGTGTTTAATCATCAGCATACCCCGGAGATTTTGCAGACCTTAACCGCGGCTGGGGCCCATGGCGTGAAGCTCGACTTTGTTCCTGTCTCGGCGCCACTGTCTCGGGGCATGATGGCAATTTCTCAGCTGCAGATGCCAGCCGCTATTAATGAGGATGAATTGCGCGGAATGTATGAGGCCTATTACCAAGACTTCCCGCTTATCTCGGTGTTGCCCAAAGGGGTGGCCCCAGAGGTTGTGGCGGTTAAAAACTCGGCGCGTATCGAAATAGGTATTGATATAAGCGAGACTCATGCGGATGGTTCACAGACAGTCTGCGTGACCAGCGTATTAGACAACCTGATTAAGGGTGGCGCAGGTCAGGCCTTACAAAACTTTAACCTGATGACCGGCCACAAAACCAGCTATCAGCTCGTTCAACTAGGGATGTGGCCATGATCAGACAGGGCATTGTAAAGGCGGGTCAAAAGCCTCTAGCGGTGATTAAAGTAGGGGGCGATATTCTGCTCGATAAGATCCAGAGCTCTGGTTTAGCGCAGAATATTGGCGGGCTAATTAAAGACAATTGGAGCGTTGTGGTCCTGCATGGGGGCGGGCCCCAGCTCTCAGCCATGCAGTCTCGCTGTGGTATAGAACCGCGCAAAGTCGCTGGACGACGGATTACCAGCAAAGAGGATTTAGTGCTAGTAAAGCAGGTTCTCTGCGGTCAGGTGAATGTGGATCTGGTATCTGTTATGCAGGCTCAGGGGGTTGACGCCTTTGGCTGTCACGGTGCCTCGGGAAATCTTATTCAAGCCAAGAGACGCCCGCCGATAACCGTTTCTGGTGGCGGCCTGGAGGCCATCAATTTTGGTGAGGTGGGGGATGTCACGGGGATTAATACTGATCTGCTAGATAGTCTGTTGGCTACTGATCTAGTGCCGATAATCGCCTCTTTAGGCATAGACCCTAGTGGTGCAGTGTTTAATATTAATGCCGACACCACGGTAGTACAGATTGCCCGTGCTATGTCTGCAGAGCTGCTGATCTTTGTCACTGGTATTGGTGGTATTTTCCGCGATATCAAAGATCCTTCTAGCCGCTTTGCGGACTTAGACGCGGCGGCGGCAAAAGAGCATATAGACAGCGGTGTGATTGTCGGCGGCATGATTCCAAAGGTGGAAGAAGCCCTGTCACTGTTGGAGTCCGGTGTTGGGACTATTGCCATTGTCGATGCCGGAGAGCCGACGGCCTTTGCCAGTATTGCCAGTGGTCAGGCGGAGTTTGGAACTCTTATTCGGAAAAAGTAGCAACTCGATTGGCTTGGCGATGATCTTTTTATAGCTGAACT
>CAXAFJ010000082.1:0-9069 GCA_963968025.1 uncultured Pseudomonadales bacterium | reverse complement strand
ACTTCACGCTGCTCTGGCGGCAGATCGCGAAGGCCAAGAATACCGTGTTGCAGCACATTGAGCGGGCCACCGAGATAATGGGGACTGTCCCGCCACCAGTAATTGACCAGCACATTGAGCGGCTCAAGAGCCTCCACATGGTGCCACCACATACTGGGGATCAAAATGGCATCCCCGGGCTCCAGCTCAACCACCTGGGCCGACTCCAGTGCCTGACGAAATTTGGGAAAGCGCTGATAGTCGGGATTGTTAAAATCCACCAGACTGATGGGCTGCCCCGCTGGGGTGACATCTATAGGCCCAACATAGAGGTTATCTAACTGGTCTGGGGGAAACAGGGTAAAACGCCGCCGCCCAACTGCACAGCAGGCAATATTCGTCGGGAAATCATAATGGGCAGAGATACGGCTGCGATTGCCGATCCAGACACTGGCAATAGGGCTCTGCTGATCTAGATTGAGGTCATTGTGTTGACGAAAGCCTGGCAGCCAATTATCCACATTGGTGGAGCCTACATAGAGTGTCGGCGGGGTGCTGCTGTCCCTGTATGTCGCCAGCTGCTCTAACACTTCGGCGAGGTGCAGGCGCTGATAGTCAAAGTTAAAACCACTGAGATCATGGTTGTAAAAAAGATGCCCTTTTATAGCCGCGTCACCGACCATAGCGGTCAACGGTTTGCCGCTATCAAAGGACAGCAGATAGTCCGCCGCTTCTGTGGAGGCGTTTTTTGCCGCGGCAACTAGGGGCCAGTGGGCAATAAGACCAGGCAGCACCAGTGGCACACTTGATTGCAAAACCTCGTCGGGGATCGAGTCGGCATTGCAGCCGTCGATACTTTTCACCAGGGTATTAATCTCAAGCACAGTGATTCACCCTGTATACAAGGCTATATGCTGCTGGCCGAAAAAGCACAGGGCTATGGCAGCTGAGCATTTTTCTTGTCGATCATTGGGCGCAGGCGGGCAAATGAGGCAATCGCCATATAGATAGATTGCAGGTAACCCTGAGCGTTAAATTTGGCCAGTGTGTCGCCGTCGAGGGACTGGAGCTTCTGTTCGGCGATGGTGTAGAAACCCTTGAGCTCGTTATTTGAGCCGTCGTTAAGGGTTATCTTGAGGCTAAAGGACTCGAGCAACTCATGTTCAAGCAGTGCGGCTATAAAGCCCTTATTGTGTTCTAGGCCGCGATGAATAGACTCAAGCGTACCTATGGTGGCCTGTAAAAAATCGCTCGGTGTTGCGTCTTGGTTAAAGAGTATTTCGCCTTCTTCGCTGTCTTTGTCCGCGCTATCGATCAGGCGGGGGCTGTCCGAGTCGATGGACACTACCGGCTTAGTAGCGCCTTCAGGGCCATCGGGATCCGCTTGAAAGCCGATCAGAAAAGGGTGGCGACGAACCATCATTGGGATATAGCTGGCGTCCCAGCCGCTGTCGCTGAGAAACAGGTTTTCATCCTGTTCAAAGCCCAGCAGAGCGGCGGGGTAGAGCTGTCCGGATTCCGAGTCTTTGCAAAAGAAGATCGGGTAGCATGACTGGATATCTCTAAATTCCATGGGAAAAGTCATGGTGTACATAATATTGTCGCCGTACTCTGCACTTCTCACCGTATTTACCCGTAAGTCTTTGTGCGCCTCTTTGCTTAGTATCTTGTAGTTGCTCATGCTTGCTCCAGCATAGTGTTGTTGCCCTGAGGTTGAGAGATTAAGAGGTTCAGAGCCTCAGTGGTTATATTTTTTGAAACCCGAAGGTGTGAATTTTGTTGATCAAGTCGCGATTGGTTGGCAGCGAGGCTTGCAGCTGCCGGGTGCGGGCCGTATTTTCCTGAAACAGACTGCCGGCTCGCAGCCGCTCGGCCTGCTCTGAGCGACGCTGAGTCTGGCTTGTCAGGGTCTCGAAATCCATGCCGTAGAGAACATATTGAAAGCTCGCCGAGGGAAACATTTCGTCGACGTTGTGGCTGTCGCGATGCCAGGGACTCTGGTGACGCCAGAGGGCGAGCAGATCTTGCAGATGCTCTGGTATGCTCGAGGCTTCGCAGTTATCGCGCCAGTATTCTGTGTCTCTGCGTTGGCTGAGAATGTAGTGCAGTTTAAGAAACTCAATAATGCGGTCCCAGCGGTATAAAAACTTATCGTTAAAGCGTTTGGCCACCAGATCCATTACCCCGCGATTGGCCGGCAGTTGCTCGGAGATCATTGCCGCCGAGAGTTCCACTAATACCAGGGCAGAGGCCTCTAGAGGCTCAATAAACCCCGCAGACATACCAATAGCGACACAGTTCTTGTGCCAAAACTTGGCTCGATGACCGGGGCTAAATTGCACCTTGCGCAGGGTCGCTGCGGCTGCTGCCTGTTCACTAACGGTGCTGGCTATATAGCTCAGCAGCTCTTCACTGGCACGCTCTTCGGTATTGTGATCGCTGGAGTAGACATGGCCTATACCGCGTCTGGTGGGCAAGCCAATTTCCCAGATCCAACCGGCAGATTGTGCGCTGGACAGGGTGCAGGATTCAATCGGGTCGTTTTCATCTGTATAGGGGATTTGCGCTGCCAGGGCCGTGTTATTAAATAACACATCACTTTTACTGCACACCGGAATTGCAAAGTGATCGCCTATAAGCAGGGCTCTTGAGCCGCTGCAGTCGATAAATAGATCGCCCTCTATATTGCCATGGGAGTCGGTTGCTATAGAGGCAATATCGCCATTTTCCGCGGAGTTGACGGCGGTGACATTGGCTTTAATATGGGTGACACCGAGTTTTTCGACACAGTGTTTACGCAGGAATTCGGCAAATTTTGCCGCATCCAGATGATAGCCATAGTTAACATTAAAGGCGTATTCCGGGGTCGAGATTTGTTTTGGCGCAAGCTTGTCGGCAAATAGCGCGCTCTGTGGTGACACTGCCTGAGCAAAGTTGATCTGCTCTCGTGCGGTTTGCCAGTGGGGCGCTAGGTTAACCTCGCTGTAGCTCTGAGGTGCAGTAAAAGGGTGGGTGTAGATATCATCTGCGCCAGTGCGCCAGCCTTTAAATAGGGTGCCCTGTTTAAAGCTTGCACTGCACTCGCGGAAAAAATCGGTTTCTGAAATACCCATCTTTTGCAGGGTGCTGCGCATCGATGGCCAGGTGCCTTCACCGACACCAATGGTGGGGATATCAGGAGACTCCACGAGGGTCAGCTGAAAAGAGTCGACTGTGTCGCTGCCTGCTGATGCAATACAGTGCTCTGCGGCAATGATGCCAGCGCTCAACCAGCCAGCTGTGCCGCCGCCAACGATAATGACTCTGTTGATTTTATGATTCATCGAATTCAGTTACTTTCGGTTTGACCCTGAGGGCTTATTATTATCAGTCGCAGCGTTTAAGCTGCCGTGCTTAATAACGACTTTCTATCTTTTATTTTTATCCGTTCACTCTATAGCCTTTGCAGGCCCGATAAAAGGCGCATTGCAGTAATGCGGTTGCTCTCACAGTCTATTCTTGCTCTTACTTTTTATATACGGCGCAATGAAAGAAGCCGCTCAAAATACTTTAAGCGGCTTCCGTTTTCATCACTCTAGTGATTTCTCACCATGGCGGGCTACTTAAAGCTGTAACGTACGCCGATGTCATAACGCGCACCAGTTTGACCAGCTTGCAATACTTGCAGCTCATCGCGACCGTAGACATTGTAAGTCTCTTCCAGCACGTTAAGTCCGGCGAAGAAGATCGTTAGGTTGTCGCTGTAGTCGTAGCTCGCGCTGATATCGAGCTGACCGTAAGCTTCAATATTGGTTGGGTTGCTGGTAGTACCTGCACCCTGACCAATACCAGCGAGGTAAGCGTCACGCCAGTTATAGGCTAAACGCGCCTGGAAACCGTCTTTGTCGTAGAACGCAACCAGGTTAGCCGAGTCACTTAAACCATTGAGCACAAACTGTGAGTCGATCTGCATGTTGTCATAGGCAACATCAGCATTCACGAAGGTCGCGTTGGCAATCATACCGAAGCCTGTTTCACCAAAGTTATGCTGCAAGTTGATTTCAACACCATCAACCGATGCATCTTCTTGGTTTGCTGGGCTAGTGATCTGGAAGGTTACCAGTGGGTCGCCGTCGACGCCGTAGATACGACCGTCTTCAATCGCTGCGTTATCCGGGTAGTTAGCCAAGATGTAGGCACCAACATCACTGTACTGCAGAGGGTCGAGACCACTGTCGGCAACAGCCTGGTTGAACAGCGTGCCCTCGAGAGGGAAGTTGAGGTCAAACAGTGTCACGCCTTTACGGACTGAAGAGCCGATAAAGTTAGCCACGTTTTTTTGGAAGTAGCCAACAGACAGGTAACTGCCTTCGTCGTAGTACCACTCAACAGAGACATCGTAGTTGTCTGACTCAATAGGAATCAGACCTGGGTTACCGCCGTTAGCAAAGCCGCCGTCATTCTTGAATGAAGTGCCGCCAACAGTGATGCCACCTTGGACATCAGTGAAGCTTGGACGTGTTGCTGTCTGGCTGTATGAAGCACGAACAATAACGTTTTCAGCCACTTCTATATCCACATCGATACTTGGCAGAAGCAGTGAGTAATCGCCAGTGTAATCATCGAAGGCTTGAATGGGTTCGCCATTTTCGTCCAACGCTGCAACCATAGTGAACTCATTGCCGCCGAGCCAGTAGACTTCGTCATAGGTAGGGGCAAGTGCTGCAGAGGTAACGTCGGTTTCTTCGTAACGAAGACCCATCTGCAGATTGACCGGCATACCGTAGTACTCAAGAGCACTGTTCAGCTGAATATAAGCTGAAGAGGTTTCTTCAGTAGTGCGCTTGTCTGTACTCCAGTCGGTAGAGGCGCAGTAACCAGTGCCACAATCGCCGAGTTGAGCATAGGTAGTGCCAGTAGCGGCGTAGCTTGCCTCACCAACCGCAATGATCTCCTCGAGAGACGTGGTGAAGTATTCAGTGTGCAGACGTGGATCATTACCACCGTCAACCTGATCAAACTGACCAGCTATTGAAGAGCGAGTGAGAATGTCGGTGAGTTCGCCTGGCTGGGTAAAGCCGCCCCAGTTGTCGAGCTGAACATTGCTGCTGACAAAACGGTTGCTGACTTCAGTAAGCTGCACACCAAAGTCAATGCTGGTGGCATCAGACAGTTCAAAGGTACCGCTGAGTTTGCTCTGCTCGATATCCATCTTGGCGGCTTCGTTGCTGAATACGCTACCAGTGATGATCATATCGTTCTTGTACAGCGGACGATCAGCGCCATCAGCACCTGAGTTCAGGTTTTGCGAAAGTATTGGCAACTCGGTGTCGTAGAAAATCGTAGAGCCAACCTTATTAAAGGAAGCCATAGTCACGAGTGAGCTGGTGCCATAGGGGTTATTGGCACCTGTCTCGGCTGATGAATCATGGTAGTCCAGGGCTAGGCTAAGACGATCTGACGCTTGCCACTCAAGGTTTAAGCCAACAGAGGAGTTCTCGTTCTTACGGCCATCCTGATGGACACCCATAGCGAAGTCAGCGTTGTCGTGGGTCTCAGAATACATCAGCGGAGAGCGCTGCTCGCCATCATTCCAAAGGCTTGTTTGGCTTGATGCGTTGGCGTTGCTAAACCAGGCAGACATGTCGCTCATGGTGTGATCGAGATCCAGCTCTGAGTGAATGTAGTCCAGTGTTCCGGTAATCGTGTCAGTCGGAGCCCACTGTAAAACCAGCTGGCCATTAATTCGCTTCGACTCATACTCATTGATCGCGTAGGCAATCTGCTGAGGAATGGAGTAGAACTCAGCGTCGCTTGTAGAACGGTTTACCTGGTTTGCGTCGTTGGGCACGCCTCGGGCACCGGAATAGTCGCCTGGGTTAGTAAACCAACCTGTAGTCTCTGCTGCGTTAACGCCATTGTTGCGCGTCTGCGATGAGGCAGTAATAGCAATACCGATGGTGTCGTTGGCAAAGGTGTTGGAGTAGATACCGGAGAATTCTGGCGTGATTTCGTCGCCTTCTCTAGTCGAGGTATCGTTAACCATTTTTGCTGAGAAGCTGGCAGTCTGGCCTGGATTCTCAAGAGGTCTAGTAGTTGAGATGTTAATTAATGAGCCTACACCACCTGTTGGAACATCGGCGCGGCCAGTTTTGTAGACCTGGACGCCAGCGATGCCTTCAGAGGCTAGATCACCAAAATCAAAAGAACGGCTAGTGTTGCTGTGAGTAGGCATTTGACGCCCGTTCAACGTCACTAGGTTGTACTCGGGGCCAAAGCCACGCACGGTAACCTGGCTGCCTTCACCGCGTGAGCGGCTAATGGAAACACCAGTGATACGCTGCAGAGATTCTGCCAAGTTAGCATCTGGGAACTTACCCATGTCTTCCGCTGAGATTGCATCGACAACACCAGCTGAGTCGCGCTTGATGTCCATGGAGCGCGTAAGGCTTCCGCGGATACCACCTTGAACAATCACTTCTTCAATTAGCACGCCGTCTTGCGAATAAGCTGGCATAGCGGCTCCAACTAGCGCTAAGGCAACACTGCTAGCAAGAATTTTCTTTTTAAATAACATACTGATAAACCCCCTGGGTAAACAAAAAAATCTATGGACATAGGTCAGCTATCGCTTTTTATATTTTTACTACATCCTCAGTCGCACTCTACCGGTTCATGGCTGGCAAACAACGGATATGCGTTAAACGGTTATTTTTTGAGGTTAAAGAGGGTTCGACCAGTCGGATACTAGTCTATAGAGGCGTTATCGCGTTTTTGTATAGCTTGGCGGATCACTCTTGGTGCCACTTTACGATTGCCGAATTAACCTCTGTAATCAGGCTATTTCAGGATCTGATGGTTACTGTCTCAGACTGCGGAGACCTGCTATCTGCGGTGCTTTTTGGGGGACTATTCTAGGGTTGATTTCGGCTGCGCCGCCAAGTACTTTAACCTCGAGTTAATACATCTTGTCGATCTGGGGGGGGGGCTTATTTTTTGACGGGTTACAGTCGGCAACTTTGAAGTGCACTCTTAAAACTTGGTAGATCGCCCAACTTGCCACTTCAGCCCGTAAAAGCAACCACCTACCGTTTTTCTCTAACACTTGATTTTTTCTACATTCATTATTATTGACTCAAAATTTTGATACCTGCGTATAGACAGGACACAAAATTAATTTTAAACAGTTGTTCGGGGGAATTATGCGTTATCACACATCCACTTTTATTGGCTTCTTCGGCGGTGCTTGGCAGGCAACACGCCTGAGCACAGTCTCATTGCTTGTTGCTTCTCTTTTTCTCGCTGCTTGTGGCGGCGGAAGCAATGATTACAGCTCGACAGATAATGATGTCAACGGCGTGCCAACGCTGACGTCCGTGTCGATTTTTGAAGACGAAGGCGATGCCGCGGTAACCGTCGGTGATGTGGTAACGGTCGAGATTTCCGCTAGCGAAGCGATTATGGCCCCAACGGTTATGATTGGTGGCTCTGTAGCCACCCCAGCCGGTTCCGGTGATTCCTGGACAGCCTCTCGTGCAATGACTGCCGATGATACTCTAGGTGAAATTACCGTTAGCGTTGCCTTTAGCGATATTGGCGGCACTGATGGCGTCACAGTGATGGCGACCACAGACGATACGGCAGTCCAGTTCGATATCGCTTACTTAGAAGGTAATGCGATCGATGGTCCGTTTCAGTTTGCCAAAGCGTTTGGTGATCACAATGAAAATGGTCTGCACGATGAAGGCGAGCCGTCTGATCTAACCGATGCAACTGGTGCTTATGCCCTGGCTGACTCGGTCGATGCTCCAGCCGAGTACACCGTTATTGTCGAGATGACAGCCGATACCATTGACGCTATCTCCGGTGAAAGCTTCGCCGGCACAGGCGTTGTCTTGAAAGGCTCTTCTACTGGTTCCGTAGTAACACCCCTTACTACCATCCTAGAAGCGGCTAAAGTGGTTGACCCCTCCTTTACTGCGGCTGACCTTGCTACGGCAATGGGCTTGCCTGCTGGCGTTGATATTGCCACCTTTAACCCTTTTGCTGCTGGCGCTGATGCTGCCACGGCTCATGCGGTTGAAACAGTTTTCCAACAAGTTATGACTGCTACCCTATTGGTTGCTGAAGCTATGCAAGGTGTTGCTGCAATTGCCGGCGCCGAGCTTACTCCAGAGCAAGCCAGTGCTGCGGCTGTGAGTGCCTTGACCAAGATGGTTGTAGTCACTGCTGATGTTAATCTGGCGGATGCTGCCCAGATTGGTAGCCTGCAAGTTCTGGTAAAAGCAGAGTTGGCGTTGAACAGCATTGTTGTTGACGATGCTGTTGATGCTGCTGCTGCCGACTTTGTTCTTGACGCAACGTCAGCCACTGTGACTTCGGTTGCCGCGGCATTTGACACGCTTACTGTAGATGACTTTATCGCTGGTGATACATCGGCTGTGTCTATTGTTAAGCAGGAAGCAGCGGCTGAGATTGCTGCTGTGTCGGCGCTTACAATCGCCTATTTGTCAGATTTTCCAGATGCAACCGATTTAACTGATCTTGATACCAGTGATGTTCTGACCTTGGATACTGAGGAAGGTGTTAACGATGCAGTGGTCGACAATGGTGGTGATACAGGGTCGGCGATCTCGATTGAGATAACTGAAGCCTTTAACGGCACCACTATTGGCGAGGGTTCGGTTTATACCTTCCCGGCATCTGCTGAGAGCTATGCTGGCTTTGCCAATATGAACACGGCTATCTATCCGATCACTCTGGCTGAAGATGGCGTCATTACCTTTACCGGTTCTGTGCCTTCAGGTGCGAGTGCTGATGTGCGTTTCCGTTTTGAAGCCAATCCTTATCCTGCTACTGAGCCATCGTTTGATACAGCGGCTGTTACGGTAACCGGTACTGAATCTGCGACCTATAGCATTGCTGTTCCGGCACAGGGTGCAAATACCTTTAATTCGTTGATTATGTATCTCAATACCCGTGGTGAAGGTGTTGTGATCACGGACATTACGTTGTCTGGTACTGGTGGTACTGGTGGCGTCGATACAGGTGGCGGAACTGATCCTGACGGCGATTCCCTCTATACTGAAACTGTTTATGTTCGGCTAAATA
>CAXAFJ010000081.1:0-9127 GCA_963968025.1 uncultured Pseudomonadales bacterium | reverse complement strand
CAAAATCAAGAGCAACACTAACTCAAACACTATAAAGCTGGTGATTTTCGATTGGGACGGCACGATTTCTGATTCTGTGGCGCGAATCGTTAGCGCTATGCAAAGCGCGGCAACGGAATTGGATATGGCCGTGCCGACTTATCTTGAAGTGAAAGAAATTATTGGTCTCGGTCTGACCGAAGCGGCGTTTCGTTTATTCCCCCACGCGACTCGGGAGCAGGTGTTTCAACTGCAAACCAGTTACTCGCAACATTACCGCGCCGAAGATAGCGTGCCCTGTCCGTTTTTTCTTGGCGTGGAAGAGACTCTGCACCAGCTTAAGGCTGAGGGTTATCTATTGGCGGTGGCCACAGGTAAGAGTAGGGCGGGATTAGATCGCGTGCTGCTGAGTCTGGGAATGGACGATTTTTTCCACAACAGCCGCTGTGCGGATGAGACGCTGTCTAAACCTGATCCGTTAATGCTTGAACAGCTGTTAAGCGACTTTGACCTGCCTGCGGAAGCTGCGGTGATGGTGGGCGATACGGAGTTTGATATGGAGATGGCGGTCAATGCCAATATGCCGCGAATCGCGGTGACTTATGGCGCCCATCATGCCGACCGTTTACTGGCCTTTGAACCCCTGGCCTGCGTCGACCTGTTTAGCGAGATTAAATCCTCCCTTTATTAAAAGGGAGCCAAACAGCTGCTACTTATAAATGTGCTTTTAGTTAGCAGAGATATTTAATTCCCGCAGTATCTGTGACAGCTTAATTAGCGGCAGCCCGATAAGGCCGGTTGGGTCATCACTCTTTACCGATTTAAATAAACTGATTCCCAGAGACTCTGCCTTAAAACTGCCGGCGCAGTTATAAGGTCTGTCAGCTTTTAAGTAGGCGTCTATTTCGGCGCTGGTGAGATGGCGAAATTGAACTTGGGTAATATCTAAAGCGCTGCTGACCAAGCCCTCCTTGATGACGGTAACTGCGGTATAAAATTTAACCAGCTGTCCCGACTGGTCGCTGAGCTGTTCAACTGCCCGTTGATAATTACCGGGTTTGCCCAGCGCTCTTGCTTTAATGTTGCAGGAGTCGTCAAAGCATAATTCTGCCACCTGATCCGATCCAATAACCGCTGCCTCGGGAAATGCCTTGGCAATAGCCTGAGCTTTCTCACGGGCCAGGCGAATCGCTTGATGCTCTGCCGATTCATTTTCCAGGGCCTTTTCGTCGAGGTCTGGGGAGACGCACTGAAAGGGAATATGCAGTCTTTCGAGCAGCGACTTTCGGTAGCTGGAGGAGGAGGCTAAAATAAGGTTTGGCATAAAAAAGCGTCTGGATTGATTAGTCTGGGCCTGAAGCTCAATTATACATGGCGGATCAGGGCTATTTGGTCAATTTTCTTTGACAGAACAAAATCTTGACCCTATCATGCGCGCCTAACTGGGTACCACCTTATATATGGCACTGCCAACACTAGTCGATCCGCGTAAACTTGCGAACCAAGGAATTGTCCTCGAAGGACATTTTGAGGCGAAGCATCTTCCGCGTTTAGCGCTCGCAGTAGAGAGCATTGAGTCATCCTTGGCGACTTTAATTAAGTTTGAAGTGGACGAGGTCAGGGCGAAAGTGGTCAATGGTACATTTGAGATAGCAGTCATGGTGACATGTCAGCGCTGTCTGGAACCAGTGAAAGTAGATTTGGTTGCTGATATAGCGGCACAGATAATCTGGTCGGAAGATCAGATTGGCAAAGTGTCAGGTGATCGAGAGCCTTGGATTGTCGGTGATAAAATGGTCGACCTAAGTGCAATGCTCGAAGATGAAGTTTTATTGGCTCTGCCTCTAGTAAACTACCATGAACAGGGTAGCTGTACTGGAGACACCTTTCTTTCTCAGGACGGGCAAAGTAGTGATGAGAGAGACGACGAGGTTGTCGCTGACAACCCATTTAATATTTTAGCGCAGTTGAAGAAATAACTTCGGCTGCATCAGATTATTGCTTAGGAGTAATCTATGGCTGTTCAGAAAAGTCGCAAGACACGTTCAAAGCGCGGTATGCGCCGTTCACACGACGCACTTACTGCGGCAACTATTTCAGTTGATCCAGTAAGCGGCGAGAAGCACCTGCGTCACCAGGTATCGGCTGATGGTTTTTACCGTGGCCGCAAAGTTATCGAGACTGACTCCGAATAACTGAAAAAAATATTCTTTGGCAAATTCACTCCGAATTGCCGTTGATGCAATGGGCGGGGACTTAGGTCCTCGTGTCACTGTGTCTGCGCTACTTGTTTTTCTCAATAGCCATCGCCAAGTTCATGCATTGGTATTTGGTGACCAGACTCAGGTGGGCGAACAATTATCTCTGTCTCCCTTTAAAGACCCAAGCATTCTATCCCGTATCGAAGTCCGTCATAGCGACTCTCAGGTTGTTGATTCAGACAAACCCTCGGCGGTTATTCGTCACAAGCGTAACTCCTCCATGGGTTTAGCGATGCAGGAACTTGCCGCAGGCGAAGCTCAGGCGTTTATCAGTGCCGGCAACACCGGGGCAATCATGGCTCTGGGTCTGTACTTTGTAAAAGCCCTTCCTGGTATCTCAAGACCGGCTATCTGCACTACCGTACCCACCATATCCGGGCACAGCTATGTGTTGGATCTGGGTGCCAATACGGTTTGCTCCGCCGCGCAACTCTATGCGTTTGCCCTGCTTGGAGCACTGACTGCTAAGGAGCTGGATTCCATTGAGGCGCCCAGTGTGCGGCTGCTCAATGTTGGCGAAGAATCAAACAAAGGGCGGGACGATATTCAGCAGGCCGCTGAGCTGCTCGAGGCTGACCCAGCAATAAACTACTGCGGTTACATTGAAGGCAACGGTATTTTTCAGGGCGGCACCGACGTAATTGTCTGTGATGGCTTTGCCGGCAATGTCGCCTTAAAAACCAGCGAGGGATTGGTCACTATGGTTGGCCAGCGTTTCCGTCAAGCGGTGGGTCGTGGCTGGTTGGCTCGCTTGGCATTGCTGCTGTTACGTGGTCCGCTGTCAAGGTTAAAAGCCCAGCTCGATCCAGCGCTTTATAACGGCGCATATTTCCTCGGCTTAAATGGCGTAGTGGTGAAAAGTCACGGTAGCGCCACGCAAATGGCCTTTGTGCGAGCGCTGGGAGTTGCAACTCAGGCGGCAGAACATAACTTGCCCGAGATTTTGTCGCCTATACTTAACCAAAAGTTGAACCAATAGAATTTAAAGAAGGCAGTCTATGAATAGTAATTTGGCATTTGTGTTTCCCGGTCAAGGGTCTCAGAAGATTGGCATGCTGGCTGATTTAGCCGCGGCAAATAGTTTAGTCGAGGAAACATTTCAGCAGGCCTCCGATGTGCTCGGATATGACTGCTGGGATCTATTACAAAACGGCGAAGAGGACGAGATCAATCTCACTGAGCGCACTCAGCCCATCTTACTTGCAGCCAGTGTTGCCATCTGGCGTCTCTGGCAACAGCAGGGCGGACCCAATCCTGCCGCCATGGCCGGCCATAGTCTCGGCGAGTGGTCTGCATTGGTTTGCGCTGGCGCAGTTGATTTTGCCGATGCGGTGAAAATTGTCCACGCCCGTGGTGCCTTTATGCAGCAGGCTGTGCCTGTGGGTGTTGGTGCTATGGCCGCGATTATGGGTATCGAGGACCAGATCGTTGTCGATGCCTGCGCCGAAGCGGCACAGGGCCAGGTAGTGGCTGCGGTGAATTTTAATGCACCGGGTCAGGTGGTGATTGCAGGAGATGCGGATGCAGTGGCACGGGCCACATCGCTGTGTAAAAAAGGCGGCGCCAAGCGCGCGGTTGAGTTACCAGTCAGCGCACCTTTCCATACTTCACTGATGCGTCCTGCGGCAGACAATCTTGCCGAGCTGGTTGAAGCAACCACCTTTAGTCCTCCGCAGATCGATATTATTCACAATGTAAATGCTCAGCGGCAGGCGGATCCTCAGGCCATTAAAGTATTGATGCTTGAACAAATATATAAGCCGGTACTCTGGGTTGACTGCGTTAATGGACTTGCTGCTGGCGGTGCCACAATGCTTATCGAATGTGGTCCAGGTCGCGTACTCAACGGCCTGTCTAAGCGCATAGATCGCAACCTAAAGTCTCTCTCCACTGACGATGTGGACAGCCTGGAAAATGCTTTAACATCGGTTTAGCGGTCGAGCAAGACTATCTTTATCTTTCTATTTAAGGAATAAGTAATGAATCTTAATGACAAAGTGGCTCTCGTCACTGGTGCTACTCGTGGAATTGGTGCGGCAATAGCAGACGCTCTGGGCAAAGCCGGTGCTACTGTTATAGGTACAGCCACATCAGAGGCCGGTGCTGCATCGATCAGCCAGCGCTTTGCTGACAACAATATCGCTGGCACAGGCATGGGTCTGAATGTCACTGACACCGAGTCTGTGACCAGCGTTATCAAGAGCATCACAGAACAGTTTGCTGCGCCGACTATCCTGGTCAATAACGCGGGCATTACAAAAGATAATATTCTTATGCGTATGAAAGACGATGAGTGGATGGATGTTATCGACACCAATCTGACCTCAGTATTCCGCTTAGCCAAGGGTTGTGTTCGTCCTATGACTAAGGCGCGCTGGGGTCGTATTATCAATATCAGCTCGGTGGTGGGTGCCATGGGCAATGCCGGTCAAAGCAATTATTCAGCCTCCAAGGCTGGGGTCGGCGGTTTTACCCGCGCCTTGGCTAAAGAGCTGGGTTCGCGAAACATTACAGTGAATACTGTAGCCCCCGGATTTATTGATACAGATATGACTAAAGACCTTCCAGAAGCGAGCAAAGAGGCGATACTGACACAGATCCCGCTAGCTCGCTTGGGAGCCCCTGAAGAGATCGCCGCAGTGGTTTGTTTCCTTGCTGGAGACGCTGCTGGATACATTACCGGTGAGACTATTCATGTGAATGGCGGTATGTACATGGCGTAACTCATTGATTTTAAAGGGTTTCGTTGTTTTTTAAAATAGGGTTTAGCATTTTGTAATTTGTAGGGTAAAATGCGCGCCCGAAAACACAGATTATCGCTGCCTGAGCTCTGTCTGCTCGGTAGCACAACTAATAAGCATTTCAGTTAACAGGAGTAGGTATACGATGAGTAACATCGAAGAACGCGTCATCAAAATGGTTGCAGAGCAACTTGGTGTAAAAGAAGAAGATGTTAAAAGCACGTCCTCTTTCGTTGAAGATCTGGGTGCAGATTCCCTTGATACAGTTGAGTTGATCATGGCTTTGGAAGAGGAATTCGATGCTGAGATTCCCGATGAAGAAGCAGAGAAGATTGCCACTGTACAAGACGCGGTTACTTATATCACAGCTAACGGCTGATATTTGTACCTGCTTAAAAAACCGCTCCATTGGGGCGGTTTTTTTATGCGCGGAATTTAGGTTTAATAGGGTACTCCGTTTTCAGTGATTGGATTTGTTTCCGATAGGACAGCAACCATATGACAGGTTCCAAGATACGCCTCGAGAATGCTCCTGCGACGACCTCTATTGTCGACGCTGTTGTTGCCAGTGATCTGCCACTCAGCGATCGCGGTAGCGCCTATGGCCATGGACTGTTCGAAACCATGCTGCTGGATAGTGGCGTCCTGCCCCTGAGACAACAGCACGCTGAGCGCCTGCTTAGGGATGCGCCTGTTCTTGGTATTATTATTACAGCAGAACAGCTACAGCAGAATATCGACAGTTTGATCAATCTGCTCGACCCAGAGCAGCTCAGTTCTGGGATTATAAAAATTATTCTTACAGCTGGCAGTGGTGGTCGTGGATATGCCCCGCCAGACTCGGACTTAGCCTCACCACGAGTGGTCGCTCAGTACTTTCCGCTACCCGAGAATTGTCAGTTGCAGCGACAGCAGGGCATCAGAGTCACGAAATGTGATTACCGTTTGCCGCTCAATCCCGTGCTCGCCGGCATTAAACATCTAAATCGCCTCGATCAGGTAATGGCCCGTTCCGAATGGGCTGAGGAATATGAGGATGGCATTATGTTTTCTGCCGACCATCAGGCCATTGAAACCACCAGAGCCAATTTGTTTATCAAACTCGCCACGGGCTGGGTGACACCGCGACTGAATCAGGCCGGAGTCTGCGGCGTGATGCGCCAGTTATTGCTCGACGAACTGTTTAAGAGTATTGGTTTAAAGGTCATCCAGTCTGAGATTAGCCACGACCAGCTGCATAGCGCACAAGAGATATTTAGCTGCAGCTCGGTGCGCGGAATAGTGCCCATCGTTGCAGTCAAAAATGGCGCAGTTAATCTAGCCATTGGAGACGATACTAGAGCTCTGCAGCAGGCGTTGCAGCAGCACTATGGTGCCTTCCGATGCTAAGGCGGCTGATTGGCAGCCTGATGCTGCTCACGGCTGCTCTGGTCGGTATCGCAGGACTTATGCTAGTGGGCTACAAAGAGCTAGAGAAGCCGGTTGCGCTGCCGTCAGGGCAATCTTCTCTGGTATGGCAGATTGATCGCGGTAGCAGTCTTACCGAGGTTAATCGACGACTGCACCAAGGCGAAATTCTCACTCACCCTAAACTGCTTAGCCTTTACGCAAGGATTACCGGCGATACCGCAATTCAGGCCGGCCACTACCAGATTGCAGAGGGTGAAACCGCACTACAGCTGCTGGCCAAGTTTAATCAAGGGGCGGTGATCAGTTATCAAATTACCTTTCCCGAGGGCTGGAGCTTTCATCAGTGGATTACCCAGCTGGCCACTGTTGAGCAATTTTCCGGGGTTAGTCAGCTCAACCAAGAGCAGCTAATGACAGCGGCCAATATGAATCAGGCCGATCCGGAAGGCTGGCTGTTTCCCGATACCTACAGCTATAGCCACGGCGATACAGCTGTGGATATTATCGCCAGAGCCCACCGCAAAATGCGACGGGTGCTGGATCATGCCTGGCAGGGAAGGGAGCAGGGTCTACCCTATGCCAATGCCTACGAAGCTCTTATTATGGCCTCGATAGTGGAAAAAGAGACCGGCCTGGCCGTCGAGCGCCCGACCATTGCCGGGGTTTTTGTTCGTCGGCTCAATAAAGGTATGCGCCTGCAAACCGATCCCACGGTGATCTATGGGCTGGGTGATTCCTATCGCGGCAATATTACCCGCCGCCATCTGAAGACAATGACGCCCTATAACACCTATCGTATCAACGGCCTGCCACCCACTCCTATTGCCATGCCCAGCGCGGCGGCGATTGAGGCGGCACTGCATCCGCAGTCTGGTACAAGTCTCTACTTTGTTGCCCGCGGCGATGGCGGCCATTACTTTTCGGATAACCTTGCCGAGCATCAAAAGGCGGTGCGACAATATCAAATCAACCAGCGGGCAGTGGACTATCAATCTGCGCCAAAAGCGGGAAAGTAAAACCCTAAAAAAATCCAAGGCAGACAGTCGCCTCGCAAATCGTCACAATAGGGCGGTCAAAAACTAGGTCTAAGGTCGGGAAATCAGATGCGCGGAAAATTTATTACCATTGAAGGCACCGAAGGCGTCGGCAAGACCACCAATATCAAGTTTATCCAGCAGTGGATGGACACTAAGAAGCTTACCTATGGCTGCACCAGAGAGCCCGGCGGCACGCCTTTAGCTGAGCAGCTCCGTGAGCTGTTGCTGGCCCCGAGAGAAGAGTCGGTGTGTAACACCGCTGAGCTACTAATGGTCTTTGCGGCCAGGGCTCAACATCTCAATCAAGTTATCGAACCTATGCTCGGTGAGGGGGCCTGGGTACTCTGCGATCGCTTTACCGATGCCACCTACGCCTATCAGGGCGCCGGCCGCCACATGCGCGATGATCTAATTCGCGATCTCGAGCTAATAGTGCAGGGCAGTTTGCAGCCGGACCTGACCATTATTCTCGATATCCCGGTGCAGATTGGTTTAGCTAGGGCCAGTGAGCGCAGTGCTCCCGATCGCTTTGAACAGGAGAAAGTGGAGTTCTTTGAGCGGGTGCGCAATCGCTACTTGCAGATCGCCCAGGACAATCCCCAGCGCTGTGTGGTAGTTGATGCATCGCTTAATCTTGAAGGCGTACAGGCGCAGATCACCCAGGCTCTCAATGCTTTTTGGGAGGCTAACTAGTGTCGACTCTGCCACTGCCTTGGCAAGAAGCTACTTGGACTGCGCTCAATACCAGCATCGAGGGTGGGCGCTTGCCCCATGCTGTTTTAATCAGCGGTGATGAGGGTATTGGTAAATCACGTCTGGCGACGGCCTTGGCACAGCGACTTATCTGCGCTGCAGAGATGGTTAAATATGCCTGTGGCGCCTGCAAAACCTGCAACTTGCTCCGCGCGGGTAGTCATCCAGATGTCAGTTATCTCGAGCCCGAAGAAAAGGGTAAGGCGATTAAAATTGATCAGGTGCGCAAGCTCTGTGAATCCCTGGGTAAAACCGCGCAGCAGGGGGGCTGGAAAGTGGCGATTATTTGTCCTGCGGAGGCGATGAATATCAGTGCTGCCAATGCCCTGTTAAAAAACCTTGAAGAACCCCAGAGTAAGACTCTCTTGATTTTGGTGTCGAATCGTCCCAGTAGGTTGTCGGCGACCATTCGCAGCCGCTGTCAAAAGCTCAATATGCCAACACCAGAGGCGGATACTGCTTTGCAGTGGCTGACTGATGTGACCAATGATCGCGGTGCTGCGGAGCAGGTTTTACCCCTTGCTGGTGGGCGGCCGCTGTTGGCTCTGGACTATCTGCAAAGTGATAATTTGGATCAGCGGCAACAGTTTGAAGCCCTAGTGGCCGAGGTTGGCAGTGGTGCAGTTTCACCATTGACGGCGGCACAGCAGTGCCAGAAGCTCGATGGTGAACAGTCTGTTGATTGGTTTAGTCGTTATATTCATCGGTTGGCAACAACCGAGTTAGCGGATAAGCCTATTTCAGCGTTGTTTACTTTTTCTGATAAGTTGCTGTTGGCGCGCAATTGGATACTTAGTGGTAATAATCCCAATCCTCAGATGCTCTGGGAGGAGTTGTTTATGGATTGGGCGATGGTGTTTAAAGTCCGCAGGTAGGGTAGCGCTGGGGCTAGAGGGTTGTTTGGTGGGTGCCGGGCGAAGCCATGCAGAGCGAAGCCATGCAGAGC
>CAXAFJ010000080.1:0-9363 GCA_963968025.1 uncultured Pseudomonadales bacterium | reverse complement strand
CCCCCATAAAGATCATCTCGGGGTTTTCATTTAGCGCCGTACCCAGGTCATCCATAAGTTCGACTATGCCGGACTGACCTGAAAACTTTTCACCAAATTTTGATAATTTCACCGAGTGTTTCTCCTTGTGGGGTTACAGACTAATGACTATGACTGCAGCTGCGCTTGGCGAATGCGCCATACAATATAGCCCTTACTTATAGACTACTTGGCCATATAGCGGAAGGTGAAGTTCACCCGCGGCTGGTCAATTTTCTTGCTTTTCGCTATTCGATGCTGCCAGTGTGTCTGGATGCCAGGGCCCATAATTAATAGCGAGCCATGGGGCAGTGAAATATCCAAGCGTTCTTGACTGATGTTGTGGCGCAACTGAAAGACCCGTTCAGCACCCAGACTCAGAGATGCGACCAGGGGCTCAAAGCCTAATTCGGCCTCGTCATCCGCATGCCAGTCGACACTGTCCGAACCATCGCGATAATAGTTCACCAGGGCACGATTAAAGCGTTCACCAGACTGATCTTCAACCTGTTTGCGCAGCTCGTCGATCCAGCCGGGAAAGGCCACTGCCTGGAGTCGAATATTGGAATAGGTGTAACTGGTATCGGGATCGCCAAACCATTGCTGTAGCCGTGGAATGGGAATTGTCTTACCCGCTATCCTGATGCGATCGCTGCGCCAGTCGATATGATTTATAGACTGACGGAGTAGGCTATCTGCACTCTCTCCATTGAACCAATTAGGCCAGAACGCGATCTGGCTGTGGCGCTCTTCAGTCAAGCGAAGCGGTATCAATTGCTGATCAAATAGATCCATATCTAGCCATAGACCCTTGGTTCAATCTCTAACTCAATGCTAAAACGCTCTAGTACTGCAGCGCGAACCTCATCGGCTAGGGCCAGTAACTGGGCGCCGCTGCCAGCGCCAAAATTAACCAGTACCAACGCCTGCCGTTTATGCACGCCAACTGGACCCCGCACAGCACCCTTAAAGCCGCACTGCTCAATAAGCCAACCAGCTGGCACTTTGCACTCGCCATTGGCCTGCTGATAACAGGGCATCTGGGGATGTTGCAGAGACAGTTCAGCGGCTTGAGTCTGGGCAATAATCGGGTTCTTAAAAAAGCTGCCAGCATTGGCAATAACGCTGGGATCGGGAAGTTTCTCTGATCGAATCTGACAGACCATAGCGCTCACCAGCTCAGGAGTGATCGACGCGCCGCTGGCGAGATGATGATCGAAGGCCGCTTGCAGTGCTGGGTACTGAATATTGAGCTGTGGCTCGAGACTGAGACTCAGGCAGATGTCAGTAATAATATAGCGGTCGCGACCAGCATTTTTAAACAGGCTGTCACGGTAGCCAAACTCACAGGCGGCTTTATCGAATACTACCTGCTCTCCCGAGAGCTTGTCGATGGCGGTCAGGGAGACAAATAGATCCGCTAACTCCACACCGTAGGCACCGATATTTTGAATCGCTGCGGCACCCATATTGCCGGGAATCAATGAGAGATTCTCCAGACCATACCAGCCCTGTTGCAGACAATGCTGTACCTGTTTATGCCAGTTTTCACCGGCGGCAAAGGTGACCTCGACGGTATCTTTTACCCGGCGATGACTTACTCCCTTGAGATCCACAAGCAGCACCAGGCCCGCTATATTTCCTGCGAGGACTATATTGCTGCCGCCGCCCAAGGGCGTTACGGCTATATTTCGGGAGGCTGCAAACTCCAGTGTGGTCAATAAATCAGCAGAATTATCGACAGCGCAGAAATACTCCGCCTCAGCTGACAGTGCCAGACTGTTATAGGGTTGCAGTGAAACCTTTTCGAGAATCGTCAGGGTCAAGAGGCCAGTGCCTCGGCGTGACTCAGTTCAATATGCCGGAGCAAACCTACAGAGGCCTCTTCAACCAGGCCAAAGACCAGCTCGAAGCCACCTTCGCCCCCATAGTAAGGATCTGGCACTTCGTGCAGTGAATTATTCAGCTCGGAAAAATCCAAAAATAAACCTAAATGACCGCTGTAGCCCTGGGGCTGCATCTCCTGCAGATCCCTGAGGTTGGCCCTGTCCATGGCAATAATATAGTCAAAGTGCTCGAAGTCGGCAGGGGTAACGAGTCGCGCCCGCAGTTGACTTATATCGTAGCCTTTGGAGGCGGCCACCTGAGTGGTACGCTTATCCGGGGCATGGTCAAGATGCCAATCTCCGGTACCGGCTGAATCAACAGTGATTAGTCGGCCGTAACCGCTCTCTTCCACCAATTTGGCAAATACGCCATGGGCTGTGGGCGAGCGACAGATATTGCCGAGGCAGACAAATAACACCGATAGTTTAGCTTTTGGATTAGTCATGAAAATCTCTGTCGTTTTATAATGCTACTTTAAACTAGGCCCCTGATATAAAGCCCTGATATGAAGCCCTAATATAAAGCTAATTTATTGTTTAAGTATATTCCGTAACTAACTGTTACGATTAAATTTTCATATGATTCCAAGCAATCTAATTACAGCCTGCAAATCCTCTTCCGTATCAATTCCACCCGGCACTGGCTGCAGTGCGGGAGCCGCGTGAATGGCGACACCCTGCCACATAAAACGCAACTGTTCGAGCTTCTCGGTGGCCTCAATCGGCGCCACAGGCCAGGTAACAAAGTCATTTAGCTCCTTAACCCTGTAAGCATAGATACCAATATGACGAATAAATGCATAGTCTGAGGGCAATAACGCCTCGGCGTTAGCCCCGTCGATCACATCCCGTGGCCAGGGAATCGGGGCACGACTAAAATACAGGGCCATGGATTGCTGGTTGGTCACTAGCTTAACCACATTGGGATTGCGCAAGTCGCCATAGGTTTCGATTGGCTCTGCCAGTGTCGCCACGCCCGCCTGAGTATTGGCGGCAAGATTACTCGCCACCTGATTGATCACGGCTGGAGGGATGAGGGGCTCGTCACCCTGAACATTCACCACAATCGCATCGTCCGCCAAACCCAGTAGCGCCGCCACCTCTTGCAAGCGATCGGTACCGGAGGGATGGTCGTCTCGGGTCATACAGACCTCTGCACCAAACTCCAGGGCTGCCGCTTCGATACGTGGATCGTCAGTGGCAATCACCACCCGCTCAGCGGCACTTTTGCCAGCCTGCTCCCAGACCCGCTGAATCATCGGCTTGCCGGCAATATCGCGCAGCGGTTTGCCCGGCAGGCGCGTGGAGCCAAATCGCGCTGGAATAATCACTGTAAATTGCATAGAACCTCTATTCTAGTGCTGCAGCTTAACTGCCAGTCTGTCTATAAAGTCGTTATCGATTTGCGCTTCAATCTCAAGCACCCAGATATTGTCCGCCAGGGTGTCAGTCCCATGGGCGAGCAATTTAACCGCATCTTTAGCGGTAATAATGACCGGCAAATTGTCCTCGAAGCTGAGATCCTCTGCAGTCAAAGACCCATGGTCATTATGGCCGTGAAGCGCCACCTCTAACCCCAGTTGCTCGAGGGTATCGGCAAAGCGCTGGGGGTTGCCAATAGCGGCAACAGCATGGACGCGCTGGATCACATGCTCTTGCAACCAGAGTTCAATCGGCTGGCTCTCAGCCGTTCTGAGGCGAGTCATTCTGCGTGGTGCAATCTGCATCAGATCGGAATTGATATCCCCGAGATCAAGCGATCCGCTCAATTTGCCATTGACCACTACAAAATCCGCCTGACCTAATCGCTCAGGCCCCTCACGAAGAGGCCCAGCAGGAAGACAGCGGCCATTGCCAACACCGCGCTGGCCATCGACCACCACGATTTCTATATCGCGATGTAATCGGTAGTGCTGCAATCCATCATCGCTCAGCACCAGATTACAGTTATTGTGAGCCAGCAAATAGGTGACCGCTGCCCTGCGATCCGCGTCCACAACCACCGGGCACTGAGCCAGCTGGGCGATTAAAAGCGGTTCATCACCGCTTTCGGTTACGCGAGTCTGTGGATTAACCGATAGCGGGTAACTGTGGGCCTTGCCGGCATATCCGCGACTGACCACGCCGGGCTTAAAACCGCGTTGCTTAAGGGCCTTTACCAGCGCAACAATCAATGGCGTCTTACCGCTGCCGCCCACCGAAATATTGCCCACAATAATTACTGGCGCAGCAAAACTCTGGCTCTGGCATTGATAGCGGGACTGAAGATAACGACGGCGCATGCCTGAGATAGCGCTAAATAACCAAGACAGCGGCAGCAGCAGCTTTAGCCACAGACTATCCTGCTGCCAGGCATGGGTTATACGCTGTTCAAGAGACAAGCCTAGGCGACCTCTGACTCATTGAACTGTTGGCGATAGAGCTGGGAGTAGCGACCTTCTAGTGCTAGCAACTCACTGTGACTACCGTGCTCAATAATACGGCCGCTCTCCATCACCAGGATACGGTCGGCTTTTTCAATGGTGCTGAGGCGGTGGGCGATCACAAAGGTGGTGCGCGATTTCATTAACTCTTCCAGGGCAGCCTGAATATAGCGCTCAGAGTCCGTGTCCAACGCCGAGGTGGCCTCGTCGAGAATCAATATTGGGGCGTCTTTTAACAGTGCTCGGGCAATCGCCAGACGCTGTCGTTGACCGCCCGATAACATCACGCCATCGTCGCCGATCATAGTGTCATAGCCATCGGACATCTTCTCAATAAACTTATTAGCATAGGCTATCACAGCCGCTGCCTTGACTTCATCGAGGCTGCGATTGGACAGCTCACCGTAGGCAATATTGTTGCGCACGGTATCGTTAAACAGGGTGACATTCTGACTCACCTGGGCAATATGTTTGCGTAAATTGGGCAGTTTAAACTCATTGACATCGACCCCATCGAGAAGAATATGCCCTTCCCCATGATTGTAAAACCGAGTGATTAAACTCGCCAATGTGGTTTTGCCACTGCCAGAGGAACCCACCAGAGCAACCGTTTCGCCGGGTTTAACAGTGAAGTTAATATCCTCAAGAATCAACGGGCCATCCTCGTTGTAGCGGAAATTAACATCCTTAAACTCAACGCCGCCAGTGACAGATTCCAGTTCAACCCTGCCGCCATCCCGCTCGGGGATAGCGTCGAGAATATCAAAAATGGATTCGGCGGCGGCTATGCCTTTCTGGATGTCGCTATTCACTTCCGTGATCTGCCGAATTGGCTTGATCAACATGCCGGAGGCCACCAGGAAGGTAATAAAACTGCCGGTGCTCATGGTCTCCAGAATCGCCGGGCTGAGCATAAAACTGGTGATGCCGGCAAAGGCCAGGGACACCAACAGCATGACCAAGGGATTGCTGATGCCCTCGGTTAAAGCCATCTTCATATTTTGTCGGCGGTTGCTCTGACTGGCGGAAAATATGCGCTGGCGCTCATTCTCCATGCCGCCAAACATACGCACCTCTTGATAGCCGTTCACCACCTCTTGGGTGACATGGGTAACATCTCCCATAGCTCCTTGAATGCGGGTGCTGATCATTCGAAAGCGCTTGCTCACCAGTGTTACCACCAGTGCAACAAAGGGCATTACCGCAAGAAAGAATAGGGTCAGTTTCCAGTTCACATAAAACAGGTAGCCCATCAGGCCCAAGACCAAACTACCCTGCTGCAGCAGTGTTTTTAGCGCTTTGGTACTGGCTTGAGTGACTTGCTGAACATTGAAAGTGACCACTGAAACCAAATGGCCGGACATCGAGCGATCAAAAAACTCAAAGGGCAATAACAGATACTTTTCAAAGATATCGATGCGCAGCGCATGGACTAAATAGTTGGACACATAGGCGAGACCATAACTGCCAATCAGGTAACCGATGCCGCGCAAGACACTGATAATCACCAAAAATATCGGAATCACCAACCAGGGTTTTTCCTCCATTAGATCACCCAGCAGTGCCTCCGCAAACATGGCGGTCATGCCGGTCTGTGGCATTTTCACCACCTCGACATCAGCTCCGGTGGTAGTCAGTGTGCCAACAGTATCAGTGATAAAACCGAGCAGATCGACAAAGGCCACTTCGGCAAAAGAGTGAAGCACCAAGCCAAATACGCTGACCATAAAGGCCAGCCAGTAACGGCGAACATATTTTAACAGGCGCAGATAAGTGGAGGCGCCGGTCGGGACAATCTTGTCGCTCATATTGTTATGGCTCTTGTGGCTGTTGCGTTGCAATATTTAGTGTTTCAAATCCTAACCTGCCGGCAGCGTCCATGGCGGTAATCACCGCCTGGTGTGTCGACAGAGCATCGGCGGTAATCACCAATGGCATCTTGTTATCACCTGCCGAAGCATCCTTTAAGGCAGCCATAATGGTCTTGATATCGCGATTTATCAAACTTTGTCCGTTGACCGCATAACTGCCGTCTTTGGAGACCACTACTTCCACTGTGCTTTGCTCACTAGCCATGACCTCAGCCTCCGCTTCAGGCAAGCTGATCAGCATGCGCGTCTCGCGGGTAAAGGTGGTGGTGACCATAAAGAAAATCAACAGCAAAAACACCACATCGATCAGCGGTGTTAGATTGATACTGTTATCGCGCTGCGCGCGGCGGGGAAATTTCACAACGGCTTACCTAGGATTGCCGAAACAGGTCGCTGTGCATGGCGTCCACCAGCTTAGTGGCCTGGCCCTCTAGCTGCACAACCAGAGACTCGACATGACGCTCAAAATAGCGGTGCGAGATCATTGCCGGAATGGCGATGGTGAGTCCGGCGGCAGTGGTAATCAATGCCTGGGAGATACCGCCCGCCAGATCAGCAGCATTGCCGGTGCCAAACAGCATAATATCGGCAAACACCTGAATCATACCGAGCACCGTGCCCAGCAGTCCTATTAGCGGAGCCATGTTGGCAATTGTGCTCAACAGTGTCAGAAAGCGCTCGAGCTCGTGGACTACCTGAGCCGCCGCTTCTTCAATACTGTCTTTCATGATTTCACGGCCATGGCCGCAGTTGCTGATACCCGCCGCCAAAATATAACCCAGGGGTGATGTATCACGCAGGTCTTTTAAGCTCTCGCCAGCCAGCTCGCGATCCCGCAGCTGTTGCCATACTCGGGTTAGCAGGCCGCTGGGAACAATGCGATCCGCTTGCAGGGTAATAAAGCGCTCAATGGAGATTGCCACAACGATAATCGAACAGATAAGTAATGGCCACATGAGCCAGCCGCCGGTAAGGAAAATTTGATACACAGGGTCTTCCATTGAGTCGATTAAAGTAGACCGTGACCTTACCATAAAAGGGCTTCTGGCAAAATCCACAATCCCAGATTAGCGCCACCAGCGCTGAGTTTCGCGACGAGCTGCGCTAATATTTAATTCTCCAGACAGCAGCCACTCAAAGGTTATAGCACCCTGCTCCGCAGTATTCCAAATTCCACTGCCGACAGCGGTATAGCGTTTCGACACCGAGGGGTGGGGATGACCAAACTGATGCTGATAACCGGCGGAAAATACCACCTGTTTAGGACGCAGCTGCTGAACAAATCGCCTGGTCGACGAGGTCTTGCTGCCATGGTGCGGTGCCACAAGCAACTCTAAGCTTTGGCTATTCCCCAGACTGCCCGAGTCCAGCAACTGGTATTCCGCGGTGCTTTCGATATCCCCAGGCAGCAGTACTTCAAAATCCCTCCAGCGAATATGCAAAACACAGGAGCTATTATTGCCACCTCTGCTAGCGCCCTGCTCCACCGCCAGGGTCGGCGCCAAGATCTTGAAATGCACATTATCCCAGCGCCACTGGGTCCCCGCGCTGCAGATATCCACCGCCTGCCCGTCGAGAATCTGCGGCGCATAATCCACCCCAGGGCCAGTGATAATTTGACGACTGGGCAAGACCTGCTGCAGTCCGACAAAGCCACCGCTGTGATCGCCGTCTTCATGACTAATGATTGTCTTATCAATGGCACTCCAGCCTCGCTGCCATAAATAGGGCGCAATAATGCCGCTGCCAGCACTGAACGCTGAGCTGTATTGCGCGGCACTATCATAGAGCAAGCTGTGACCATTAGTTTCAACCACCACTGCCAGCCCCTGGCCCACGTCCAAGACCGTTACCCGCAGGCCAAATTTGGGTCTATCACTGAAAAGCAGTAATAGCGCCAGAGGTAGCACACCGATCCAGCGCCCATTGAGATAACGCGGCAGCATTAAACAGATACCCGCCAATAATGCCGCCACCAACACTAAACGTGACGCCCCCACAGGAGAGACCAGAAACCCTTGATCACTGGGCACCAGATATAAGAATTTCCACAGTAGCTCAACTGACCCGTCAGATAGCTGCCATATTGCTCCTGCAGCCTGCTTTGAGATTGGCAGCAGCAAACAGCCGAGCAAGGTACTGGGGACGGTCACCAGAGACACCCATGGCACTGCAACCAGATTGACTACGGGTGCCAACCACGACAGCCGCCCAATAAAAAATAACAATGGCACTGACATAAGGACTAACAGAGCAAGCTGAGCGCTGAGGGTGCGCTTTTTCGGCCACCAGGGATCGATCGACTGCCAGGGTGCAAACCACAGAATCAAAATAGTCACCGCGGTAAACGAAAGCCAAAATCCTGCGCTCAGGACAGCTAGGGGTTGCAGCAAGGCAATCAACGTCACCGCCCAGACCAGGCAGACAAAGGGTTGGATTCGACGAAAGCAGAGCTTTGCCAGCACCACCACCGCCACGGCGATCAAGGCCCGCTGTGTCGGCAGCGAAAAGCCAGCCAGCAAACTGCAGGCGCCAGCGGCCAGCAGAGCCATAACCGGCGGCAACCAATGGAGACTCGGGCTTGGCGCGAAACCCAAATGTCGCCAACCTAAGCCGCGCCAAGCTAAGCGCCTAAAGATTTTATTCGCGAAGGTCGATAAGACTATCAACAAGCGCGCTAACCCTTTGCCAAACAAACCGCCCAACATGGCCATCAAACCTATATGCAGCCCCGAGATCACCAGCAGATGGACGATGCCCAAACGCGCCAAGTCTTGCCACCAGCTGGCCAACTGGCGCTTATCGCCAATACTGAGAGCCAGCACCACCGCGCGACCCTGCTCCGACAGATCAGCCTGCTCAATAGCAGCTTGGATCCCTGCGCGCAGCCGCAGAGGCTGTGCCATAACAAACGCTATGCCTGACCCCTCCGCTAACCGCTGAGCAAGTTTAGGCGAGCGCACATACCCGGTGGCGCTATAACCCTGCTGCAACAGCAAGCTCTGGTAATCAAAAGCCCCCGGATTGACAAACCCCCGCGGTCGACGCAAACGCACCACCAACTGCCAGCGCTGCCCCGGCTCAAGCTTTTCTGCGGCATACCAGCTGAGTAGCAACTTGCCACCACCAAGCTGTTGCTCTGTGTCACCCAGCAGTTGAACAGTG
>CAXAFJ010000079.1:0-9398 GCA_963968025.1 uncultured Pseudomonadales bacterium | reverse complement strand
GAAAGATAGATTGAGTCTGCTTACTTAAGGTTAAAAGCTAAGATTACAAGCTAAGCGTCGCGATTGCAGGATGTAATCAATAGGACGAAAAGGGAGTTCGCAATATGAGAGCAAACAAACAGTCGGGTATGACCACAGTGTCGACACTTTTTTTGGTCGCCATAGTGGGGTTCTTTTTAACCGTACTCTTTAAGTTGGCACCCCATTATCTGGATAACCGGATGATCCAAGCCACGCTTAATCAGGTGGGTGAATCCAATATTAACGGTAAGTCCAATACTGAAATACGCAATAAAATAGCTAATTTTTTTACCATTAACAATATTCGCGATGTCAATATAGCAACCATCGCCATAGACCGTACCGACGCCGCAACCCGTATGAGTCTGGACTATGAAAAACGCATTGTAATGTTTGGCAATATTGATGTGGTGCTGAGCTTTAGCAATCAATACGACAGTGCAGAGTGACATAATTAACGTGAGGATATTTCGTGGCGAGCAATGCCAAGCAACTCCAGGACCGCTTGCAGTATCAGTTCAGCGATCCACAACTTCTGACTCTGGCACTCTCTCACCGGAGCTGCGGCAGCAATAATAACGAAAGACTCGAGTTTCTCGGCGATGCCGTTCTCGGTATGGCCATTTCCAGTTTTCTTTTTCAGCGTTTTCCCGAGGCCCGCGAGGGCGATCTCAGCCGTATTCGCTCGCAGATCGTGCGTGCCGAGTCCCTGGCGGAAATTGCACGCAATCTCGACCTCGGCCCTGAATTGCTCCTCGGTCCCGGAGAGATGAAAAGTGGCGGTCACCGTCGTGACTCAATTCTTGGCGATACAGTTGAAGCACTGCTCGGTGCAGTATTTCTCGACCAGGGTTTAGCCGCAGTAGAAGCCTGCATTCAAAACTGGTTTAGTAAATCACTGAATACTCTGACCCTGGACTCGCCGGTTAAGGATGCTAAAACCGCACTGCAGGAGTGGCTGCAGGCCCGCAGCAAGCCCTTACCTGAGTATCTGGTTGTAAAAACCGAAGGAGAGGATCATAGTCGCCTCTTCACCATAAGTTGTAAAATTGACGCAGTCGAAGAAGCTGCCGAGGCAACTGCCAGCAGCCGCCGCAAGGCAGAGCAGCTGGTTGCCGAAAAATTAGTAAAAAAATTGGAGAATATTTAGTGACTGATACACCAACACGCTGTGGCTATGTGGCCATAGTCGGTCGTCCCAACGTGGGCAAATCGACGCTGCTCAATCATATTTTGGGGCAGAAGCTATGTATCACCTCACGCAAACCTCAGACCACCAGACACACGCTGTTGGGGATCAAGACCGTCGATGAAACCCAGGTGATCTTTGTCGACACCCCGGGCATTCACACCAACCAAGAGCGCGCGATTAACCGTGTTATGAATCGCTCTGCAGCCAGTGTTATAGCTGACGTCGATGTGGTGATCTTTGTTGTCGATCGCTTCGAGTGGAGTGAGGCGGATGAGTATGTGGCCAAATATATTGCCAACTATGATGTGCCAGTGATTGTTGCGATCAATAAAGTCGACCTTATCGAAGATAAAGAAGCGCTGCTGCCGCATCTGCAATTTCTCTCGGAGAAAGTTAAGGCCGCGGATTTGATTCCTCTGTCAGCACTGCGCAAAACCAATTTTGATCTGCTCGAAGCCAAAATTAGTGAATTTATCCCTGAAGCCATGCATATGTTTCCCGATGATCAGATCACTGATCGCAGCGAGCGCTTTTTGGCTGCGGAAATGGTCCGTGAGAAAATCATGCGCCAGTTAGGTGCAGAGGTTCCCTATCAGGTCACCGTTGAGATTGAAGAGTTTCGCGTCGAGCGCAATGTCACCCATATCGGCGCATTGATACTGGTCGAACGGGAAGGGCAGAAGAAAATTATTATTGGTAATAAAGGCGAACGTATTAAAAGTATCGGCCAGCAGGCAAGGGCTGATATGGAAAGCCTGCTCGACTGTAAAGTCATGCTTAAAACCTGGGTCAAAGTTCGCAGCGGCTGGTCTGATGATGAACGCGCACTGCGCAGCCTCGGTTACACCGACAGGTAAGCCCTGTGCGCATTGAGGCTGAACCGGGGTTTTTATTACACTCGACGCCCTATCGTGACACCAGCCTGCTGGTGGATCTGTACACCGCCAATCACGGCCGTGTGCGCTGTGTCGCTAAGGGCTTTCGCAAACCCAATAAACAGGGTATTAACCGCTCCATATTTCCCTACACAGAGCATCATTTCAGTTGGCAGGGTCGCGGTGAATTAAAAACCCTGACCAAAGCCGATGGGATTCAGGCCCCAGTATTTCTCAAACAAGAATGTCTGTTTACCGGGCTCTATATCAATGAGCTGTTTTATCGTCTGCTGCAAGAGCAGGATATCCATCAGTATCTCTATCAGCAGTATCAAGAGTTTATGGCGATGCTCTGTGCCGCTCAGCCCGACGAAGTGCGTTTGCGCCAGTTGGAAATGACCTTGCTTGAAGAGCTGGGTTACGGTCTGGTGTTGGATTGCGAGGGGCAGACTGGCACTCTGCTCATCCCGGACAAATACTATCAATATATTCCCGAACAGGGACTGATTATGTCGATTAATCAGCGCGAGGCGGTACCCGGCAGTTATTCTGGCGCCGACCTGATGAATATTGCCGGTGGCGAATTTGCCAGCGGCACAGCCCAGAGAACGGCCAAACAGTTGCTGCGCAGTGTTATCGACTTTTACCTCGGTAGCCGCAAGTTGCACAGCCGAGAACTCTATCGCCAGCATTTGCAGTCACAGACATCGGTATAGAATAATGTTCACTCAAGTCAATTGTGAGAAACTTCAATGATCATCGCCATAGGCACCGATATAGTTGAAATTGCCCGCATCGCTCAGCTGCTAGAGCGTCAGCCTCAGCGCTTTGTCGAGCGCATTCTGTGCCCCGCTGAGTTGGAACAATATACATCTCGCGGTAATCCTGTCGCTTTTGTGGCCACGCGCTTCGCCGCCAAAGAAGCAATCGCCAAGGCTCTGGGAACCGGCATAGGTTATGGCGTAAGCTTTCAGGATATGCAGATCAGCAATGATGAAAAGGGCGCCCCCCATGTGCAGCTATCTGGCGGTGCGGCTGAAGTAATGCACAGTCGCGGTGGTCAGCGGTTATTAATTAGCCTTGCCGATGAGCGCGATTACGCCATCGCCTACGCCATGCTCTCAGAGTAAAGGCTGGCGTAAAAGGCGCCCGAAAAAGATTACCGTATATGCCAAACAATTATGGGCTATAACAGTCTTGCAGAGGCCAGGGAGCAACTGTTCAGGCACAATAGCCCGCTTAGCGTTCAACCTTAATCAACAAATGACTTTTGATCTTCACCTTATAAAGAGTAGCGTCCATGCAGTACCCCACCATTGATCAAGGCATAGGTAATACCAAATTAGTGCAGCTACAGCGCATGCCTGGAAAAACCTCGAATATCATCCTAGCGAAAATGGAAGGTGATAATCCTGCCGGCTCAGTCAAAGATCGCCCGGCCCTGAGCATGATAAAAAAAGCTCAGGAGCGGGGTGAAATCAAACCTGGAGACCGCCTGATCGAAGCCACCAGTGGTAACACCGGAATTGCTCTGGCCATGGTTGCAGCGATGATGGGCTATCGCATGACCCTGATTATGCCGGCCAATGCCACGGCAGAGCGCAAGTGGGCCATGACCGCTTACGGTGCCGAGTTGATTGAGGTGACCAAGCAGGATGGTATGGAGGGCGCCCGTGATCTGGCCCGAAAGATGCAAGATCAGGGGCTGGGTAAGGTCTTGGATCAATTTAATAATCCGGACAATCCACTGGCTCACTATGAAGGCACAGGGCCAGAAATTTGGCGTGATACCGACGGTTCTGTCACCCACTTTGTCAGTTCAATGGGCACTACTGGCACCATTATGGGTACCTCGGCTTATTTAAAGCAGCAGAATCCAGATATTCAAATAGTCGGCCTACAGCCCCAAGAGGGAGCATCCATTCCTGGCATTCGACGCTGGCCAGCAGCCTATATGCCAGCAATTTTTGATGCAGCTAAAGTGGATCAAACCTTGGATATCTCTCAGGAAAACGCCGAGAACACTATGCGTCGCCTGGCCAGAGAAGAGGGCATCTTCTGTGGTGTCTCGGCTGGCGGTTCAGTCTACGCTGCATTAGAGCTGAGTAAGCAGGTGGAAAATGCGGTTATCGTTGCTATTATCTGTGATCGTGGTGATCGTTATCTCTCTTCCGGAATTTATGGATAAGGATCTATAACAGCAAACTCAGGCAGTCGCTGTGAGCAACAAGTAGTGAATAGTAAGCAGGACAGCACAGCGCTATAACTCGAGATCAAGGAAATGGTCAAAGTTCGCGAACATCGTCCGCAGGATGACGCCGATCAGGTTGATATTCAGCTCTGGGTTACTGAGCTTGTGCAGCGCCACGCAATGTCTGAGAGCGACAGCCAAGCTCTGCTCCATACCAGCCAATTTACCCAGCAGGCACTCACCGAAGAATTTGATCCCGAACGGTTATGGAATTCCGCCACTGGCTGCCTACAAATCGGTCTCGAAATGGCCGAAATTCTTGCCGAACTGTCCCTCGATACTGTCGCCCTGCAAGCTGCCATCCTCTATCGTGCTATTCGCGAAGGCCGTATCTCTCTGGACAAAGTGCGCCGTGAATTTGGCGTGGAAATATCAGGGCTGATCGATAAAGTGTTGCGCATGGCGGTTATTAGCACCCTGAGTAATGCCCAGGGCCGATCGGTGTTTGGCCATGTTGCCGGTCAGCAGGCAAACAAAACCCGAGAAATGCTAGTCTCGATTATTGACGATATCCGCGTGCCCCTAATTAAAATTGCCGAGCGCACCTGTGCCATAAGGGCGGTTAAAACCGCCGACCCGGATAAAAAAATACGCGTTGCTCGGGAAGTGGTAGATGTCTATGCGCCCCTCGCCCATCGTCTCGGTCTGGGCAATCTAAAGTGGGAACTTGAAGATCTTGCCTTCCGTTACCTGCAACCTCTCGACTACGCCAATGTGGCCAGCTTGCTGGCTGAAAAACGTCGCGACCGCCAAGCCTATATTGCCGAGACTATTCGAATGGTTGAAGAGCAATTAAGCGCGCTTGGTATAGAGGGTGAGGTGAGCGGACGGCCAAAGCATATCTTTTCCATATGGTCGAAAATGCAGCGCAAAAAACTCAGCTTTAAAGAGGTCTATGATATTCGCGCGCTGCGTGTATTGGTGCCCACTGTGGCGGATTGTTATGCGGTCTTGGGCTGGATGCACAGTCGCTGGGAAAACCTGCCCCGTGAATACGATGACTATATAGCCGCACCCAAAGAAAATGGTTACAGCTCACTGCACACCGCGGTTATTGGGCCGGAAGAAAAGGTCTTGGAAATTCAAATTCGCACCTTTGATATGCACAGTGCCGCCGAACTGGGAGTCTGTGCTCACTGGCGGTACAAGAGTGGTGCCAATGTAAAATCAGCCGATAAAAGCTACGAAGAAAAAATTGAATGGCTGCGGCATGTTCTCGACTGGTCAAAGGAAATTGAGAACAGCGATTCCGCGGAGCACTCCCAGCAGTCCCAACAATCAGTGAGTCAAGATCGGGTTTATGTCTTTACCCCCGAGGGCCATGTGGTGGATCTACCCACAGGGGCTACGCCCTTAGATTTTGCTTATTACGTGCATACGGATCTCGGTCATCGCTGTCGCGGCGCCAAAGTGAATGGGCGTATTGTGCCCCTCAGTCGCGCCCTGCGCACCGCCGATCAGGTGAGTATTATCACCACTCGTCAGGGGGAACCCTCCCGAGATTGGTTGTCCGCGTCCATGGGTTATCTAAAAACCAGCCGTGCGCGAAGCAAAGTGCAGTATTGGTTTCGCAAACAAAATCAAGAGCAGAATCAGATTGAGGGAAAGAAGCTTCTCGATCGCGAATTAGCCCAGTTAAATATCCCCTCTATTGATTTGGAAGCAGCCGCCCAGCGTTACAATAAACAGGGCGCGGCAGGGCTCTATGCGGCTATTGGTGCTGGAGATGTGGGCGTCGAACAGGTTATTAACTCCCTGCAGGGGCGTCGGGAAAAAAGCAAAAGCCCCGGTTCCCTCGGCTCTTTAGACTCTCCAGATGCCCTCGACTCGACAGCTGCTGCAGAACCCGCTACAGCCCAACGCTTTGAATCCTCGGACGTCTATATCCACGGTGTAGGTAATTTGCTGACCCAGATGGCTCAGTGCTGTCGTCCCCTGCCCGGGGATGGTATCGGTGGTTATATTACTCAGGGGCGGGGGATTTCTATTCATCGTCAAGATTGCGGCAATTTTTTACGTCTGCAAAGTGCCGAGCCCCAACGTATTATTAAAGTTGAGTGGGGTGGCCAGCCGCAAAAAAGTTACCGAGTAAAAATTGCTCTGGACACCTATGATCGCAGCGGACTGTTATTGGATATAACCAAGACCGTCGATCGTCTCGGTCTACATATAGCCTCAATGACCAGCGATGAGAAAAGTCGGGGTAAAAAATCCATGAATAGCTCTCATATTTTACTGGCTCTCGATGTACCCAGCGTCGACCAACTCAGCGCAGTATTGTCACAGTTAAATCAAATTCCCAGCGTGGTAACCGCAAGGCGTGTGAGCGATTAGACTGGCCGGGTTGGCATAATTTTTTACCAGGCTCATTTTACGAGCTTATTTTACCGGCTTATTTTACCGGCTCGATTTATAGGCGCTTTCCATAAGCGCTTTTCCACAGACGCTTTTAAGAGCGGCTTTCAACAGAGGCTAACAGGGTTATCTCAATGGCTAGACAATACACAGTTGATGATCTGCGTTATCTAATGCAGCGATTGCGGAATCCTGAAACTGGGTGTCCCTGGGATTTAAAGCAGTCTTTTTCCACTATCGCCAAACATACTCTGGAAGAGGTCTACGAAGTCATTGATGCCATTGAGCGGGATGATCTTCATCATTTGGGCGAGGAATTAGGCGACCTATTATTTCAGATTATTTTCTACTCGGAGCTGGGTGCAGAACAGCAGATTTTTGACTTCGATACGGTTGTCCATGGTCTGGTGACGAAACTTGTTCGTCGCCATCCCCATGTGTTTCCAGATGGCACTTTAGAGAGCGTTATTGAGCCTGACAGCAGACTCGATAATGCTGCGGAAGAAGCGCGAATCAAAAGCGTCTGGGAAGCAATTAAAGCCGAGGAGCGAGCGGCAAAGGGTGAGAGCAAAACCCTCGATGATATCCCCTTAGCAATACCGGCTTTAAGCCGTGCTCAGAAACTGCAAAAAAGAGCCGCAAACAAAGGCTTTGACTGGCAGCATCTAGATCAGGTGGTAGAGGTGGTTCGGGAGGAACTAGTGGAATTAGAGGCTGAGATCGAGGTCAATAACAGCGCCGCGATTGAAGATGAGCTGGGCGATCTACTGTTTAGCTGCGTCAATTTAGCGCGCCATCTTGAGGTCGATCCAGAACGCGCCCTGCGCAGGGCCAATGACAAATTCCAGCGGCGTTTTCAAGCTATCGAGAAGCTTGCCACGCAGGCTGGCAACGATTTTGCTCAGCTGAGTACAGATGAAATGGAACAGCTCTGGGTCGAGGTCAAGCTGGCTGAATAACCACAGCCAGTTTACTGTTAGTTTGCCCTGTCTGAACTGCGGCTTGTCTGGTGAATTTAATCCGTGTATTGTGAGCGGCCTTTTCGGGATAGTAGATGGTTCAGCGGGTTGTTTAGAATGCCAAATAACGCCATAGATTATCCATTTGCACAACTTCCCATGTAGTTTTGACTGTTCAAGGAATCATATTGATGAGAGTTATTTTGTTAGGGCCTCCCGGCGCAGGTAAAGGTACTCAAGCACAGTTTATTACTGAGAAATATTCAGTGCCGCAAATTTCCACCGGCGATATGCTGCGCAGTGCAGTTAAAGCAGGTAGCGAACTGGGTCTTAAGGTAAAAGATATTATGACTTCTGGGGGACTGGTCTCTGATGAGATTATTATCGCCCTGGTCAAAGAGCGTATCGAACAGCCAGACTGTGCCGGTGGTTTCCTGTTTGATGGATTTCCCCGCACTATTCCCCAGGCTCAGGCGTTGGTTGATGCCGATGTCACAATCGAATATGTTGTTGAAATTTCTGTGGATGACGAGCAGATTGTGTCGCGTTTGAGTGGTCGTCGTGTCCATGAAGATTCCGGTCGGGTCTATCACATTGAACACAATCCACCAAAAACTGCTGGCTTTGATGACGAGACGCAAGATCCATTGATCCAACGTCCAGATGATAAAGAAGACACCATTCGCAATCGTCTGAATATTTATCACAGTCAAACCAAACCCTTGGTTGAATTTTATCAGGGTTTGTCATCCACTCAATCCGATGCACCGACATTTTCAACGGTAGATGGTCTCGGTAGTCTTGATGAAGTGCAGGCTCGATTAGTCACTGCACTGGCTTAAATATTAAAAAAACACTGTGTAAAAACAGTGTTTTTTTTAGGATTGCTTTATATCTGCTTTTATTTTCAAATTAGAGCGCTAATTTCGTCGAAAAATAGCGTTTTAATTGGAAAAATATTCCACAACTGCTTAAACTCCCGCTTAAGATGAACTTTCGTCTTTTTATCATGATGGTAAAATTTGTATTTAT
Source organism: uncultured Pseudomonadales bacterium (assembly GCA_963968025.1). GTDB lineage: Bacteria > Pseudomonadota > Gammaproteobacteria > Pseudomonadales > Porticoccaceae > HTCC2207. The sequence continues at coordinate 713 of CAXAFJ010000079.1, read as the reverse complement.
TTACGTGAGGAACGCATAAATGAAACGTCCAGCCAAGAAAACACTATCTAAAGCAAAAGCTAAAACACCAGCTAAATCAAAAGCGAAACCACAAAATTCACCTGTACAAAGCGCAGAGAAGATTGTCGATTCAGTCAAAAAGCAAATGGTAGGTCATAACAAAAAACATGATGCTGTTGTTGCCAAAGTCAATAAAGCCAAAGCAAAGATTGCCGTCAAGGCGACCGCTGCTGCTAAAGCCAGTTTGGCTTCAGCACGAAAGCAAGCCTCAGCTAGCCGTAAAATTGCTGCTGCTCTACGCGACGGTTTGCGCTCTGCCAAGATTGAACTTAAAGCCGCACAGTTAAAGCATAAGGTTGCAGCTGCTGAAGCCTCAGCTAAAACTGCTGTAATGAACGCCGAAGTGCGATTGCAGGCCGCTCAGGATTCCGATCTTGCCGCCGCAATGAAAAAATTCGAAAAGCGCTGGTTAAAGGCTCGTGCTAAAGCGACCTCTAAGAAAATGAAGGCAGCTGAAAAGAAAGCCGCTCTGAAAGTACAGGCCGCTGAAAAAGCTGTCGCAGCAAAGCTTAAAGCTGCAGCAAAAAAAGCTGCCGGAAAAAAGCCAGCTGCTAAGAAGCCAGTTGCTGAAGCCAAGCCGGTTGCTAAGAAGCCCGCTGCTAAGAAAGTTGCTGCTAAGAAGCCCGTAGCTAAAAAAGCCGCTAAGAAAGTTG
>CAXAFJ010000078.1:0-9680 GCA_963968025.1 uncultured Pseudomonadales bacterium | reverse complement strand
GGCGCAGCCTCCTACAGCGACGCCATGGTCGATGACTCAAGACTGGTGCTGCGAGTCTTGCAAGAGAGCATCGAAGCTGGCGGCACAGCCATCAACTACAGCAAGGTCAGCGAACTGCTGCTCGAAGAGGGGCAAGTCCAGGGCGTACGCCTAATTGACTCTGAGGGCGGCGACGATATTAGCTTGCATGCCCCAGTGGTTATTAACGCCACCGGTGCCTGGGCCGATCGTCTGCGCAACCAAGTCAATCCTGAAAAACGCATCCGCCCACTGCGCGGCAGCCATCTGATTATTCCCCGTGAGCTGATGCCCGTCAGCGACGTGCTCACCTCACTGCACCCTGAGGATAAGCGCGGAGTCTATGTCTACCCTTGGGAGGGCACCACCGTTATCGGCACCACAGATCTCGACCACAGTGAAGATCTGGATATTGAGGCGAGTATCAATAACGCCGAAGTGGACTATTTACTGCATGCCTTTAATGTGCAATTTCCTAAGCAAACCATTACTCGCGCCGATATTATTTCCAGCTGGGCTGGAGTGCGACCGGTTATAGGTTCAGAGAGTTCCAAGGACCCCTCAAAGGAGCGCCGGGATCACGCAGTCTGGTCGGACAATGGCTTGATCACCGTGAGTGGCGGCAAACTCACCACCTTTAGACTGATTGCTCTGGATGCCCTGAGCGCAGCCCTGGCACACTTGCCGAAAGCCAAACCGTTCACTGACGAGCGGGTTTTTAACACTCCCGGGACAACCCCTGAAGAGCTTGTTGCCGATGACCCAGTCTGGGCACAACGCCTGCTGGGGCGCTATGGTACTGAAGCCAAAACCATGCTCGACAGTGCCCCACCCGCAGAGCATCAACGCATTGTCGGCACCGACTTTTGTCTTGCGGAATGTCGCTGGGCGGCGCGCCATGAAGCAGTCATTCACCTCGACGACCTACTGTTGCGGCGCACTCGACTGGGCATGGTAATGGTTCATGGCGGCGTTGAATTACTCCCCGCACTGGAAGCTATTTGCAGCGCTGAACTGGGCTGGAACCACGACCACTGGCGCCTTGAAGTTAAACGCTATCTGAGTATCTGGACGGCTTTTTACAGTCTGCCGGAAACCGACGACCGCCGATAAAAAAATAATTATAGAGTCCAGTTGCCATGCCCACAGCATTAGACAATCAAGAGTATTTACTCGCTATCGACAACGGCACCCAGAGTGTCCGCGCCATGGTCTTTGACCGAGATGGTCAGCTGGTGGCTAAAAGCAAAGTCGAGATTGAACCCTACTTTTCAACCGAACCCGGTTGGGCGGAGCAGCACGCAGAGTATTTTTGGCAAGCCCTCTGTCAGGCCTGCCAGCAACTCTGGGAACAGCTGGAGATACCCCGGGAATCCATTAAAGCGCTTTCTGTCACTACCCAGCGCGCCACTGTGGTGCCCATGGGTGCCCATGGCCAACCCCTGCGCGCCGCCATCAGCTGGCTCGACCAGCGGCAGATCCACAGCCAGCCGAAACTGGGTGTGGTGGAGTCTCTGCTGATGCGCGCTGTCGGCGCCAAAGTGGCGGTGGATACCTTTCACACTCAGGCCGAAGCCAACTGGATTGCACAGCATCAACCAGAGCTCTGGCAGCAAGTGGACAAACTGCTGCTGCTCTCCGGTTATCACAATTACAAGCTCACTGGTGATTACAGAGATTCTGTTGCCAGTCAGGTGGGTTTCATACCCTTTGATTTTAAACAGCTGCAATGGGCTGAGGCCAAAGACTGGAAATGGCGGGCTATTCCCTCAATAAAGCGCGAGATGCTTCCAGAGCTGGTTGAAGCTGGCGGTGTACTCGGCCATATCAGCAGTGCAGCCGCAGCAGAGACTGGCATTCCCCAGGGACTGCCACTGATTGCCTGCGGTTCAGATAAAGCCTGCGAAGTCCTGGGCACCGGCTGTCTCGATAGCAATACCGGCAGCCTCAGCTATGGCACCACCGCCACCTTTAATATCACCAGCGACAAGTATCTTGAAGCCATCCCCTTTCACCCCGCCTATCCCGGCGTCATTCCCGGCAGTTTTAATGTCGAGATGATGGTGCCGCGAGGCTATTGGATGGTGAGCTGGTTTAAGCAGCAGTTTGGTCTCGAAGAGCAGGCCACGGCTGAGCAGCAAGGGGTCACGGTTGAGTCTCTATTTGATGATTTATTACAGCAGGTGCCCGCCGGTTCTGCCGGGCTGACCCTGCAGCCCTACTGGGGCGCCGGTGCAGACAATGAAGGCCCAGAAGCCAAGGGGGCGATTATCGGGTTTGGCGATGTGCACACTCGCGCCCATCTCTATCGCGCCATTATCGAGGGACTCACCTATGCCCTGCGTGCCGGTAAAGAGCGAGTGGAGAAACACAGCGGTCAGCCGATAACGCGCATGCTGGTCTCCGGTGGCGGCTCACAGAGCGACCAGATTATGCAGATTACCGCGGATATATTTGGCATGCCGGTGCAGCGCGCCCACACCTTTGAGACCTCCGCTCTGGGTGCCGCCATGGCGGCTGCCGTGGGCTGCGGAATCTATCCTGACTTTGCCAGCGCAGCGGCCAACATGACCCACGGCGGTGACCGCTTTGAGCCTATAGAGGCCAACCAGAAAATCTATAACCAGCTCTATAGCCAGGTCTATCGAAAAATGTATAGGGGCCTTAAACCCATCTATGAGGCGATCAAAAAGATCACTGGTTATCCGAGTTAGCCTGCAACAACCTGTTCCAGGGCAGGCTCGAGATCGGGGTATTGAAACTGGAAGTCATTGGCTAAGAGTTTATTCGGCAGCACATATTGCCCCTGCAATAAAAGCTCCTCGCCCATTTCACCAAACAGCAGTTTGACCATCAGTGCCGGCATCGGTAACCGCGCCGGTCGATTGAGCACAACACCGAGGCTGGCGCTAAACTCGGCGTTGGAAACTGGATGGGGTGAGGTTGCATTGACTGGGCCGGCAATCTGCGGGTTTTTGATGCAGTGTAAAATCGCCCCGACCATATCGTCGATATGAATCCATGACATGCCCTGCTTGCCACTGCCAATGGGACCGCCGAGGGCTACTTTAAATGGCGGCAACATACGCGCCAGAGCCCCCTCTTCGCCAAGCACAATACCGGTGCGCAGATAGCAGACCCGACTCCCTAAAATGTCAAAACGTGCAGCACTCTGTTCCCAGGTTTTGCACAGCTGATGGGAGAAGCCGTCCACGGCATTGGACTGTTCATCCACTGGTTGATCCCCGGGGCCGTAATAACCGATGGCAGAACCACTGATCACTACCGCGGGTTTATGACTGCGGGCGACACAAAACTCATAGAGTCGGTCGGTGAGATTGATGCGGCTATCATAGAAGCGCTGTTTGCGGCGCTGAGTCCAGCGCCCCGCGGCCAAGGGTTCACCAGCGAGGTTAACAATTATCTCTGGGGCATAGTCTGCCTCCAACTCGCTGAGTCGCTCAATCAACCGCACTGATGCGGGCAGTCGCGCCGCCGCAGCCTTGGGTTTGCGTGTCAATACGCAGAGCTGAAAACCTAAATGCTGCGCCTGGCTGCAAAAGTGCCGCCCGATAAAGCCACTGCCACCGGTGATTAGAATTGAACTCATAGATAAAAGGCCATAGTTGTTAAAGCTTGCATAGATAGAGAGATTAGTAAGAAATACGCACACCTAGGCAAGCCAGCCTACAAAATCCCACCAGCAGCCGCAATCTTTCCTTTGCTCAGGGCCCATGGAGTTGCTAAAATCTCGTTCCCTATTGATCTGGCTAAATCAAGCCGCGACATCTAGTCACCCATACAACATTAACCATAACTCTCTTCAAGGCATAACTATGAGTCTTGCTAATAAAGTATTAGCCTCCAACAACGATCTTCCTATTCGCAGCGACGAGCCGGTACACAGTGGCAAAGTGCGCTCAGTTTACTGGCTCACCGATGCAGACAGCCGTCGCCTGATTGCCGACAAAGGCTATGATGTGGCCGCCGATGCGCCCCTGGCGATTATGGTGATCAGCGACCGGATCTCAGCATTTGAATGTATCTGGAAGGGTGAAGGCGGTATGAATGGTGTGCCCGGTAAAGGCGCGGCGCTAAATGCGATCTCTAACCACTGGTTTAAACTGTTCCGTGAACAGGGCCTGGCTGACAGCCATATTCTCGATGTTCCCCACCCTCTAGTATGGATTGTACAAAAAGCCAAGCCGGTGATGATCGAAGCTATCTGTCGTCAATATATTACCGGTTCTATGTGGCGCGCCTACAGCAAGGGCGAGCGCAACTTCTGCGGTATCGAACTGCCAGATGGTTTGCAGAAAGATCAGCGTCTCCCTGAGTTGCTGATTACCCCTTCTACCAAGGGTATTCTCACCGGTATTCCCGGCGTCCCAGAAGCGGATGATGTGAATGTATCCCGCGCCGATATCGAAAATAATTATTCCAGCTTTAAGTTCCGCAGCGTTGAGGATATCAATGTCTATGAGCAGCTGCTTGGCGAGGGCTTTAATCTGATTAGCGATTCGCTGGCCGAGATTGGCCAGACTTTTGTCGACACCAAATTTGAATTTGGCTATGTGCGCGACAAGCAGAACAATGAAAAACTGATTTATATGGATGAGGTAGGCACCCCTGACTCTTCGCGCATTTGGGATAGCGCCAGCTTTGCCGAGGGCAAGATTGTCGAGAACTCGAAAGAGGGATTCCGTCAGCTGCTGCTCAACCACTTCCCCGACCCGGATATTCTGCTGAACAAGAACCGTATGCCTGAGCGCACCGCTCTGGCGGAAGATAACCTGTTGCCGGAGTCTGTGTTGATGTCGGTATCTGAGACTTATACGGGTATAGCGGAAAAGATCACTGGGGAGAAAATCACTTTACCGGAAGATCCGAAAGCGGAGATTATTACGATTCTTGCTGAGCAGTATGATTTGATCGACTAAGGCTTCACTGTTCATAGCTCGCTTCACTGTTCATAACTCGCTTCACTAACCTGAGGGCTATCTCAGGTTAGTGAAGGTTAGTTAAGTTAGACCAGGTTTAACATTCAACAATATTGACTGGCACCTCAAGTACATTGGTCGCCAAGCCACCTCGAGAAGTTTCCTTATAGCGCACATGCATGTCCTGACCGGTTTTGCGCATGGTTTCAATCACCTTGTCCAGCGATACAAAGTGCGCACCATCCCCGCGCAGGGCAATTCGTGCGGCGTGAATTGCCTTTACCGAACCCATGGCATTGCGCTCGATACAAGGCACCTGCACCAGTCCACCAATGGGATCGCAGGTCAACCCGAGATTGTGCTCCATACCAATTTCAGCGGCATTTTCCACCTGAGCCGGGGTGCCACCCATCACTTCTGCCAGGGCACCGGCGGCCATGGAACAGGCGGAACCCACCTCCCCCTGACAGCCCACTTCGGCACCACTGATAGAGGCATTTAATTTATACAGCATGCCAATGGCAGCGGCGGTGAGCAGAAATCTCACCACTCCCTCGGCAGTGGCTGTGGGCACAAAGCGCATATAGTAGTGCAGTACCGCTGGGATAATACCCGCCGCGCCGTTGGTGGGTGCGGTGACGACACGACCACCGGCGGCATTTTCTTCATTTACCGCCAGGGCATAGAGCGTGACCCAATCGAGTACTGAAAGCGGGTCAGACATAGCCGCTTCAGGGCGACTCAATAGCTGTTGATGCAACTCTTGGGCCCGGCGTTTGACCTTTAAGCCGCCGGGTAAAATACCCCCGTTATTCATGCCATTGGCGACACAGGATTGCATTACCGACCACAAATTTAGCAAACCATCGCGCACCTGCTGTTCGCTGCGCCAGGTCTTTTCATTCTCCATCATTAGCTGGGAGATGCTCATACTGTGCTGCTCGCAGAGCGCCAGTAGCTGCTTGCCCGAATCAAAGGGATAGGGAATGGTGCTGGTATCTTCCACCAGATAGTCCTGTTCGACAGCACCCTCATCCACGACAAAACCACCACCCACTGAAAAGTAGGTTCTGCTACTAACCACCTCAGCCTTACTGTTAAAGGCGGTAAAGATCATACCGTTGGAGTGGAATGAAAGGGTTTTCCTGCGATGCAGTACCACGTCGGTCTGGTCGTTAAAGCCGATGCGGTGGCTATGTGGCTGATTCCCTAATAACCTGATTGAGCCGCCCTGGCGAATCGCCGCGATGCGCTCGGCGATCAACGGCACATCAACAGATTCCGGCTGGTCCCCTTCGAGCCCCAGCAAAACCGCCTTGGCAGTGCCGTGGCCCTTACCGGTGGCACCCAGAGAACCGTACATTTCAGCCTGTACTCGGCTGACCTCGGGCATGCGGCCGCTGTCGGCCAGAGATTCAACAAACTGAAACGCCGCGCGCATGGGGCCCACAGTGTGGGAGCTCGACGGCCCAATGCCGACGGTAAATAAATCAAATGTGCTGATTGCCATGGTAACTATGGTCCTTTTTCATATTTAGAGTGCACTGGGCCTAGATCAGGATCAGGATCAGGAATTCATCAGAAGAACATCTCAACGTTCTGTCACTATAGACCCAATTTAACGCTTCTTGGCCGATTTAAATAAGCTGTTAATAATAAGTTCTGTCAATACAGAGCCACGACAGTATTGGCGCGCACAATAGCACCAACTGCTCTGTTAAAGGGTTTCCCAACCTACCCCCATGGGTGTATCCCCGGACTTATCCGCCAGCTCTATCAAGGCTAATGAATCGACGCTGGCCGCTTCGCCCCCGAGATTTTTATCAGTAGGCAGACTGCTGTTTCAACCAGCCAAAATTTTTAACTTGTCCTTTAGGTGTTCCAGTGCTCAAAACGGGATCATCGGTCAAAACAATTTGCTATCCCGCCGTATAACTTTTAGAGTATTCATGTTTTTATAATTTCTTCAGGTACAATCGCGCCGGTATAGAAGCGTCAATGCCAATAAGAAGTCATTCTTGAGTAACGATACAAGACTAAAAAGCTAGCAAACGACACAGAGCAACAAAAAATAAGATCACATGAAAACGTGACTTTTCAATAAAACCTAAGGGGAAATCATGAAGCATTTCAATGCATCCAAGTCATGCTTGGCGCTCGCTGTGGCAAGTATTTTTGCCGGCAGTATGGCACAGGCGGCAATCGATGAAATCATCGTAACAGCCAACAAACGCGAACAAACTCTACAAGATATTCCAGTGTCAGTCACAGTGACTACTGGCGATACTATTTCAAAAGCCGCAATCCAAGACATTATTGATTTGCAAAGTGTCGTGCCTACCTTACGGGTATCTCAATTGCAGTCATCCACCAACACTTCGTTCGCAATTCGTGGTTTTGGTAACGGCTCAAATAACGAAGGTATAGAGCCTTCTGTTGGTGTGTTTATTGATGGTGTGTATCGTTCACGCGCCGGCTCATCAATTTCTGACCTGCCACGTTTAGAGCGGGTCGAAGTCCTTAGTGGCCCTCAGAGCATTCTGTTTGGCAAGAACGCCTCCGCTGGCGTTATTAGTATAGTTACACCCAAGCCTTCTGGTGAGACTGGTGGCTATATTGAAGCTAGTATCGGCAACATTGGCTATAAAAATACCAAGGCGCTATTTGAAAGCGCAATTTCTGAAGATCTGAGCTTCGACGTATCGGCTAACATGACTCAGCGCGATGGTTACTTTACCAACATAGCTGGCGGCGCTGCCATGAATGAAAGAGAGCGCTGGGGTGTTCGCGGTCAGGTGTCATGGACACCAACTGACAGCACTGAAGTGCGTATAATTGCTGATTACGACGAGATTGATGAAGTCTGCTGTGGTGTGTCAAACTTGGTTAACGGCCCTACTGGAGCAGTAATCGGCCTGCTTGGCGGTGAACTGGTCCCCGATCAACCCTTCGCCTATCGCATAGCGACAGACATTGACCCCTTTAATGAGGTTGAAAACGGTGGTATCTCGGCTCAAATCGATGTCGACTATGGCAGTTTCGTCCTGACCTCGATTACCTCACAGCGCTTCAGTGACACATTTGAGGCTCTTGATATTGACTTTACCAGCGCTCCATTAACTCAAACTAGTCCCAACGACTTAAATGTCGACACCTTTAGCCAGGAAATCCGCCTTACCTCAACCGGTGATGGCGATTTAAGCTGGATGGTCGGAGCCTTTTACTTCGATGAGAAAGTGAAATATGACTCTGAGGTTATGTGGGGGCCACAAGCACGAAACTATTTTGATGCGTTAGTTGCTGGTTTGGGCGCTCCTGGAGCTCTTGGTGCCGTTGAAGGTGCATTTGGTCTCCCTGCGGGGACGTTCTTTGCTAATGGTACTGGTGCGCAAGATAGCTTTACTCAAGACGATCAATCAACTTCATTATTTGGTCAGTTTGACCTGCAGTTAAATGAGCAACTAACTTTAACTGCCGGCTTTAACTACACCGAGGCTAAAAAAGAGGTTACGGTCAATCAAGTTAACACCAACGCCTTTGCCTCTCTGCCAGCAGCTTACGTAGGAGCATTATCTGCCCTTCAATCTTCGCTGCCACCCGTGGTTAACCTTCCAAACGCAATTGAAGGCAATACCAGTGATGACAGTGATACGACCTATACTCTTCGCCTAGCTTATGACCTAAACGATAACATCAATATCTACGGAAGCTACGCCACTGGTTTCAAGGCGAGTTCTTGGAATTTGTCACGGGACTCAGGCCCCAATGCCGCTGACTTAGCAGCATTAGTAGCCGCAGGGTTGACGACCAACGCACCTAATCTGTCAGCAGGTTCACGCTTTGCAGACCCTGAAGAATCAGAAGTCTATGAGTTGGGTCTAAAGGCAGTGTTTGAGCGCGGTTCTTTCAATATGGCGCTATTTGATCAAACCATTAAGGGCTTCCAGTCATCTATCTTTAACGGCACCGGTTTTGAGCTCCGCAATGCAGGAATGCAATCTACCAAGGGAGTTGAATTCGATCTAGTCTACTACCCAGTAGAGTCACTTAGGTTAGGTTTTGCAGGCACATTGTTAGATCCAATCTATGATGAGTTCTTGGGTGGCGGCTTTGAGGGCGCAGATTTGTCAGGTGCTAAGCCTGCGGGAATTCATGAAGTGAGCCTGTCCTTCTCGGCTCTCTATGATTTCCGTTTAGGCGGCAATGACGCCTATGCTCGTGCTGATTACCAATATGCAGATAAAGTAGTAATCGTCGATAATCTCCCGCCAGCTGTTGCAGCTATAGCTACGCGTGAAGTCGGCTCTCTTAACCTGAGTGCGGGTATGAGCACACAAAATGGCTTAAACCTGTCTATCTGGGCGCGCAATGTCACTAATGATGAATATATGACGAGTGGTTTCCCAACGCCAGCGCAGGCAGGAAGCTTTAATATTTATCCAAACCAGCCCCGCACGTTTGGCATCACTGCACGAAAAAGCTTCTAGTTTTTAGAAGTTGTCTTATGCGCAGCCCAGCACAGGGCTGTGTAATTATAAAAAAGGACGGGCTTGCCCGTCCTTTTTTTATTCCTCGGTACCGCCGTGAAATAAGTTAGATACCCAACTCTCTTTTCACTGTAGCAAAAGCCTCCAGAGCCAATTCAAGATCATCTCGACTGTGAGCCGCTGACATCTGGGTGCGAATACGCGCCTTGCCATGAGCCACCACAGGATAGGAAAA
>CAXAFJ010000077.1:0-9753 GCA_963968025.1 uncultured Pseudomonadales bacterium | reverse complement strand
CAGTGGTTGTTGATGCTGGCTACCATCCTGGCGGCGTCGGCGATATTGAACTGGCTCCGCTGGTTGATCGCGTTGCCGCTTATACCCCTGTTCCCGGTGGTGTTGGCCCAATGACGATTAATACGCTGATTCTACAATCAGTTGTAGCCGCTGAAAAAGCCTTGGCCAAAAATAGCTAATACGGGCTAAGACACCTAAGATCCGCCGCTGATCTTCTTGATCATCGCGGCAATAGAATCCCGCGCGTAAGGCTGGTTAATCGACCAAACCTGCGCCGCGGTTTCAATCTCCAACATCTCTTTGTGACTATTGGTGCCACCCGCTGCGCGCAGAGTCTGCTTGGTGCGCAGCAGCAGCTCTTTCGGTAAGTCGCGTATATTGGCAGTGAATTCAAAGGCCTCTGCAACCAGATCCTCATCGCTAACACACTTCCAGGCCAGGCCCTTTTCAACCGCCTCACGACCACTCAATGACTGAGAAAACAGCAGCATACCCGCCGCCGTATTCCAGTTAACAAGCTGTCGCAACATCCAAGTATTGCCGCCGCCCGGATGCAGTCCCAGACCAAAAAATCGCGGTTCAAAACGCGCGGCTTCAGTGACAATACGCACATCACAACCCACAGCCATATTAAAGCCAGCGCCTACAGCTGCGCCGTTCACTGCTGCTATGGTAGGTAATTTGCAGTTAGCGATACTCAAGAAGCCACTATAAATCGCTTCTAGGATCTCTTGGTCGGGAATCAAATCACTCAACTGCCCGCCAGCACAGAATGCGCGACCGCTGCCCGTGACGATTAAGGCCTTGACCTCTGGGTGCTCTTCCGCTTCTTTTACACAGCGAACAATCTCCGCGCAGACCTCGCGGGTCAACATATTGCGTTTATCGGGATTATTGAGAGTAAGCAATGCCGCGTTATCACGGATTTCAAACAGCACATGTGACATAAGATAAGTCTCGTTAAAGGCCAAAATGCAAGGATAGCACTACAATGCTTCTATGGTGCAATGACATACCGTATAGTCGCGCAAATACCACTAGTGCAATAGCCTCTAGCAATCAGGAGTTTGATTTTGACGCTGCAAAACACCTCATCTACATGCTCCGCAGAACGCCTTGTAGCCCACCGTGGCCTGCAAGTGGCCTATCCGGAAAACACTGCGTTATCAGTGCAAAAGGCTATTGAGGCCGGCGCCTTATTTGTCGAGATCGATATTCAGCTGAGCCGGGATAAGCAGCCGATGGTTTACCACGACATCAACCTAAAGCGGGTTAGTGGCCAGGACTGCTTGATCTCATCCCTGAACAGTAGCGAGTTGATGACAGTATCCGCCTATGAACCTGAGCGCCTCGGCGAACAGTTTATCGAGGAGACTATTTCATCCCTGGCCCAAGTGGTTGAAATCATTCTCAGCTATCCACAGGTCACATTGTTTGTCGAGCTGAAAGAAGAATCCATCGCTAAGTTTGGCCCACAAATAATGTTACAAAATGTTTGCGACAAGCTACAGCCAATACGCGAACGCGCCGTACTGATCAGCTTTGACTACGGCATAATAGCCACCGCCAAAGCTAACGGATGGCCACAGGCAGGCCCGGTACTTCACCAATGGAAGCATCTGCACAGCAACGAGGTCAAAGCCATCGACGGCGACTACACCTTTGTCGACCACAAACTGATCCCCGAACATGAGACCTTAGAACAGCTGACCAGTAAACTAGTCGCCTATGAAGTCGGCATCCCACAACTAGCCAGTAATTTGGCAGACCGCGGTGTCGCCATGTTTGAAACCTTTGATATTGTCAGCCTGCTCAAATAACGGAATAGCTCTCGGAATGAAGAACCCCATAGAAAACCCGGTGCCACAAACCTATGATGTCTGCGTAATTGGCGGCGGCATTCAAGGCGCTGGCGTCGCCCAGGCGGCAGCACTCAGCGGACTCTCCGTAGCGCTTATTGAAAAAAGTGATTGGGGCGCAGGCACATCTTCCAAATCCAGCAAGCTTATTCACGGTGGCTTGCGTTACTTGCAGACAATGCAAATTGGCCTTGTCTACGAGAGTCTCCGGGAACGCCGCATCCTTTTGGATATTGCTGAAGACATCGTCAAACCGAACTGGTTCTATCTGCCGGTCTATAAAAGTGATCGCTTTAAAGCCTGGCAAGTGCGGATCGGATTAATGCTCTACCGACTGCTGGCAGGACGCAATAATCTAGCCGGATTTGAGCAGCTTCCGCAGGAACAGTGGCATCAGTTACAGGGGCTCAACACATCGGACCTAGAATGCGTGTTTATCTACCAAGATGCCCAGACCGACGACAAAATATTAACCCAACGCGTCGTCGCCTCCGCCGAACAGCATGGCGCCACCCTACTCTGCCCAGCTACGTTTTTAACCGCTGAAGAAAACAACAATGGCTATTTAGTCAGCTTCGCCATAGGCGATGAAATCTGCAGTTTAAAGTGCCGTACATTGGTCAACGCCGGTGGCCCATGGGTCAACCGAATAGCTGAGACCATCGAACCCAAACCGCCGACAATAGACGTAGATCTGATCAAAGGAACCCACTTAGAATTTACCCAACGGCTCAGCGAAAAATGCTTTTATATAGAAGCCAAGCAGGATCACCGAGCGATTTTTGTACTGCCCTTTAAAGGCGGCACATTACTCGGCACCACCGAGCAATTGTTTGAAGGCAACCCCGACGGCGTTGCACCCAGCGAAGAAGAAGTCCGCTATCTGCTAGAGGTGATCCATAGTCATTTCCCTCACTTCAATCACCAGCCGAGTGAATCATGGGCCGGCCTGAGAGTCTTACCTGCAAGTGGAAATAACCTCTTCAAGCGCAGTCGTGAAGTCCAGTTCGCAGAGACCAATAACTACCTAGCGATCTATGGTGGCAAGCTCACCGGTTATCGCGCCACCGCAGAAGCCGCACTAAAAAAGATGTTAAAGTCGATGCTACTGGAGGCTAACCAAGCCGACTCCTCCGAGCAAACAGGCGCGAGTAAAAAGAAAGACTTCTACCGAATGGGTGATACATCAAAGGTTAAAATTTAGTCGGATATTTTCTGATTAAGGCGAGAGTTAAATAGCTGGGAATCATTATAAAGACGGCAAGAAAAAGATAGCCTGAAACTGTCTGTGATAGGTTTGGGAAAACCCGTAAAGTTACAACCAAACTAACTAGAAAAACGATTAAAGCGGCCAGTGGCAGCTGGGCTCTATGACCATATAACCGCTCACTTAGGCTATATAGGCAGCCGCAGATTCCAACTATCGACCCAATAATCAGCATCATTATCCCAGGGCCAACAGCGACCCCAATCCCGCCCCAGACCATACTCACAGCAAACCAAGTCAAAATCACATAAACGTAACTCATAGCCTCTCACTCCAAGTGGTTAATCTATTAACCATAGAGCCAAATAAAATAAGCAGAGAAAAATTATAAACGCAACTGAGAAATAACAAAGAATACAAAGACAATCATCGACTGATCATGCCAGACGCGTATGCACCAAGTAGACAACCAAAACGACCCTCTCCAAGAACGCCGCACCGACCTCGCCAAGAAAGCATGGCCCTAGCCTTGAGATCAATCAGACCCCGCTTATACCTTTTATGATTTGGTGAAAAAGCGAGGACCTGTTTGAGCGACAGCGAGTTCCGCAGCGTCAGCAAATCATAAAAGGTATGGGGTCGATCTCAAGGCTAGGGCCAGGCTTTCCGAAGCACCAAACTCAAAACGCCCGAAGCCATCCCAAAAAACCAGCAGCCTCTACCCCCGCCGCCACTTAGTCCCTTCACGACTATCTTCCAACACCACGCCCATAGCCTTCAACTCCTCACGCACCCCATCAGCCCCAGCATAATCCTTATCCGCCTTAGCCTGATTGCGCTTCGCAATAAGCAGCTCAATCTCCTCAGCAGAAATATCACTACCACCGCGAGAATGCGTAAACCACTGCTCCGGATCCTGTTGCAGCAAACCCATCAAACCCGCCACCGCCAACAACCGACCCTTAGCTGCAGCCAAGGCATCCCCACCAGCCGCATTCATCTCGCGCGCCAACTTATGCAACTCACTAATCGCCACAGGGGTATTCAAATCATCTAGCAGAGCAGCGTAAGCATGAGTGTCAGCAATCTCCACTACAGCCGACTCAACGGCCACCTGAGTGCGCAAAAACCCATAGAGCGCATCCAGTGAACGCCAAGCACTGTCGAGTAAATCCTTACCAAAGTGCTGTTCAGATCTATAGTGGGCCGAGAGAATCACATAGCGCAAAACCTCGCCCGGATACTGCTCCAGCAAATCATTGACCATACGGAAATTGCCCAGAGACTTGGACATCTTCTCGCCTTCAATATTAATAAACCCATTGTGCATCCACACATTGGCAAAGGGTTTGCCATCATGGGCACAGCAGCTCTGGGCAATCTCATTCTCATGGTGCGGGAAAATCAAATCCTGACCGCCACCGTGAATATCAATGGAATCACCCAAATGCTTTTCAATCATCGCCGAACATTCCAGATGCCAGCCAGGACGACCGCGACCCCAGGGACTGTCCCAACCGGGTTCGCCATCGGCAGAGGGCTTCCAGAGCACAAAATCACCGGCATATTTTTTATAGGAGGCCACTTCAACTCGCGCCCCAGCGAGCATATCGTCGAGAGAGCGACCAGAGAGCTTCCCGTAATCCGCCATCGACTGCACAGCAAATAACACATGACCCTCAGACTCATAGGCGTGGTCCTTGGCAACCAGCCGCGAGATCATATCGATCATCTCGGGAATATGCTGGGTGGCATAGGGCACGATAGTCGGCGGCAGATTATTCAGCGCCTGCATATCGTCAAAATAGGCTTCCGCATAACGGCTGGAGAGCACACTAATATCCTCACCCAACTCCGCAGCGGTCTTCATGATTTTGTCGTCAATATCGGTAATATTGCGCGCGTACTGAACATTAGGGTAGAGACTCATCAACAACCGATAGAGCGTATCAAACACCACAGCCGGACGAGCGTTACCTATATGCACGCGGTTATAGACCGTTGGCCCACAGACATACATGGTCACTCGCGCGCTATCTATAGGCTGGAATGGCTGCTTGCTGCGGGTCATGCTGTTGTATAGGGATAAACTCATGTTTCTCTCTTAATGTTCTTTCTTAGTAACTTGTTAAAAGCCTATAGCGCAGGTTAAAAGCCCTTAGCGAAGATTAAAAGCCTTTAGCGCAGAGCGAAAGCCCTTAGCGCAAGGCAATAGTTCGGTTAAAGACTAGCTTGTCCGCAGTACTGTGCTTGGCATCAACAGAGTAATAACCCTCACGCTCAAACTGAAAATGCTGACCCGCAGTCGCCGCAGCCAAACCCAATTCCGCTTTACACTGCTTAACAATCTGCAGCGAATCAGGATTCAGGTGATCAATAAACGACCCCTCCCCCGCATCAGGCGCTGCAACGGTAAACAATTTCTCGTATAAATAGAGATCACAATCAATCGAATTAGTCGCCGACACCCAGTGAATCACGCCACGTGGACGCACACCCTCTGGGGGATCCTGGCCAACGGTGCCCGGAATATAAGAACAGATCAGCTCAACAATCTCGCCAGCGGCATCCTTGATAACCTCGTCAGCGCGAATCACATAGCCGCTGCGCAAACGAACATATTCACCGATGACCAAACGCTTAAACTTCTTCCGCGACAATGTCGTGTCTTCATTAAAGTCATTGCGATCGATATACAGCTCGCGAGTAAAGGGCAGTTCACGAGACGGAAGATCATCGCGATTGGGATGTCCGGGAGCCATCAACATTTCCTGCTGCTCTTCTGGGTAGTTACTCAAGGTAATCTTCAGAGGGTTTAACACACACATGGCACGACTAGCATTGTTATTCAGATCTTCACGAATAAAGTGCTCAAACTGAGCCACATCAACAATGCCATCAGTTTTGGCCACAGCCAGACTGTCGCAAAATTCCCGCACTGATGCCGCAGTCACACCGCGGCGACGGAGACCGGAAATCGTCGGCATACGCGGATCATCCCAGCCGTCCACATGCCCTTCATCCACCAACTGCTTAAGCTTGCGCTTGCTGGTCATGGTGTAATTCAGATTCAAACGACCAAACTCATACTGACGGGGAATCGAAGGCAGTGGCAGATTGCGGGTAAACCACTCATAGAGAGGACGATTAGCCGCAAACTCAAGAGTACAGACCGAATGGGTCACCCCTTCGATGGCATCTTCCTGACCATGAGCAAAATCATAGGCCGGATAGATATTCCACTCATCGCCAGTGCGATGGTGCGGGACCTTCTTAATACGATAGATCACCGGATCACGCATATTGATATTTGGCGAGTTCATATCGATTTTCGCCCGCAGTGTCATGGTGCCTTCATCAATGGCGCCAACTTTCATTTGCTCAAGCAACTCGAGACTCTCCGCAGCAGGCCGCTCACGGAATGGACTGTTCTTGCCCACCTCCGTTAGCGTGCCGCGATACTCGCGCATCTGCTCGGCATTCAACTCACAGATATAGGCTTTGCCATCTGTCACTAGCTGCTGCGCCCAGGTATACAGCTGGCCGAAGTAATCCGACGCAAAGCGTGGCTCGCCACCCCAGTCAAAACCCAGCCAACGCACATCGTCAATAATCGCCTGAACATATTCGTCGTCTTCTTTGTCAGGATTGGTGTCATCAAAGCGCAGGTTACAGGTGCCGCCAAACTGCTCGGCAAGACCAAAGTTAAGGCAGATCGACTTGGCATGACCTATATGCAGATAGCCATTGGGCTCAGGAGGGAAACGGGTCACCACCTCTTTTATACGGCCAGCTTCGAGGTCAGCAGTAATGATTTGCTGGATAAAATTGGTCGGTTTTTCGATATCAGTCATTTATATAAGTCTGGAGAGAAAAGATGAGCGAGATTATAGCCGCAGCTATCGGTGCATTAAACTAAAACCCCTACTAGATCGGTGATTAAGCCCACTATTCATCGATTAGCCAAAAATAAGCGTAAAAAGGCCAGCACCAGAGGGCAAAACTCAAAGATCGGTTTTAATCCAACCCGTTAGCGCCTAAAATGCGGCCTTGCGAAACAACCGCTAATTCTCACAGACTTTTTACAGGAACTCTTATGATTACATTGCGCACCACACAGGGTGATATCTCCATCGAACTCGATTTTGACAAGGCGCCTAATACTGCTGCCAACTATCTGCAGTATGCCCGCGACGGTTTTTATAACGGCACTATCTTTCACCGTGTAATCCCCGGCTTTATGGTTCAGGGCGGCGGTATGGATGCACAGATGAATGAGAAAGCGTCTCGCGAGCCAATCGAAAACGAAGCTGACAATGGTCTAGCCAATGAAATCGGCACTCTGGCCATGGCTCGCACCGGCGACCCGCACTCCGCTTCTTCACAATTCTTTATCAATGTGTCTAACAATGGCTTCCTCAACCACAGCGGCAAGAACAGCCAGGGTTGGGGCTATGCGGTATTCGGTAAGGTCGTTGAAGGTATGGACGTGGTTAACGCCATCACTGAGATGGAGACTGGCAGCGCCGGTCACCACCAAGATGTACCCGTTGAAACCATTGAAGTGACTGAAACGCTCGTCAGCGATGCTTACTCTGATAAGTAGTAAGCGATAGCAGCGAGTAAAAGCGAGGACGTGTATGTCTGTACTGTTTATTTCAGATCTTCATCTTGCACCTGAACGCCCGGCAGTTACCCGGGCGTTTTTGTCTTTTCTCCGTGATCAGGCATCCGAGGTTGAAGCCCTGTATATTCTCGGCGATTTATTTGAAGCCTGGGTTGGAGACGATGACCCTACAGAGTTTGCGGCGCAGGTTCAGGCCAGTCTTGGACAGCTCAGCCAGTCAGGGGTAAAACTCTATATTCAGCATGGTAACCGCGACTTCTTAATTGGTCGGCGCTTTATTCAGCGCTGTGGTGCAGCGTTATTGGATGATGAGCATCTGGTTCAGCATCAGGGTCAGACTGCTTTAGTCATGCACGGGGACTCTCTGTGCACCGATGATGTGGACTACCAACGCTTTCGCCGCAAGGCACGCAATCCAATCTATAAATGGTGTCTTGCGCACCTGCCCCTGAAACGCCGTCAAAAGCTTGCCTCAGACTGGCGTGCCAAGAGCATGTCGGCCAACAGTAATAAGGCTACGGCGATTATGGATGTGAATTCAACCGCTGTGGATGCAGTGATGGTTAAACACCAGATAGAGACGCTGATTCACGGCCATACCCATCGGCCGGATACGCATCAGGTCAGCCAGGGCCAGCGAATTGTGCTGGGGGATTGGCATGATCTGGGATGGGTAATCACCATGAGCGAGGGCGGTTTTACCCTACAGAGCTTTGCAATTGACGATCCCGATCAAATATTGACCCGTAAACAAGTCTGGATAAGCGGCCCATAACTGATAATATGGTCGAGAATTCTCCGCGATGGAGTGGCAATACGCTGGTGACAAAGTATTATTACAGAGTATTATTACAACATCGTTAATCTCGTTAGAGGAAGTAAAAATGGAAACGGACAAGTACAGCGCAAAATCAATTTCAGGTAACCGTCAGAGCGGCATTCAAAGCACTGCCCTTGACCCCGCCGTAGTCAAAGTACTGCGCAGCACCTATATGCTGCTCGGCGTGACCCTTGCCTTTAGTGCCATCATGGCTGGCGTGGCTATGGCCATAAACGCTCCCTACTTTGGTCTCTGGACATTACTGCCCTACTTTGTCTGCCTGTGGATGACTGAGAAAAACAAAAACAATTCAATGGGTATTGTCTGGGTATTCGCCCTTACCGGTTGGATGGGTTTCACTCTCGGACCCATACTGAATATGTATCTGGCAGTGCGTGGTGCTGAGCCGATTATGATGGCACTGGGCTCTACTGCTCTGGTGTTCTTCGCCTCTTCTGCCTACGTGATGACCACCCGTAAGAACCTTAACTTTATGACCGGTTTCTTGATGACGGGCATGTTGGTGGCCTTTGTTGCTGCCATCGCCAATATCTTCCTGCAGATCCCGGCCCTGGCACTGACTGTTAGTGCGGCCTTTGCACTGATCTCAACCGGTATGATCATGTGGCAGACCAGCGCCATTATTCATGGCGGCGAGCGCAACTATATCTCTGCCACAGTAACCCTGTTTGTGATGATCTATAACCTGTTCCTGAGCCTGCTGCACCTGTTTGGCATGGGTAGCGACGACTAAGGACACTTAAAGGGCTTCTGACATATCTGAGATGTTTTTAAAGTAAGATAGAGGGCTCCGTTGATAGACGGGGCCTTTTTTTTATTCTTCTGACGAAACGACAACATGATCAATAAAAACTATTTGAGCAAACTAGCGGACTGGTCCTGGGATCAGGCTATCAGTATTGCCGCCGAAGAGACTCTTGAGCTCAATGGCGAGCACTTGGAGGTGCTCGATGCCGCCCGTGTTTTTTATGATCAATACGGCATTTCACCGTCCATGCGGCCCCTCTGTAAAACTGTGGCCGAGCACTGCGGTCTCGAGAAAGGTCGCAGCATTTATCTGTTGCAGCTGTTTCCTGGCAGCCCGGCTAAGTTAGTAGCCAGATACGCTGGGCTACCCAAACCAAAGAACTGTATCTAAGATACCTATCTACCCGCTACCTTAAACAAGCCAAAAAGAAGCCCAAGCCCAATGTCCGACTCTAGTATTGATCATAGTATT
>CAXAFJ010000076.1:0-9833 GCA_963968025.1 uncultured Pseudomonadales bacterium | reverse complement strand
TCACCCAAACAACGACTTCAACGCCGCCAATGACTCCTCTCCCTTAGCCTGATTCTCTTCCTTACTTATCTCAACACCACCGCCAATCCTGACCAAATCATCCTCTGGCAATTCATCCACAAAGCGACTCGGCGTAGTTGGTGACGTATCGCCAAACTGTGTACGTTGCCTTGCACTAGTCATTGTCAGCGTGCGCTGCGCCCGAGTAATACCCACGTAGGCAAGACGCCGCTCTTCTTCAATAGCGCCCCCTTCAACACTGTTTTTATGAGGCAGAATATCTTCTTCCATACCCACCATAAAGACATGCAAAAACTCCAATCCCTTGGCCGCATGTAATGTCATCAGCTGGACTTTATCATCTGCGGATTCTTCTTTTTCCCGATCAAGCAGATCTCTAAGAATCAGTTTGGAGATGGCGTTTTCAATTTTGCTGTCGCCTTTCTCTTCGTCGGTGGCGGTCTCGTCGTTCTTTAATACCTGAGCCAATTGCTTGAGCAAAAACTGCACATTGTCCCAGCGCTTGTGAGCCACATGGTCGCTGCTGGCGTTTGCTTTTAGCCAGTCGAGGTATTCGATGTCGTCGAGCATTTCATTGATAGCTTCAATGGGTTTGCCGTTGTAGACGTTGCGATTGATATTCTGCACCCAGTGCTTAAAGCGTTTTAAGCGCTCTAAGCTATTGGCTGGCATGGTGGCGGTGAGGCCTACTTCGTCGATGGCGTCATACAGTGACAAGGTGCGTTTATTTGAGTATTCACCAAGCTTTTCTAAGGTGGTGGGGCCGATCTGGCGTCGCGGGGTGTTGATGATCCGCAGCATGGCGTTGTCGTCATCTGGGTTAATAATTAACCGCAGGTAGGCCATGATGTCTTTGATTTCGGTTTTGGCGTAGAACGATTGGCCGCCGGTGATCTCGTAGGGAATACTCTGGGATTGCAGTTTAATTTCGATTATCTTGGCTTGGTAGTTGCCGCGATAGAGCACGGCGAAATCACTGTATTTACAGCGTCGCTTGAGGCGCATATCGATAATTTCATTGACTACCCGTTCGCATTCGCCGTCTTCGTTGTCGCTGCTGATAAAGCGCAGTGGGTCGCCGGGGCCCAGTTCACTCCACAGCGCTTTGCTGATTAGGTGAGGGTTGTTGGCGATAAGCGTGTTGGCGGCTTTGAGTATGCGGCCGGTCGAGCGGTAGTTTTGCTCGAGCTTAATAATATTGAGGGTGGGAAAATCGGTCTGCAGTTGCATAAGGTTTTCCGGGCGGGCACCGCGCCAGGCGTATATCGACTGATCGTCGTCGCCGACTACTGTCAGTGCCTGTTTTTCGTTGACCAATGTTCGTACCAGTTCGTACTGGGCGAGGTTGGTGTCTTGGTATTCGTCTACCAGTAGGTAGCGGATGCGTCTCTTCCACTTGCCGAGGATCTCGGGGTTGTTGCGAAATAGCAACACTGGGGTCATGATCAGGTCGTCGAAGTCGACGGCGTTATAGGCCTTGAGGGCGCGCTGATAGCGTTCGTAGAGCATGGCTGTGGCTTGCTCGCTGTTGCCGGCGGAGGCACTGGCGGCTTGGTGAGGTTCGAGGAGGCCGTTCTTCCAGTTGGAGATGGTGTTCTGGGCGGTGTCGATAAGCTTTTCATCAAGTTCGCTATTGCGCGCTAATAATTCTTTTAACAGATTGCGGCAGTCTTCTTGGTCGAGGATCGAGAAGCCGGGCTTAAATCCCAGGGCTTTGATCTCGCTGCGAATAATATTTAAACCCAGGTTGTGGAAGGTGGAGACGGTGAGGCCTCTGCCATCAGCACCGCTAAGTAGGCTGGCGACTCGGGCTTTCATTTCCCGGGCGGCTTTGTTGGTGAAGGTCACGGCGGCGATGTTGCGCGCGGGGATGCCACACTCTTCGACCAGGTAGGCGATCTTTTGCGTGATTACACTGGTTTTACCACTGCCGGCACCGGCTAGTACTAGCAGCGGGCCGTCGATATATTTCACCGCAGCCTGCTGCTGGGGGTTGAGCTTTTTGGCCATTCGGTTCTCTTTGTTTTATCGGTTAGCGTCAAAAGAGCCTAGGCCATTTCAGAAATTACACTGCGCTTCCCTTGTAACTGGGTCAGGGAACTCTCGAATTCATTGAGCTTCTGACGTTCTTTGGCGACTACTTCCGCCGGGGCGTTGTCGACAAATTTGGCATTGCTGAGTTTGCCGGAAAGCTTTTTCGCTTCTAGGGCATTCTTGTCAATTTCGCGATCGAGACGGGCCAGTTCGGCGTCGACGTCGATGATGCCTGCCATGGGCACGAGGATTTCCAGATCACCGGCCAGTGCTGTGGCACAGAGGGGTGCATCCTCTGGATTATCGAGCCAGGTGATGGATTCCAGATTGGCCAGTTTGCTGAGGAACTGGTGGTTGTCTTGCATGCGGCGCTGATCGTTGTCGCCGCCTTTGGTCATATAGATCGGCAGGGCTTTGGCGGGTGAGATGTTCATTTCGCCGCGAATATTGCGCACGCCGATAATTACCGCTTTGAGCCATTCGATATCGGCCAGGGCGTCTTGATCCACTAGGCTGCTGTCAGCCACAGGGTAGGGCTGCAACATGATGGTGTCGCCGGTGGGATTCAGTTCAACACCGGCCAGTGGGGCGATATTTTGCCAGATCTCTTCGGTGATAAACGGCAGCATGGGGTGCGCTAGGCGCAAGGTGGCTTCTAATACTCGAACCAATGTGCGGCGGGTGCCTTTCTGCAGTTGCGGGTCGCCATTTTCATCCCAGAGTACCGGCTTGGACAGTTCCAGATACCAGTCACAGTATTCGTTCCAGACAAAGTCATAGAGGGCCTGTGCCGCGAGATCGAATCGGTAGCTATTGATGGCGTCGGTGACGTCGGTTTCCGCTTGTTGCAGGCGCGAGATTATCCAGCGATCGGCGAGGCTGAGTTTGTAGTCTTCGGAATTGTCCTGACCACAGTTCTCAGCACCCTGTTCTCCGGTGGCGTTCATCAGCACATAGCGGGAGGCGTTCCAGATTTTGTTACAGAAGTTGCGGTAGCCTTCTAGGCGTTTCATATCCCAGTTGATATCGCGGCCGGTTGAGGCCAGTGCGCAGAGAGTGAAACGCAATGCATCTGACCCGTGAGGCTCAATGCCATCGGGGAATTGCTTGCGGGTGCGGCTGGCGATCTTGGCGGCTTGCTGGGGCTGCATCATGTTGCCGGTGCGTTTGGCCAGCAGTGTTTCTATATCAATGCCGTCGATCATATCCAGGGGGTCGAGGACATTGCCTTTCGACTTAGACATTTTCTGGCCCTGCTCATCGCGGATTAGGCCGGTGACATAGACGGTTTTAAAGGGTATTTCGGGCTCGCCTTTTTCATCTTTGATCAGGTGCATGCTCATCATGATCATGCGCGCGACCCAGAAGAAAATAATGTCGAATCCGGTGACTAGCACATCGGTGGGGTGGAACATTTTCAGACGCTCGGTCTGCTCGGGCCAGCCCTGAGTGCCGAAGGTCCAGAGTGCTGAAGAGAACCAGGTATCCAGAACATCTTCGTCTTGCTTGAGAGTGATATCACCGAGGTTATATTTTTCACGAACGTCGGCTTCGTCTTTGCCGACATAGGCTTTGCCTGCTTCGTCGTACCAGGCGGGAATCTGGTGACCCCACCAGAGCTGGCGGGAGATACACCAGTCTTGAATATTGCGCATCCAGGAGAAGTACATGTTTTCGTACTGCTGGGGAACGAATTTGATCCGTCCATCTTCTACCGCTTCTATGGCTGGGCCAGCGAGTTTCTTGGCGTCCACATACCATTGATTGGTAAGCAGCGGTTCGATAACTACACCGCCACGATCGCCATAGGGTACGGTCATATCGTTTTCTTCGATGCTTTCTAGCAAGCCTAGGGCTTCAAAGTCGGCGACAATTTCGCGGCGGGCGGCAAAGCGTTCCATACCGCGGTATTTTTCCGGCAGCGTGGCGTCGAGGTCGTTGTTGTCGCTGCCGTCGGTATTAACACATTCAGCGGTCTGGCGAATATCGGCATTGGTGGTGAGTATATTGATCATGGGCAGCTTTTGACGCTGGCCAACTTCATAGTCATTAAAGTCGTGGGCTGGGGTTATCTTCACACAGCCGGTGCCTTTTTCCATATTGGCGTAGTCGTCGGCGACGATGGGAATTAGACGGCCCAGCAAGGGTAATTCGACAAACTGACCAACCAGATCTTCGTAGCGAGCGTCTTCCGGGTTCACCGCAACGCCGGTATCGCCGAGCATGGTTTCAGGGCGGGTGGTGGCAACGACTATATAGTCTTTGCCACCCAGGGTTTTGGCGCCATTGGCCAGTGGGTAGCGCAGATGCCACATCTTGCCTTTGACTTCGCGGTTCTCAACTTCCAGATCCGAGATGGCGGTATGTAATTTGGGGTCCCAGTTCACCAGGCGCTTGCCGCGGTATATCAGGCCGTCGCCATGCAGGCGAATAAAGGCTTCTTGTACGCCTTTATAAAAGCCATCGTCCATAGTGAAGCGTTCGGTTTCCCAGTCCACAGAGTTGCCGAGACGGCGCATCTGTTGGGTGATAGTGCCGCCGGATTCTTCTTTCCATTCCCAAATTTTTTCAATAAATTTTTCGCGGCCCATCTCTTCGCGACCGGGTTGGCCTTCGGCGGCGAGCTTGCGCTCAACAACCATCTGCGTGGCGATACCGGCGTGATCAGTACCCACTTGCCAGAGGGCGTTCTTGCCTTTCATGCGATTGTAGCGGGTCAGGGCGTCCATAATGCCGTGCTGCAGGGCGTGGCCTATATGCAGGCTGCCGGTGACATTCGGTGGTGGAATAATAATGCTGTAGGGCTCGCCGGCGTCGCCGCTGCCGCTCATATTGGGGGCAAAATAGCCGCGGTCTTCCCAGGTTTTATACCATTTGGTTTCTATTTCCTGGGGGGCAAATGTTTTTTCCATTATCGAGCTCGGCTATCTGGTTTTGGGGCGGAGAATTGAGGGCGGAGAGTTTAGGGGGCAGATTATAGGGGTTGCTAGCTTTTGTTCCTAGCGCTGAGGGCCAACAACTGCTCTGAGAGGAGATTAATTTTCCTGATTAAATCGCTGGACGACTAGATGGCGAATTTTCTCACGCAGCAGCTGGTCAACTCGCGGGCGCATTTTGCTCATCAGTTTGTTGACCACGGCATTGATTTGGTCGTCGCTTGGCTCATTAGTACTGGCCTGTGCGGCAGAGGGCTTCTCAAAGAAATGCTGCTGGGCCTGATTAAACTGGTCGCTCAGTAGTTTCTCGCCATCCACTTCGTCGTCCACCACATCGCTGAGAATGGGTATCTCAAGATTGTGCACATCCTCTACACTGAGGCTGTCTGGCAACTGAATATCAGTCTCAGCCAAGGCTTGCGCGGTGGCGTCGGAGAGTAGATTATTTTGCAGGGAGTAGAGGTCGTCGAGCAGGTCTTCCAAATCGGAAGAGCTGGTTAGAGCGGAGTTGCTGTCTGTCTGGTCATTCATCAGGGTTTAAATTTTTCGGTAAGATCATGGAAGCTTAGGGGATAGCCGCGCTCTTTATAGAACTTAAAGTTGTCGCGCTTGATCTGCTCGTAAGCGGGCTCGGGATAGATGATTTCCATCACTCGCTCAAAGCGGCTAAACCAGGTGGGTATCGCGCCCTGTAAGTTGATCAGAATACCGTGATGTTCGCCGGGGTCACTGCTGTCGGCACTAATGGCAATGGGCAGGTGCTCAGTGCCAAGGCCATGAGGTACAAAGGCGCTGGCCTGAAAGTTCCACAGCAGTTTATCCAACTGCTGTGCGGTGTCTTCATCGGGCACCAGGCACAGCACCTGTTGTTTTGCGCTGATCGCTTTTTGGGTTAGCTGACAGACCAGTGCGAGGGCGACCTGTAGGTCGCCGGATAATTTATAAAACGAAACACTGGTCATCTTGGCCTTATCCCGCCTTGCTGCGTAGATATTCCATCAAGATAGGGACAGGACGGCCAGTGGAACCTTTGGCGGCACCCGAAACCCATGCGGTTCCGGCAACATCCAAATGTGCCCACTTATACTTCTCAGTGAAACGCGCGAGGAAACAGGCTGCGGTAATGGTACCGGCCCCAGGGCCACCAATATTGGCGATATCGGCAAAATTACTTTTCAGTAGCTCATCGTACTCTTCCCAGAGGGGGAGACGCCAAGCGCGGTCGCCACTGCGGGTGCCGCTGCTGAGCAGTTGCTCGGCAAGTTCGTCATCATTGGAGAGCATGCCAGCGGTAACCTTGCCCAGTGCGCCGATTACGGCACCAGTAAGAGTGGCGATATCAATCACGGTGTCGGGTTTGAAGCGTCCGGCATAGGTGAGTGCGTCACAGAGAATCAAACGACCCTCGGCATCGGTGTTCAATACTTCAATGGTCTGGCCAGACATGCTGGTGACTACATCGCCTGGCTTGGTGGCGTGACCATTGGGCATATTTTCGGTGGCTGGCACTATGCCGACAACATTGATAGGCAGTTGGTTTTCGATCAGGGCATTGAATACACCGATCACAGAGGCGCCGCCGCACATGTCGTATTTCATCTCGTCCATGCCGCCGCCGGGCTTGAGGCTGATGCCGCCGGAGTCAAAGGTCACGGCTTTGCCCACTAAAACAACCGGCTTAACCGAGGCTTTGGTGCCCTGGTATTTCATCACGATCATTTTCGCTGGCACATCACTGCCTGCAGAAACCGAGAGCAGAGAGCCCATCTTGAGTTTCTTCATATCCGCTTCGGTGAGCACGCTGGTGGTGAACTTGGCTTGGCCTTTGGCTAGAGCCTTGGCCTGAGAAGCGAGATAGTCGGGAGTACAGATATTGGCGGGCAAGTTGCCCAACTGGCGAGCGACATTCATGCCGTTGCCAACGGCAGAGCCGTAGGCCAGGCCTTTTTTGGCGGCGCTCAGATCGGCTTTAGTCGGTGCCCAGTAGGTAACGGACTTTAATTTTTGTGCCTTATTTTTTGCGATACCCTTGGGCGCTGGTGCGTACTGGTAGCTCGCGGTTTGAATGCTACGTGCGACCATGGCTGCCTGCCATTCGCTGTCGTCTGCAAGGCCTTCGCCTACCCACACGGCTTTAATGCTGGGGGTCTTGAGCAGTGCTGCGGCACCGGCTGCAATCACTTTTATCTGCTGCTGCGGGCTGCTTGCGCCTTCAGTGCCGAGCAAGATAACGCGCTTGCCGCTGGCACCGGGAATATGCATAACCAGAGTGGCGCCGCTCTTACCGGAGAAGTCGCCAGCTTTGATCAATGAAGAAATCGCGCCGTCCAAAGACTTATCTAGTGCTTCAGCACTGTCTTTTAGTTGTGGGCCGGTCGGGAGAATGAGAGAATCCGCTTTTATGTTTAACAGCTTTGCGGCAGATGCAGTAAAATCCATGTTTGCTCCGTTTGATAGTCGTTTTTTTTTTGAAAGATTTGAATCTGAATGAGACTGGAACGATAGCATAAATTTCGCTACAACACCCAAGGGCTATAAGTTTAACCTGTGATTATTTTCCGTTATCTGTGTCGCGAAATTCTATCTGCCACCACGGCCGTCTGCGTGATTCTGCTGCTGGTGCTAATGAGTGGCCGCTTTGTTAAATACCTCGCCAAAGCCGTGGCCGGGGATATGGACTCCAACTCTATTTTTGCGATGATTGGCTATCGCATTCCCAGCTTTCTCGAATTAACGCTGCCCCTGGCGTTCTTTCTCGCGGTGCTGCTCTCCTTTGGTCGGCTCTATGTGCAAAACGAGATGAGTGTATTAAAAGCCTGTGGTGTGTCGGAGCGGCGGCTGATGGGTTACACATTGATTATTGCCTCTGTGTTTGCGCTTGCCACTGGCTGGTTGAGTCTCTCGGTTTCTCCTTCGGGCATGGCTAAGGCTGAGGCTTTATTTGATGCTGAGAAATCCCGCAGTGAGCTGGATAAGTTGATGCCGAAAAAGTTCTATTCTCTATCCGGCGGCAAAGGGGTTACCTATGCCGAGGCGGTAACCGAGGACCGTGAGTTGGATGAGATTTTTTTGGCCATGACCGCAGGCAGCGACGAGAACTCTGATCGCCGTTTGATTTTAGTGCTGGCTGAGAAAGGTCGGCAACAGCAGGCAGAAAATAGTCGCGAGCGCTATTTGGTGATGGAGAGCGGCTATCGTATTGAAGGTGTGCCGGGTCAGAATGATTATCAAATTACGCGCTTTGAGGAATATGGCTCGCGTCTAGAAGACAGTCAGCCAAGTATCAGGAAGGCTAAGACCGATGCGATGCAAACCAGTCTGCTGCTGGGGTCCAGTGATCCGGAGTTGCAGGCAACTCTTCAGTGGCGTCTGTCGATTCCATTGATGGTGTTGGTGGTGACTATATTAGCGGTGCCGTTAAGTCGCACCAATAATCGCCAAGGCCGCTATGGCAAATTATTGCCGGCGATTGCGCTGTATTTCACTTATCTGGTGGCACTCAATGGCATGCGTGGGGCGCTGGAGTCTGGTGCGATTCCAATCTATGTGACGCTGCTGCCGGTGCATGGGCTGTATCTGGGTATTGCGCTGTTGCTGCTGAGATCCGGTGCGCCGAAAAAATCTAAGGTGGTAGTGACTGATGGCGAGGTGGCGGCATGATGCGACGTCTATCTTGGCATGTGGGCACCACAGTATTTGCCTCTATCGGGGTGACACTATTGGTGTTGGTGGGGTTGGACTCGGTGGGTGCGATTATCGATCAGTCTGCTGATGTGATGCGCAATTACTTCTTCACTGACGCGCTGATTTATGTGATCACCTTGGTGCCCTCGAGAATTTATGAATATATTCCCTTCGCGTCGCTGATTGGCTGTCTGGTGGGGCTTGGGTTGCTGGCGGGTAATAGCGAGGTGATCGTGATGCGTGCGGCGGGTGTCTCGCCGTTGCGTATTGTTGGTTTTGTGCTTAAGCCGGTGCTGATCTTTGTGATTTTAGGTATGACCATTGGCGAGTATTTCTCTCCTTATCTGGATCAGTTGGCCGAGGGTAAGCGTGAGTATTTACGTAAAGGTGAGAGCGCTCAGGATTCGTCGTCTGGTCTTTGGAATCGTGAAGGCAATCAGTTTATGCACGCTAACGCCGTGTTCCCCGGTGGTGTTTTATATGGTGTGACCCGCTATCAGTTTAATGATCAGCGGCAGATCGAAGAGGCGAGCTTTGCCTCCCGGGCAACTTTTAATGCCGTTGAGCGCTATTGGGTGGAAGAGAATGTGTCGGTGACGCGTTTCTTGGAAAACCGCACTGAAAAAGATAAGCTGATTACTCGGCGCTGGGACTCGGAGTTGACGCCGAATGTGTTGATGTTAAATATTTTGCCGGCGGACTCCCTGTCGATTGAGAGTCTGTACAACTATATTGCTTTTCTTGAACTGCAGAATATAGACACGGCAAGCTATGAAGTGGCGATGTGGCGCAAGGTGTTGCAGCCGCTGATTATTATTGGTCTAGTTTTACTGGGTATATCTTTTGTCTTTGGCCCGCTGCGTGACTCGACTATGGGATTCCGGATTTTTATCGGCGTGGTGTTTGGGATTAGCTTCCGGATTTTTCAGGATATGCTGGGGCCGCTGAGTGTGGTGTTTCAGTTTCCGCCGCTGCTGGCGGTGATGGTGCCGATTCTGTTCTGTGTGCTGGTTGGGTTGTTTTTGCTTAGGCGCAGTGGGTAGGGAATGAGATCCCTCGTCGCTGCGCTCTGTCGGGATGACAAAATAGAGGGCTCTGTCTGAGGGCTTTGTTGGAGTTGCAGGGGAGGAGTGGCTTTGTCCGAATCCCAGCCAGTCG
>CAXAFJ010000075.1:0-10015 GCA_963968025.1 uncultured Pseudomonadales bacterium | reverse complement strand
CGGTGACCTCTTCCTTACCAAGGAAGTGCTCTACCGCTGAGCTATATGAGCACAAACCTTTACCAATAATTGGAGCGGGCAGCGGGAATCGAACCCGCATCATCAGCTTGGAAGGCTGAGGTTCTACCATTAAACTATGCCCGCTTGAACCTACAAACTTTTCAAGTCGCGCCAATCCCTGTCGCCCCAAAATTCCAGCTTCAGGACAGGCTTACTCTTGCTTAACACTGCTTTAACTATGGTGGCGGGAGGTGGATTCGAACCACCGAAGCTTTCGCGTCAGATTTACAGTCTGATCCCTTTGGCCGCTCGGGAATCCCGCCGAATAGTTAAACTTTTACTCTTTTAAGTCGCACTCAGTTACTTCCGAGACGAATCAATCTGGGCATCTTGCCTTAAACAATCCTATGCCGCCCTGCCCAAATCAGCCAAAAAATGACTTTTTAATGCAAGAAAACGACAAAATGCCTTGAAAAAAGGCCGTTTATTTTCTTTGCTCAGCATAATATTGTCAACAATATTAATGCCTTAGCTAAAGAAATGGAGCTGGCGAGAGGAGTCGAACCCCCGACCGGCTGATTACAAGTCAGCTGCTCTACCAACTGAGCTACGCCAGCATCACAATAACGGAGCGCGATTCTAGTGAAACTTAAGCCTATTAGCAACCTCCATGCAGTCTTCTCGGTATCTTTTTTTCGTTTCCAATTGACGCCAGGAGTGCGCAGGGATATCAAGGGTTTCAGGGGTGGGGATAGACAGCCAAAATTGGGCTGTCGGAGAGGCGAAAATCAGCCCCTTTTGACTGTCCAAATCCGCTAGCAAAAGGCCTAGTGCAGCAGTCGCCAATTGATCATTGGCAAAGGGCCCAAGCACCTCGCACATTATCACCTCAGGCTCCTGGATCGAATTTACCTCAATCAGGTCATCCTTAGGCGGTAACGGTGGCGGCAGTGATAGATCCGCTAGCTGTTCGCTAGAGAGTTCGGATAGCAGCACAAGACTACCGACCTCCTCTGCGCCAGCACTCTTATAGTCTTTGCTCGCTAATGGCGCTGAGGGCGGCACATTTGTCATCATCAAATAGCCGAGAAGATTAACAAGCAGCACAAGGCTGAGTATTATTTTCATTTATCGGCCCAGAGGGTAAAGCCAAGCCCCTCTACAGACAGGCCATCGAGAACCAAGTCAGGGCAATAATCAGCCTTGACTGCCAACTGACTTTTGATCAGTAGAGCGTCGCCGCCCGTTATGATCAATTCGGCGCGGTGCTCGGCGGCGAGACGCTCAATAAAGGCCACCAACATTACAATGCAGCCATGGCTGACAGCTTGCTCAGTAGTCACTCCCGGGGTAGATTGTTCACCAGACTCGCACTGATCCACTTTCACTTGATCCGTACCCTGCCATAGGGACTCTTGAAGCAGCCCGACTCCCGGCACTATATAGCCGCCCTGATGAACGCCCTCACTGTTGACAATATCGACAGTCACGGCGCTTCCTGCATCAACCACAACAGCAGCGCGACCGGTTTTCTCAAATGCGGCCAACACAACCAACCAGCGATCGACGCCCAGAGTCTCCGGAGACGTATAACCACAACTCACCAGACCAACCCGTGGACTTACCTTGGCCACTTGCAGGTTGATAGCAAACTGGGCTCGCAACTGCTTGGATAGCACTGCAATAACAGTGTCGCCAGCGACATTGGACAGTTGCGCCACTGTCAGTGCGGTAACGGTCGGCAGTAGCAAAGGCTTGCCAGCCAATATGGATGCGGTTAATTGAGTGCCTTCGGCAACAGTCCTGCAACCCTTATCAACAGCCCTGTAACCCCTATTACCGACCCTGGAGTCCTCAACAACTCGCCATTTGATCCGCGTATTGCCCGCATCAATCTGTAATATCATTTCACCAACCTCAGACTCAACTCGCCGCCAATAAAGCTCTCCACCTTGCCATTCTCCAACTCAAGCCGCAGCGCACCATTACTGTCTACGCCCTTTACAATCCCGGCTATGGACTGCTTTGGCGTACTGATCACCGCATTGAGACCATAGAAAGCATCGGCAGCCTGCCATTCTTCGCGATAAACAGCAAAGCCCTGGGACTGAAAAGTGCTCAATAAAGGCAGGATTTCAGAGATCAGTGCAGCGGCAAGGGCGTTTCTGCTCGGTGACGACCTAGCTGGATTTTGGCGCTTTAGCTGAGTCGCTATATCGGTCCAATCTTGCTCGATTTCGCCGCCTGATTTAGCCGGCATGGAGACATTTAGGCCAACACCCACAATAACCGTGCACTGGCCAGCTGGGTCGCCAACCATTTCCAGCAGTATTCCACCGAGCTTCTTTTGTTCAACATAGATGTCATTTGGCCATTTCAGCTGCACAGCATCAACGCCCTGAGCAGTAAGAACCCGCTTAACGGCTACGCCTATGGCCAGACTCAAGCCTTCAAGTGCCTGAGCACCCTGCTCAAAATCCCAGACCATGGAGAGGTAGATATTGGCGGCGAAAGGGCTGACCCAATGTTTTCCGCGACGCCCGCGTCCGGCGCTCTGTTGCTCCGCCAACACTACCGCTCCACTGGCGGAGCTGGTCTCGGCTAGTTCACGGGCATACTTATTGGTTGAATCGATATTCTGGAACACCTCAACACTGGCCAGATGCTCTGTGGCTGAAGTGGACAAAACTTGGGTAATTGCCTGAGCATCGAGCAAGTCGACACCTCCGACAATTCGGTACCCAGTCCCTTTGGTGGTCTCAATAACCAGACCTAGAGCCTCAAGCTTCTGTAGCTTTTTCCATATCGCTGTGCGACTGCAGCCGAGAGTTTCTCCGAGAGCTTCACCGGAATGAAATTCACCGTCTTTTAGAATATCGAGAATTTTGTTTTGCGTATCAGACACAGTATCCGCCGGTCAGTTTATTAGGAGAGGTTAAGCCAGACAAAGCGCCCACCTAATAATAGCAGCACGATGCCAAAAAGTTTTTGCAGCAACCGCGCATTAGTGCGATGGGCTAACAGAGCCCCAAGTCTGGCACAGGGCGCGCTGATCACAACAATGCCCAGCCATGCAGGAAGGAATATATAGCCCAGGGTCGACTCAGGCAAATGTGCCGCGGGAATGGTTGCACTGCCATAAACCAGAGTGGCAGCTAGGGCGATGGGAAACCCACAGGCTGCAGCGGCGCCTACTGCATGATGAATCTTGACCCCATTAAAAGTAAGGAACGGTGTCGTGAGTGCCCCCCCGCCAATGCCAAACAGAGTCGATAAACTGCCAATTCCGGTGCCGGCAATACCTAACAACAGCGGCTTTGGAACAGAACTGCTCTGCTCGACTGTTTTGTAAACCAACATCTGTAACGCAACTGCAACCAAAAAGCCGCCAAACAGCAGCTGCAGCAAGGTGCCCCTCAAGGACAGGGCAAGCATGCCTCCCAGCAGCGCCCCAAGCACGATGCCAGGGGTGATAGCTTTCACCAGATCCCAGCGTATGGCCTGCTTTTGATTGTGGGTGTAAATAGAAGACAGAGAGGTGACTAAAATCGTCGCCAGGGAGGTGCCAATCGCCACATGAGTGGATATCTCTGGGGCCATACCCTGAAACTCAAACGATAAAATCAGAATAGGCACTATCACAACGCCACCACCGAGACCAAAGAGGCCACTAATAAGACCAGCGACCGCACCTAGCCCGAGATAAAGTAGATAGTCCATTGGTGTGCTCGTGTTGGGTTGCTTGTATTGGGCTGCTTGTATTGGGCTGCTAGAGCGGCTGAAGCTTACGCTATTGTTGACTGGCCGCAAGGATTAAACGCTTTAGACAAGAGTAACAGCAATAACTAGGTTTCCTCTGCCTTGACACCCAGGTTGCCACCCGCCCTTAAGTGCAGACTCTTCTTAAAGCCGTAATAGAGCTCATAAAGAGCTGGCAGTGCAAGAAACAAATAGGCGTTGGTTTCAGCCAACTCTTCAAACAGCCGCCCATATTCAATAGCAAAAATTTCTTTGTCGAAGAAGGCGCCAGTGACAAGCAGCAGAAAACATAAACTAAAATAATGCAGATATTTGGAGCGCAGAAGATTTGTAATATGTGCCTTAAAGCCACCCTGGCGGGCCACCATGACAAAATAAAATGACCACAGGACCAACAGCATAAGCGTTCTGCCGATGCCATGAAACAGAAAACCAGCATGCTCGATCACAGGCAGCAATTCAAGATCAAGTTCCCGGGTAAAAAAGCTAAAGCACAGCAGCGCAGTACCAAAATAGGCCGACCGCAGATGACCTAGGGAACGACTCGCAAGACGAAAGTAGGCGACTGTGGACAACAGCAGCAAGACACCCTGAAGATTTTCGAGCAGTGCGTTTTCACTATAGAGATGATGATATCCATAGCGAATAACCAGCAGGCAGAACAACAGATTGACAAATAACAGGGACTTCCAGTATTTCAAAAATAACCTAGACACGTCGTTAACTCCAATAATTTACGATCGTCTATGATCATGTGATGGCAAAACGCTCCCTTACAAACAGACTGACATAAGGGGAAATTTCCCTGTTTCGTCACACTGCAACCCGGCTAGACTATTCGAGATTAGATGGCAGTGCAAATAGCGGTCATTTTCCAGGTACTTTCCCAGGTACTTTCCAAACCACTTTCAGTGCTAATCTAGAGACTCTCTTGAGTTGATTAACAGCCCAAAAAGGTTTACCGAAGAACCCTCAACAACCAAGGTTATCTTCATCGTCGCCAGGCTACTTCTCTCACTTACCTTGGCATTGAAATAAAGCTGGTGGTAGCGACTTCCGCCCTTACCGCCAACCTCGACTGAATTAACATAGTTGATATCTTCGAGATCACCAAACAACTTGTGCAGATTTGCTAACTGAGAGGTGAACTGATCTCTATCCAGCTTTGCCTTTGCCCTACTGTCGAACAGAGCATAGAGACTATCGGCACGCTTTAGATTGTAGAGACTGGCAATTTTGGTACCCCACTCATTGGCTGTGGCGACATCCATCTCTTGGCTCACCTGGCGCTGATTGACCTGGCCCTGATAAAGCAGGTAGCTGAAACCTGAATTGGCCAAACAGAGCAGCAGGATGATCCACAACAAGCCGTTATTTTTGCTCATGATGCGCTCCCAGCCGGCATAAGCGCTACACTACAGCGCAGGCCCGCTGGAATTTTATTGCCGGGATTGGGCATCGTCAGCTGCACTCTAAAGGTTCCACTGGCCGGATCAATTAGCGGATCCACGGTTTTGACTCTGGCTGATCGCGGCTGAATCAATGTCGGCTCTGCGCGTATCTGCAACTCTTGGCCGGTCACTATGCTGCCAAAATAGCTATAGGGTAGTAGCAAGTCTATATGCAGTGGATCCAAGGTCGCCAGACTCAGGACCGGCTCAACATTGACGTACTCGCCTTTATCGACAAATCGATCCACCACCACACCACTGATGGGACTCATCACCCTACGCAAATCGAGCTCTTGCTCTTTTAATTGCAGCTCAGTCTTGGCCATCAAAGACTCGGTTTCAATCTCATCGCGCTCGTGAGCCGAGAGCAGCTGATCCTCAAACATTTCAGCATTGCGCACCAGCTTGCGCTGGGAAAACTCGGATTTCAATCGGGCTAATTCAACACCGGCTTTTTGCATTCCCGCCTTGAGTCTGAATAGCACTTCGCCCTCTTTAACCTGATCACCTCGGTAGAGATTGATCGATTCAATCACACCTGAAACCGATGACCCCACTTCAACATTTTTACTCGGCTCAAGCATGCACCCAAGGGCGGTTAAAAAATTCTCTTCTGCGCTCACCGGCATCGCCAAACTGAGGTTAACGACAACAGCCGCAATCGACCCCAGAACAAATTTACCTTTCATTTTCTCTCCCCTGCAAAGGCCATAGTTTGCTGCCTTTTACCATCCGATTTAATTAGTTGTAAACGTTGGCCATAGTGGCTTTTTTCAATACGTTTTTGGCAGTTTTTCTGTACCCGCATGCCCAGCCAACTGGGCATTGAGATATTGGTTGTAGCAAAAAATGCGCTCAGGTTGCGAATAAACGGCCCGGACATTTTTTTGATAAGACGGTCTTCCATTGACAATATCTCACTGGCCGTACCCGGATCCCCTTGGCGAGCGCTACGTCCCGCCAGCTGCCGATCAATTCTTCGGGCATCCTGCAATTCGGTGACAATAACATGTAGGCCGCCAGCCTCTTTTGCCGCTTTACTCAATTTTATATCGGTTCCTCTGCCCGCCATACTGGTGGCAACGGTGACCGCACCCAATTCTCCCGCTAGGGCCACAATGCCCGCCTCGTTTTCATCCTGGCGCGCATTTAACACGGTATGCTTTAGACCCTGAGCCGAGAGTATTTCACTAATCGCTTCAGAGGATGACACCGCGTTGGTGCCGATTAAAATCGGTTGGCCAACACCAGCTTGGGCGGCAACGATGTTGGCGATGCGAGTCAACTTCTGCACTTCGGTTTGATAGACCTCGCGCAACAGGGTTTTGCGCTGACTAACTTTTAACAGCGGTATTGTCTCACTGCGCAAGCGATAGACATCGAGTATTTCACTGGCCACTTCAGTCACAGTTCCGGTCATGCCACTGAGGTGGTGGTACTTGCGGAAAAAATTTTGATAGCTGATTTCAGCATTGGTCTCTCGGGGCTTGGTCAGTTCACAAGCTTCCTTCATTTCAATCATCTGCTGCAAGCCCTGCCCCCAGCTTCGACCCGGCATAACACGGCCGGTATAGGGATCGACAATCTGCACCAGCCCCTCTTCGTCGACTATATAGTCTCTGTCAAGATGATAGACATGCATGGCTAAAAGCGCCTGCCGGACTAGTGGGTCACGGTAGAAAGAGCTCTTCCACAGTCCCTCTAGATCTGCCGCCAATTCAATCAGCAGGCGTTCTCCACTAGGGGTTATATGGATTGATGCGTCTTCATTCTCTTCAAAATGAATGCCCTTTTGATATTCTGCAGCTATCTCCATTGCCTGCCTGAGTAGCATTTCTTCCCTTTGCCCAAAGCTCTCTTGGCCGGAAATAATCAACGGGGTTCGCGCCTCATCGATCAGCACGCTGTCGGCTTCATCGACAATGGCAAAGTGCAGTCCACGAAGCAATAACTTCTCGGCCCACTGACTGTCTTTGGTCAACAGAGCGGCCTGAAGCACTCGGGCATTTTCACTGCCATCGAGCACCAATCTGTCTTTGAGAAAATCAAAGGTCAGTTCTTTGTTGCTACAGAAACAGATATCGCAGCTGTAGGTTTGACGTCGCTCAGCCAGCTCCGCATCGTGAGTGATAATGCCTACGGATAGCCCCAGTGCTTGATAGAGTGGGGTCATCTCTTCACCATCGCGCTGTGCCAGGTAGTCGTTAATGGTCACTACATGCACTGGAATGCCGGCGAGACCTGCCGTTGCACAGGCCAAGGTTGCGGCGAGGGTTTTACCTTCGCCAGTTGCCATCTCGGCGATACAGCCTCTCAATAACGAGATAGAGACGCGAATCTGTGTATGGTGATGACGCATGCCCAAGACGCGGCCACTAACTTCTCTGATGACCGCGAAGCTCTCGGTGATGGTAGAGCGGTTTATACCTTCAATCTTGAGCCGATCTCGACTGCTGTGAAGAAGGCTGTCTAACTCTGCATCACTGCTGTCCGCAATTGAGGCTGAGCGTTTGATGATTGCTTTAACCAGCCTTTCATCGCCTCTTGAAAGGCGATTAAATAAATCACCTAAATACTCTCTTGCCCTGACAATAAAAACGTCCAGCCAATTGCTGACTTCCCAGATTTTCTCGTTGCGCAATCCGGTCAAAATAGGCGCTTTTTGCAAAAACTTAGACATTGAAATAGGTCAAGAATGTTCTTCTAACCAAACGGTAGATTCGATAAACAATCGGCTCTGGCGGATGTATAAATTTGATCAACAGGCGCTCTTCAACCAGGGCAGAAGGCAGCGATTCAAAGGCTAAATCGATCAGAAAATACCGTTTGACAGATATTGGGTTGTTCTCAGAGGGATCCATCACCACGGCTCCACCGCCCGCTTCACTCAACACCGCACTGACCACATCTTTGGTTGCTGAGGGGTAAACTTTCCAGGAAGTGGGTGTTAGGTGAGAGTGAATATTTGACGATTTCATCACCGTGACGCTGTCCACCTTATTGCGAACCAGATCGATCTCCGACTCGGGAATCATCCCCAAGACACTGACGTCTCTGTTGGAGATAATATAGCCAACCAACTTGCCTCGCGAAATATACTGGCCGATAAGATCATCGGCATTGGTAACCCACCAGGTGCCCTGCACAGCGGCATAGATATTCAGAGCATCTAGTTGCAGGCGATTTTCTTTGATCTCATCGTCAAGGCGAGCGATCTCTTCGTCGAATATTTTTATTCTGACGGGATCGTCCCAGACACCCTGTCGCTGCGCCACCACCTCGGCATATTGCTTGGAGAGTGTCTTGCTGCTTGCCAAGAGCCTTGGATTTTCACAGGTGACCAGAAGGTCTCCGACCTCGACTTCAGCTCCAGCAATTTGGTGCAAGCCGTCAACAAAACAGTTCTCACCACCCAACACACGCCTATCGTCCTTCAAGTGGACAATGCCCTCAACGCTTGTCGAGAGCGGCAGCGGCAAGATAGCCAGCAGAAAAATAAATACGCCCGCAACTATCGGCATGACCACCTTGGGACTTCGGCCTTTCGGACCCGCGTCTTTATCACCCCAGGCGTTTTTCAAGATCTTTAAATTGGGCCATATAAAGGTTCCGGTTAAGGACCAGATAGCCAATAGCACGCCGACAGCAAAATACTGTTGCGCGACAAACAGAATAATTGAAAGCATCAAGACTAAGCGATAGACCAGGGCGCTAAAGCCGTAGAAAAATAGCCACAGGGCTTCGCGCCTATCGTAGGCTGGGGACTGGAAACCCTTGGCACCAAAAAGAACTCGCTTAGATAGCCAGCCCCAGTATTGATTGGCCCGCTGACCCAGGTTGGGGATCTCAAGAAAATCGGACAGCACATAGTAACCGTCATAGCGAAGCAGTGGATTACCATTCACCAGAACGGTTGAAATACCGACAATAAATATCAGGTTAAAGGCAATGGAATTGACCAGCCCTGATTCAGAATTGACCCACACCAACACCGCCAATGCCGCCAGAAAGAGTTCGACCAGTATGCCGGCCATACCCACTAGCATGCGCTGCTTTTTGTCGGCAAATGCGGTTGCCGCGGAGGCATCCACATAGGGCATTGGCAGGAATACCAGCAGCATGATGCCCAGTTCATGCACTTCACCACCGTTACGTTTTAAAACGTAGCCATGGCCAAGCTCGTGGAGCAATTTCACTATCGGATAAATAAACCACATAAGGATTAAATTATCCGCAGCCAATACTCTGTCACCAATATTCTTGGTTAAGGCATCCCAATTTTGACCGATCAGGAACAGTGCATAAATAAGTAATAGGCAGTACATGGCAAGGCTAATTCGACTAAATACCGGCCGCACATATTTAACCGTTCGGGTGAGAAAATGGTCTGGATCAACTATCGGTATCTGAATGGACAATGGCGACTTGAGCTTTCCCAACCACTTCTTTCGCTTGGCGTCGCTGCCACGTTTAAACAGCTCTTCGATATCACCACTGGCTTCCATTTTTATCAGGTTGCCCTGATAGAGGCTCGCCAGCAGCTGCAACATCTCTTCATGGGTCGGCATTTCTTCGCCGAGCCTTTCAGAGGATAAAACCCAGAGATCATCGACGGTTCTATTGCCGTTCATCAAGCCAAAGATAAGATAGGACTGGGGCGTTAGCCTGCGTACTTGACCGGTAATATGGTCTTCTAACATGTACCAGCGCCTACCCCTATAGCGGTGAGCGTGAACAGTAATATGATCTCGTACATTGGGCTTTAATGTGGAAATGCGATACCAATCACTCGAAAAGAGGTTAGC
>CAXAFJ010000074.1:0-10131 GCA_963968025.1 uncultured Pseudomonadales bacterium | reverse complement strand
TGGTGCGCTGCGGTTCGGAAATACGCTGTGCCAAGGTCTACAAAGAGGCCAGCAAACGCAGCTTTAAACAGGCTGTCACCTATCAAGAGGGCCGCAAGGTCCGCAACAGTCGCCGCCAGCGCGCCATGGAAAAAGGCTCAAGGTTCGGCCGCAAGCAGCAGGAAGAAACCTGGCAGAACGCCGAAGTCGACGCCCTCTACAAACTCGCCGCCGCTAATGTGCGTGTACCCGTACCCTACGGCTGCTTTGACGGTGTCTTGCTGATGGAGCTGGTGACCCTCGAAGATGGCCAGGTGGCACCGCGCTTAAATGATATCTCCATGTCTGCCGAACAGGCCATCGAAGATCACTATGTGGTCATGCAATATGTACTGCGCATGCTCTGCGCCGGTTTAGTCCACGGAGATCTGTCAGAATTTAATGTACTGGTCGACGACTACGGCCCAGTGATTATCGACCTGCCTCAGGCAGTGGATGCCGCCGCCAATAACCATGCCGAACGCATGCTCTCTCGAGATGTTAACAATATGACCGAGTACTACGGGCAGTACGCGCCAGAGCTGCTCGAGACCAAATACGACAAGGAGATGTGGGCACTATTTGAAGAGGGTAAGTTAACCCCCCACAGCCAATTGACCGGCTACTTTGCCGAAGACACCGAACTGGCTGATGTGGATACGGTGATGGAAGAAATTAAGGCCGCATTCGCTGAAGAGCAGGAACGTATCGAGCGCATGAGCGACAGCGAAGGCGACGAGTAAAATCTCAGTTTAAAAATCCCATTGGTCCGTGGACACCAGCTCCGCCAAATCTGTTCTGCTCTGCCACCCCTTCACCTGTAACTCTGGCTCGTCGTAGAAATGCGATACATGACCAATACAGAGATAGGCCACAATCTCAATTCTCTGCGGAATTTTAAGCAGTGTCTTTAACTGCTGCTTATCCATAATCGATACCCAGCCGACACCAATATTTTCAGCCCGGGCCGCCAACTGCAAATTTTGCACCGCACAGACCGAGCTATAGATATCCATCTCCGGCTGATGGGTCTTGCCCAACACCACATCACCGCCGCGTTCGCGATCACAGGTAATGCAAATATTGATTGGCGCATCGAGAATTCCAGCCAGCTTAATCTGACGATAATCCTTCCCACGCTTCTCAGTAAACATTTCAGCTGCTTCGGCATTGGCTTGCAGATGTAGGTCATGGATAGACTGCTTGATCTTTTGGTCACGCAGCAGAATAAAATTCCACGGCTGAGAAAAACCGACAGAGGGAGCATGATGGGCGGCCTGTAATATGCGCTCTAGAACATCATCGGCGATCGACTCGGGCAGAAACTCACTGCGCACATCGCGGCGCCCATACAAAACCTTGTAGAAATCATCGCGCTCTTGCTGGGTAATTATTGTGTTCAAAACGGCTCCTTTACTTTAGAGGCGATCAATTGGCTTGATTGGATTCAACGCCAGAGATTTTCGAGCCCGATCAAAGTAATCACAGAGTTGAGTCACGCCCTGTAATATGCGCGGACTATGACGACCGATCAAGTCGGGATTTATGGAGTGCAAACTATTCGATTTAACCGCACTGAGGTCCGGCCAAATCAACCAATTATCCAACCATTCCGGGCGCTCATTGGCCATACCCGTGGCAATAATCACATCAGGGTTACCACGCACCACCGATTCCACACTGATGCGCGGCACCAGGGGCAGAGCATCGGCAAAAATATTAATGCCGCCACAGAGCTCAATACTGTCGGAGATAATATGGGTGCCATTAACCGTCATCATCGGCTCATGCCAGACTTCAAGAAAGACATTCACCGGTGCTTTGCTACTGTTGTCTGCGACTAGAGCCTGGTAGCGCGTTAAATATTTTGCTGCAGCCTTTTCGGCCACTGACACTGTGCCGCTGAGGATACCGATCTTATTTAAAGATCGTGCAATATCCGGCAAACGCTTGGGTTCGCTAACAAACACCGTTAACCCCAACGCCTCCAAACGCGCGGCTAACTCCTGACCATTCCCCGAGTTCCAAACGAGTACCAGATCGGGCTGCAGCGCCACTAAGGCTTCATAATTAATGCTGTTGTAAGAGCCAATTATCGGGATATCTAAGGCCGCCGGAGGATGATCACTGTAGCTGACGACACCAATAAGCTTATCGCCCGCACCAGCAGCAAATACAATTTCAGTAAGATGAGGGGCCAGGCTAATAATTCTTGTGGCGGGCTGTTCGAGACGCACTGAATTGCCCAGATCATCATCGACCATCACTTCGGCGCGCAGTCCGGCGCTAGCAAAGCTGAGAATAACCAACAGGGTTAGCTTTAAACGGCTCATAGGGGTCTCCAATTATGCGTTGTGATTCGATCTATAACAGCTTGCTGCTGACTCGGGGCTGGCAGGCCAAAGCGCAGCGCGGCGCCATCTGGCTTTTTATCTGACTTTCCACCCACCTTCACACTATGCGACTGACTCTGAAAGCCGCCCTGCAAACCCTCTCGGGCACTGCATAACAGTCTCACCAACAGAGCACTCTCGCCGAGCTTTTGGTAGAGCTTCTCGCAGCTCTGGCGATCGGCAAAGGCGGTAACAAAACAATCTGAGCGCTGCCAGTCAAACGCCGGGAACAAAATTTTCAGCTGCGTTTGCCAAACCGCAGAGTGCTGCACTAATCGCTGGCGTTGGCGCCGCTGCCAGTCACGATCCGCCAGTGCCTGCTGACCAACCCAGCGGGCAATATGGTTCACCGCCCAGGGCGACAGCTGTGGCTCAAGGCGCTGAATAAACACTTCGCTGGCAATCACAAAGCCCAACCGGATCCCAGCGAGGCCAAAGAACTTACCCACCGAGCGCAGAATAATCAGCTCTGGTGGGCACGGCCGATCGGCTAAAATAGTGCACAGAGAGTGCTCTTCACAGCTATCCATAAAGGCTTCATCGACTACTAGCTTGCCATTATTGACCGCCAAAACTGCCATCAGATGCTGTAACTCTGCGAGCGTAAACAATTCGGTACTGGGATTATTCGGGTTAATCACCAACGCATTAGCGACGGTTTTGGTCTCGACCAAATGCGCCAGCTCTTGATAACTGCTGTACCAGTACAACTGATGTCCGGCTAATTGCCAGCGATAACTGTGTTCGGCATAACCCCAAACGGGCACGGCTACTGCGCCGACATCGACTAGCTGAGGAATCTGCTCGATAGCAAATTGGGAGCCTGAGGTGGGCAATATCTCACTGACACGACAACCATAATAATCGGCAGCCCCGGCGATTAAACCATCTTCGGTATCGGGCAGAGAGCGCCACGCCTCCATCGGTGGCGCTGGCACTGGCCACGCCTCAGGGCTAATACCGGTAGAGAGGTCAATCCAATGTTCAGGAGCTATAGCAAATTCTTTACTGGCTCTATAGAGAGCACCGCCATGAATTGGTTTCAGAGCCATTGAGTTAAGAGTCACTGGTTTAAGAGCCATTGAGTCAAGAGCCACTGGGTTAAGAGCCACTGGTTTAAGCGCAGCTGTCACAGCGATAATCGCAGTACTGTCAACCCATTAAACCCCAGAGCCAACAGTACCCACAGCACCGATGTGCGCTGCACCAGCGCAATGGCGCGCTCAATGTCGGTCGCCTCAGCCACTGGGCCCACGCCAAAGATCGGTCGCTGATGTTCTTCGCCATGATAAACCGCCGCACCGCCCATGCTGACCCCTATGGCACCGGCTCCTGCAGCCATCACAAAGCCAGCATTGGGACTATCGGTTAGAGCACCCTGCTGTCGAGCGCATTTTAGGCCGCTGGAAAAATTACCCACCAGACTGTAACTGAGTGCCGTTAAGCGTGCGGGCAGCCAATTTAAAACATCATCAATTCGCGCTGCGGCCCAACCAAAACGGCGATAGCGATCAGTCTTATAGCCCCACATGGCATCTAGTGTATTGGCTCCACGATAGAGAATCGCACCTGGAGCACCGAGCAAACAAAACCAAAACAGAGCAGCAAAGATCGCATCACTGCCATTCTCCAGCACCGACTCACAGGTTGCCGACGCCACCTGCTGCTCACTGAGGTTGTCGGTATCGCGACTGACCATCATGGCTATCTGTCCGCGAGCACCCTGCAGATCACCGGCCAGTAGAGGCTCAGCAACATTGCGCCCATGCTCAGCGAGACTTTTTAGACCCACCACAAAATAGACCACTAGCGCGTTAACCACTAACAGTGCCAGGCCCGAGAGCTCCGAGACAACTAGGCTCATCGCGATAACCGGAATCAACACCATCAGCGCCCAGCAGATTAGGCCGTGTGATTTTCCCTCGGTGTCGCTACTGGGATTGGCGGCTTTCTCTAATATAGAGGCAGCATTGCCAAAGCCCACCAAGGGATGCCAGCGTTTGGCCTCACCGACAAAATGGTCGATCAGCAGACCCAGTAGAAGTGCCACAGCAGTCACAGGCTATAGCTCGTATAAATCGCCAAACCCAACAACAGACCCAACTCAAGAAATTCCACCAGAGCACCGGCACAGTCGCCATTAAAGCCACCCAATTTTTGATAACTAGCACGCTTCCACCAGAGATAGATCAGCAGAGAGACGACCGCAAACAGCAGGAGAATGTCCAACTCCGCAGCCA
Source organism: uncultured Pseudomonadales bacterium (assembly GCA_963968025.1). Lineage (GTDB taxonomy): Bacteria > Pseudomonadota > Gammaproteobacteria > Pseudomonadales > Porticoccaceae > HTCC2207. The sequence goes on along the minus strand of CAXAFJ010000074.1, from coordinate 5,480 downwards.
GACTGAGCGCCACAGTAAGAGCCACAACCAGCAAACTGATTAGTATGCGCTGGCGTGAAAGCTCCTCCACCAGAGCCGAGCCCAGACCGCTGGCACTGGCATAGTCGAGGCGCCAAAAAATATACGGCATAGCGCCGCGAGCCAATAGCGGAATCAACCCGATAATCGACCAGTGGTCGGAGCCCAGCAACACTTCCAGCGCCGCCCACTTAACGAAGAGAACAAGGAGCAACACTACTACGGCTATGGGACCCGATCGCGGGTCTTTAAGGATTTGAAAAGTTTTCTCGCGATCGCCAAAGCCACCGACCCAGGCATCCGCACAGTCGGCGACGCCATCCAAATGCAGCGCACCAGTGAGTAGCACCCAAACCGCCAGCACCAGCGCTGCGGCCAGAGAAGTGGATGACAGTTCTGTCAGAGCCACACCTGAGAGCCACACCAAGCCACCCAAAATCAGACCAATGACCGGATACCAGGCAAGAGAGTTGGCGTAATCTTTATTGTCAAAAAGCGTCCGCGTGGACAGCGGGATCCGGGTTAAGAACTGCATAGCACAGGCCAGAGCGCGCCATTCTCGGCGAATAGCATTCACTTCTCAGCGCTCCCGGCATTGTGTGACACCAGCATCGGGAAATCCGCATAGTCACTGTGGTGGAAGACCTTGATACGGCTGAGGCAGGCAAAGGGCACTTCAAATTGATTCATCGCTGTGGCCGGCATACCGAGGATTAAAGCCAGCAGGATCCTTATAGTACCGCCGTGCTGAACGACTAATACATGTTGGTTGCGATGCTCAGTTAACAGCGTTTCCCAAGCGCTTTTAAGGCGCTCAGCGACCTCGGCAAAGGGTTCGCCATTATGAGGTGTCGACTGATTGGGGTCTTTAAAGTAGCTGGCCACTAAATCCGGAGACTGTTTCCAGATATCGGCCATCAACCGCCCCTCCCAATCGCCAAAGTGGATTTCACGCCAGTTGGCATTCTCCACTAGGGGAATGTCTAAACGCTCGGACTGCTCTGTAGCAAAGCGCCGACAGCGCTGCAGCGGCGAAGTAATAATAGAATCCCAGACAGCCATATCCTGCACTGAGTCGCGCATCTGCTGCCAGCCCTTATCGGTGAGCGCCACATCGCTGCCACTGCCGCGGAATATCTCGCCGCCCTGGCACTCGCCATGACGCAAAAAATCGATACAGGTGAATTCTGCTTGAGCAGTGGTTTTAGTCATAATTTTTTAGCTTTCGCTCACACCGGCTTCGGCAAAGGTTGCCATCTGTGAATGGAGTAACAGAGACGACTGAATCAGCGACAGTGCAACACCAGCACCACTGCCTTCACCCAGACGCATATCTAAATTAACCAGGGGCTGTGCCTGCATGGCATTCAACACCAGGGCATGAGCCGATTCCGCAGAACAGTGCGAAAACAATAACCAGTCAGCCACGCCTGGGCAAATTCTGCAGGCCAATAGCGCCGCGGCAGTGCTGATATAACCATCCACCAAACTCGGCACACCACGCTGAGCATGGCCAATATAAGCACCCACCAGCGCGGCAATCTCAAAGCCCCCGAGACAGCGTAAAATTTCTTCATGGCTAGTATCGGCGTCTATATGCAAGTCCAAACCGCGCTGCACAGCCTCGCGCTTGCGCTGCAGACCTGCATCGTCAACACCGGTGCCACGGCCGACAATATCATCCACATCGGCACCCAGTAGCGCACAGAAAATAGCGGCTGCCGAGGTGGTATTGCCTATGCCCATCTCACCACCGATAAAACAATCCACTGGCTGATCGGCGCAGCTATTGCGCCCCGCCTCAAGGGCAACTGCCATCTGTTCAGAGCTCATCGCCGCGCCCTGACAAAAATTTTCCGTGCCAGCAGCAATTTGAATATTGACTAACTTAGGCATCTCACCAAGCGGCTCAACAGTGCCAAGATTGATCACCGCAAAATCAGCACCATGCTGTTTGGCCAATACCGTAATCGCCGCGCCACCGCCGACAAAGTTGTAAATCATCTGCGCCGTCACTTCCTGAGGGAACGCCGAAACGCCTTCAGCCACCACACCGTGATCAGCGGCAAAGACACGAATAACTGGATACTTAAGTTCCGGTGTAGGCGTTTTCTGGAAGCCGGCAAAATCTATAGCTAACTGCTCTAATCGACCCAGCGATCCCGGCGGCTTGGTCAGCTGTTGCTGACGCTCAAAGGCGAGCTCTCGGCTCTGGACACAGAGTGCCGCCGCAGGATTTCGCAACCAGCTGTTCATCGCACTGGCTCTTTTAATTCTTGGGACAAGCCCGCTATCACCATGGTCACACGATCGCACACCGCGGCCAAACGCTGATGTAAAAAACCCGCTTCATCGACAAACTGCCGAGTTAACTCACCCATGGGCACAATGCCCTGACCCACCTCATTGGTGACAAAAATAACCGCACCGGGCAACTGCTCAATAGAATCCAGTAGCGCCTGTTGCTGCTCTGGCCAACAGTCGTGATGTAAGCAATTACTTAGCCATAGCGTCAGACAATCCACGAGAATACAGTTGTCGACACGAGAATGTTGGCGCAGTGTTTGGGCCAATTTCAGAGGCTCTTCCAGCAACTGCCAATAGCCGTCACGGTCCGCCTGATGCTTTTTAATACGCTCACTCATTTCGTCGTCACCGGCGGTGGCTGTCGCAAGATAAATCTTGTTTAGGCCAGAATCCGCCACGCGCTGTTCTGCCGTGCGGCTTTTGCCAGAGCGCGCCCCACCCAGTATCAGTTGCAGCTGATTAGCCATATAAATTCCATTCCACAATTATTAACTATTCGTAACTATTATTAATTATTCGTAACTATTAGTAAGCAGGCTTTTAAACCACCACCATCGGCGTGCCCTGCAGCGGATGAGTCATCACTTGTGCATCCACCGAAAAGACTTTTTTGATCAGTTCCGGCGTCAGCAGCTCGGTCACTGTTCCCACTGCTGTGCAGTGACCGCAGTTCATAAAGACCATTTGATCGGCGCACTTAGCCGCCAAATTCAAGTCGTGCATCACCATCACCACAGTCACACCACAAGCGGAGATCTGCTGCACTATATCGATCAACATCAGCTGATGAGCCAGATCAAATGCGGCAGAGGGCTCATCGAGCAACAGTATGCCGTCAGTTGGGGCCTCACATTCGCTCTCACTTTCACAGTGGTCCCAGATCTGTGCCAGCACTCGAGCAAGCTGCACACGCTGCTTTTCACCGCCAGACAGCTGCACAAAAGAGCGCTGAGCTAAATAGCTGGCATCAACCCTGGCCAGGGCCGCAGTAATAATTTCAGCATCCCGCACTGTGCCCGTTGCATGAGGTGTTCGCCCCAGGGACACCACTTCTTCAGAGGTAAAGGCAAATTCCAAGGTCGAGCTCTGGGGCAATACCGCCATAAACTGAGCGATCTCAGCGGGTTTCCAATCCTCTCTGGACTGGCGATTAATCTCGACTCTGCCCTGGCTGGCTCTGTGCTCGCCAGAGATCACTTTTAACAGACTGGTTTTGCCAGCGCCATTGGGACCCATAAGGGCCGTGACCGAGCCTCGCGGGCAGTCGATGGTAATATTGTTTAATAGCGGCACCGCCGAAATGGTGAGACCCACTGAGACAATTTTTAACATTAGCTTCGCCTCCGCTGCACAACCAACAACCAAAGGAAGAACGGCGCACCCAATAGCGCGGTGACTACACCGACTGGCAGCTCGGCGGGAGCGATCACCACCCGCGCCAAGGCGTCTGCAGCGACTAATAAAATAGCCCCAGCCAGCGCTGATAAAGGCAGTAGAGCACGATGATTGGGACCGACTAAAAGACGAATAAGATGGGGAACCATCAGGCCGACAAAGGCAATCACACCAGCCACGGCTACCGAGATTGCCACCCCCAATGCCGAGTAAATAATCAATCGGCGCTTGAGCCACTCAACATTAACGCCCAGATGGCGGGCTTCAGACTCGCCCAGCAACATGGCATTCAGGGCACCGGCTTCACGGGGAATAAGCAGACCTAAAAATCCCGCAGTGACTGCGCAGAGTCCGACTCGATCCCAGGAAGCGCCCTGAAGATTGCCCATCTGCCAGAGGCTAATCCGGCGCAACATGTCATTGTCAGCCAGATAACTCAGAGTATTAGTGGCGGCCCCCGCTAACGCGCTTATCGCAATACCCGCCAGCAACATGGTGGCGACTGAGGTTCCCTGAGGACCGGTCGCCAAACGAAAGATAATCACCGAGGTAATAATGGCACCAGCAAAGGCGCCTACAGAGATAGCCGATAAACCCAGCAACAGACCATTAGCCGTGAGCATTGAGCCAAATACAATCACCAAGCTGGCACCCACCGAGGCACCAGCAGAGACACCAATCAGCGCCGGGTCTGCCAGTGGATTGCGGAACAGGCCCTGCAACAGAGCACCACAGATGGCGAGCAGTGCGCCCACTAGTAGCGAGAGAACTACCCTTGGCAGGCGAATAATTTCAATAATCAGCTTTTCTTGGCTATTACCACTGTCGCCACTTAGGGTCATGGAGAGAATATCCGCCAGTGGAATAAACACCGGACCGGTCATCAACCCCAGCAGGGAAATCAGCGGCAGTGCGATAAGTAACAGCAGCCCGCAGAGTCTCGGGGTTATCAGTCGGGTATTTAAGACTTTCACGCAGCGCACTCAATAAAAGTTAGAGAATCGGCGATCGACGCCATAGTCAGCCGCGCCACCTGCTCGGCAAACTTGGTATGTTTGCCAGCAAAGCGAACTGCGGTTGTGCTCTGGCCGCTCACTATCAGAGTCGAGTCTGTGCCAGTACCAGTGGCTATGCTCTCGGATACGGTACTTTGTATAGCCAGCTGCTGAAATACCGCCGCCTTGGCTTCGGTTGCGATCATATGGGTTTCCACCATGGCCGCATCTGAGAGTGTCGCGCTGGTAATAATAGCAGTATTAATCGTACCCACTTCCCTGACCACCTCTTGGTGCAAACCATAGTCCGCACTGTCACCGGCGCGCAGGGCATTGGCAATACCGGTGGTAGAAAGCACGACAATCTGTTCGCCTTCAATCTCGGTGCTGTGAATACGGAGGGAATTCATCGAGGCCGCCGTCATCATGCCGACAGTATCACCCTGCCAGTCTTTATTGCCTGCGTAGTTTTCCAAGGTGATCATTGGCTCTTCCACTTCTAGAGGGCAGTTCAGTGGCACCTTATAATTTAACCAGTGACTGGCCCAGCAGAGACCGCCATTAAATACCGCCGAGCTGAGGGCACGGCGTGGTTCGGCAAAAGCCAGATGTATATAGTCAGGGGTTTTACTTAGAACAACGCCATCTAATAACCGCCGCGAGTGAATATCCTCGAGGTAATTATTTAGAATGCGAGTCGTCATTAGGCTTTCTGCACTTTTTTCTGAGTAGCTGACGACTCTTTACCCTGAACCGCTGACGGCT
>CAXAFJ010000073.1:0-10141 GCA_963968025.1 uncultured Pseudomonadales bacterium | reverse complement strand
TATTGTGGATACCACGGGCCAGTTTGCGTATTTCTGTCGCCACTTGGTCGGCCAATTCACGGGTTGGACACAACACTACCGTCTGCACACGAAAACGTTTTACATCGAGCTTATTCAACAAACCCAAGGCAAACGTTGCGGTTTTCCCCGAGCCGGTTTTGGCCCGAGCAATGACGTCTTTATTGGCTAAGATAGGAGGTAAGGCTTGCGCCTGAATCGGTGTCATCTCTGGGTAACCAAGGCTTGCAAGGTTATCAACTAAGGCGGAGTTTAGATCTAAACGGGCAAAATCATATTCTGACAAGGGCATTCTCATATTTTGTTTTGGGAGCCGTGAAGCTATCAGACAGGTATAGGGTCTAGGGCCTCGAGCGCTGCAGATATTACCAGAATAACCCGCTCTTAGCTGTCTATGTTATTGCCTATATTCTTTAATGATCAGTCTTGTGGAAGCAATAAAACTAACCGGCCGATTAGAACTCATATATTGCAGTCTTATTATCGGCACTGGTTACGAGCACTGGTTACAAGCACTGGTTAAAAAAACAAGCGCTAAGGCCCCCATTAAATTTGTCATTAGGTGAAACAAAAAATCACAGCTACACTGGCCTTTAAGCCTAATTGCGAGTTTGCCTTGTTATCTTCTCGATCGACTGCACTGCGCAGCTATAGTCAACTAGCACTCATTATTGTCGCCGCCGGCGCTATTTACCCACTGCTCTACCTGCGACAAAATTTCGAACTGTCGATTCTCGAAGCCTTTAATATCAGCCAGACTCAGCTGCGCTACTGCAGTTCCATACTGGGCTTTATTTTTATGGTCATCTATATTCCCAGTGGCTGGTTAGCCGATCGTGTCTCATCGCGCAAATTGCTCGCCTTCTCTCTCTTGGCTACAGGGCTGCTGGGCATCTGGTTTTCAACAATGCCCTCTTATACCTCGCTGCTCATTATCTATGGTGCATGGGGCTTGACTACAGGCTTAACCTTTTGGTCGGCACAGATTAAGTTGGTTACTATGTTGGCCAAGAAAGATCAGCAGGGGCGGTTTTTTGGTGTGCTCGATGGCGGTCGCGGTCTCGTTGAAGCACTTTTAGCGACCCTTGCTGTCGCTCTTTTTGCCTATGTGCTCGGTCACGAATCAGGCTCGATAACACTGGCCCTACAGCAGGTTATATACCTTTATATAGGGGTATTGTTGATTATCGCCCCGCTTACCTATTGGCTTCTCGATGATCTGGAAACAGAGCCGGGGGAAAGTATTGATAGGCAAAAGACTGCACTCCGCAACGATATCATGGCGGTGATTAAACGCCGTGAAATCTGGCTCTGTGCCATTTGTATCGCCTGCGGCTATCAACTATTTTATGCCACCTACTCTTTTTCGGCTTATCTGCAACAGCACTTTGGGCTCACTGCGGTGATGGTGGGAACCATTACCGTGGCGAAATTGTGGATGAGACCCATAGGGGGCATAGCGGCCGGCTTTATCGGTGACTGGATAAGCCCTGAAAAAGTACTCTCTATACTGCTGGCCTTAGCCTCGATTTCCCTCACCATGATGGCTTTTTTACCGGCCAGCGCTGCAACGGTGGTTATGCTGATGCTGGTATTGCTTATCGGTTTATTAACCTATGCGGTGCGCGGACTCTATTGGGCTACTTTGGGCGGCTGTGATGTACCCAACAATATTAAAGGACTGGCTATAGGCATTATTTCAATGATCGGCTACCTTCCTGAACTTTACCTACCACTGCTCAGTGCCACCCTAATTGAACAGTACCCGGATGGCCTGGGCTACAAAATCTATTACTTGATCCTATCGGTATTTGGACTTTTCGGCGCCTATGCCGCCTATCGACTGGCGCGACCAAAAGTCTGACTTAGAGTTCACCCAGGGCCGTCTCCAACCATACCATTCGGTCGCTGTACCAGGCCTTTAAGTGATCAACTTCCTCTTGGTAAGTATCAAAAACAACCGGGTTGGGCCACACGGCACGGCCAATCGTCTGCCACTCGCTATCATTCTCTTGCTGAGCCCACTGCAACTGCTCAGCGTAGCCGTCAATTTTAGTTAAAATCAAATCCTGATTTTGCTTAAAGTATGAAAATCGCGTTTTAACTTTTTCGACAAAAGCCGGGTCTTGAAAAAGACGCTCGAACCAGGGATGAAATTTTACCCAAAAACCGTCGGAGTATTGCGCATCAGAGTAGTCCACATTGCCGAAAGAGAGGTCAAAGTCCCACAGCGGTCCCATCTTAATCTTTCCACCGGGCATAACATTGACGAACATACTCGACCAGGACTGTGAATCGGTATTCTTGGTGATTTCGCTAATCAGATACCAATCGACGAAGCTATCCAAGTCAATGTAGTTGGCGTAGCCCGAGCTCGCACTGCGAAAATTGGCGCCATACAGAGCTGTTTCAAAATCCTCAAGCAGGTCCTTGATATAGTTGTACTCAGCACTATTCAACTCAAGGCTGGGCTCTTTGATATTGATTAAAAACCGATCAGTTATAACACTCTCAAAATAGACATCATCTGCATCTAGCCTTTCTAGCTGGTCCAGTTCCAGCAGATATCCGGTGTCGCCCAATGCAACTCGATTGTCACTCTCTTCAACTTTCTGAGTGACGTTATAGGTGCCGTTGTACTGGTCATTGATATAGACCTCAGCAAAGCGACCCTGAGGAGTCCAATCCAAGTTACTCAAATAACCCATCTCAAAGGTTATGCTATTGCGCAGCAGGGTTTTATCCGAGTACTCGGCGAGAAACAGCCATTTCTTGTCTCTGGGCATATCCAAGAACTCAGCTTTATCGGCCAACTTCATTTGGAACGGCTTCTTCGGGTGTAAAAACCAGGTTGAATTGCCTCTGCCGCGAATTTTCATTTCAGCATCGGGCAAGTCAGTGAAGTTACGACCACCGTCGATTGAAACATCACCGGTGACATAGTCATCTTTTGAGTCAATCGGCACACCCAAATCAGTGTTTAGATAAATAATTGGCAGACCGGTAAATTGGGTTAGATCTACTGTATAGCTCTCCGTCACACCCTCGGAGTTAGCGGCGGTATAGACAACAACATAAGTAAAATCATTCACTGAGCTGTCGCTCTCTTGGACAACAGTGCCAACGGTGACGGAACTGCCAGTGAACTCGACGTTAGCCACCAATCCCGTGATAGCGGTATTGGTCGGCACCCGTCCCGAAAAACCTTCATCGGTTGCGGTCAGCATGATGTCCGCAGACAAGCCAGAGTTGTTCGCCGCGCTAAAAGAAAGCTGGCTTATTCTCGGGGCCGCAACAGGTTCTGCCGGTGGCTCTTCAATGGGGACTGCAGGCGACTCTCTGTCCGCAACGGTCCCCGAAGAGGAGCCTCCGCCACAGGCGCTCAGTGTGAGTATAAAAGTCACTAACAATGTTTTATGTAACACAGGTTAAAACCCTCTTTATTTTTTATAGGATGACAGAGGCAAGCGGTAACTTGATTTATACGGATATTGGCGCTGATTGGCTCGCCATAAAGTCAACGGTCATCTGCCGCTTTGGAGCCCCCGGCTCGTGCCAAGGGCGTTTTGCGCTATACTCTGCCACAGGCCTGGATTTTGAGCCATACATTTTTGTATAGCAGCGCAAAACCGAGGTAGCAACTGCAGCGGTGACTCATAAAAATTATAATAAAAGAGAGTAATTATTCGTTATGGCCAATAAAAAATCGGCAACAATATTGAGCTTGTCGCCCCAAAAGCCCTCATTAATGACTGTACTCGCGCCGCTAATGATCGTTGCCTTCCTGCTATTCGCTCTGCTCCGACCCGACTACGCCAGCGACCTATTCAATCGTATGCGCGACTTTATTACCGCCAACCTATCCTGGTACTACATCAGTGTGATGAACTTTTATCTGGTATTGATACTGGCTTTGGCACTGAGCAAATTCGGTAAAATCCGCTTGGGCGGCGACGATGAAAGGCCGGAATTTAGCAATTTTTCATGGCTCTCAATGCTCTTTGGCGCGGGTATAGGTATAGGTATTTTATTCTGGAGTGTTGCCGAGCCACTGACCCACTTTCAAAGTAATCCCTTTATGGGCGACGCTCAGCCGCTAACCCCAGAGGCCGCGCAAATCGCCATGCGCCTGACAATTTTTCACTGGGGTCTCCACGGCTGGGCACTCTATGGTTCCGTGGCACTGATTCTGGCCTATTTCGCCTATCGCAAAGGTTTGCCATTAACCATTAGTGCCAGCCTCTATCCGATCTTGGGTGATCGTATCTATGGCCCTATAGGCAAGGCAGCCGATCTATTGGCGGTATTGGGCACAGTGTTTGGTGTCGCCACATCTCTGGGCCTCGGCGCGCAGCAGATGAATGCGGGACTCGCCACACTGACTGCGATCGAAGTGAGTACCGGCACTCAGATACTGCTTATTATCGGCATTTCGATTATCGCCACAGCCTCGGCACTCACCGGTGTCAATCGCGGTATCCGTATACTCAGCGAACTCAATATGCAGCTCACAGGGGTTATTCTGGCGCTGTTCTTGATATTTGGTCCAACGCTCTACCTGCTCTCTTCCTTCGCCGGCAATGTTGTCGACTATATTATCCATCTGCCGCGTCTCAGTACCTGGGTCAACAGCAACCCCAGTGACCAATGGCAGGGTTGGTGGACAATTTTCTACTGGGGCTGGTGGATTGCCTGGTCGCCTTTCTGCGGTATTTTTATCGCCCGCATATCCCGCGGAAGAACGATTCGTGAATTTGTTTTCGGGGTGCTGCTGACGCCTTCGTTGCTGACTATATTTTGGATTACAGTGTTCGGCAATACCGCCCTCCATATTGAGCTGTTTGGCGACGGCGGGATTGTTGAGGCAGTGAATACCGAGACCACCAGCGCACTGTTTACGACCATTAACCTAATGGCTATGGCTAAGGTTATGGCGCTGATCACCGCGAGCATTTGCACCCTGATGCTGATTACCTATTTTGTCACCTCTGCGGATTCAGCCACTCTGGTGATCTGCACTCTGGTCACTGGCGGCAACCAGAACCCGAGTCCCCTGACACGGATTTTTTGGGGCAGCAGCATAGGCGCGGTTGCCGCGGTTTTACTTTTCACCGGAGGTTTATCAGCATTACAGACGGCATCGATAGTCACCGCTCTGCCCTTCTCAGTAATTTTGCTTCTGGCCACCTATGGCCTGTGCAAATCACTCTATCAAGAAGAGAGCGGTGCTGAGACTATCCACGCATTGGCTAGCAAGGCTAACTAGCTAACCCCTATTGGCTTAAAGGGCCGCATTCAAGGGCCCTGAACAGCCAATAGGGCCAGAGCCTGATGGAATACCTGAACAATTAACGTCGAATGTCGAGATAATTTAAGGTCAGAAGATAAATCACCAGCAGGCGCACGGCAAAACTAATCGATGCCATCAGTGTGAAATGGGGGAAAGACGACACCAAGAACATTTGTAAATCTGCCCAGATCAACGCTACCGGCACCATTAGACTAAGAACAGAAACCGATCTCAGATAGCTGTTGGTAATAATTGCATATAAATACACACTCACGAGCACAAGACCCACCAGCAGTCGTGAAATGATCAACTTATCCAACTCAGCCGGACCCGAATCCTCATTATCAAAGATATAGGGTATATAAGTGTCCGGGTAGAATTTTAACAGCAGCACTCGCGATAGAACGAATCCGATAACCACAACAGTGCGGATGAGAATTCGCCTTTTAAGCGTTTTCCATAGAGACGTCTCTACTTCAACATGCGCCTGCAGAGCAAGCAATTCCTCTTCTTAAATAGTATTCATGGGGCTTCCCCGAGCAATGATTGAATATTTGTTATTATTTTTTTAGCCAAGCTTCTAACAGCATACCTGGGCTAAAGATACAGCCCAACCCTATGCAAATTCGCATAAATTGTGCAGAATAATAGTTGAACCTCAAAAAACCGGTTACAGTTGCAGCCACCCTGCCCCAGCAGTACAGTAGCGCCGCATCTACATCCAAAGTCCAGATCCAACAAACCCTATCCCATGCCTTGTTTCTCGGTACTACGCTCTTGGATAGGCGCAACCAAAGGAGACAACAGCGTGATTATCGACGTCCGAACCCTAGAAGAATGGAACTCAGGCCACTTAGCCTCGGCACAGCATTTAGAGCTACAGCTGGTTGCCGACAGCATTGCGCAGTTGGCTCCTGACAAAGACCAACAACTCTGCCTCTACTGCCGCAGCGGCAATCGCTCCGGTCAGGCGAAAACCCTGATTGAAGCCATGGGTTACACCAATGTTACCAATGCCGGAGGCGTTGGCGATGCCAGTGTTTTACTCAATGAGGCAATCGTCAGGTAGAAAAGAGTCAGGTAAACAGGAGCCCGCAGCCCCACCGAGATTGTCACTCAAGTAATTTTTCGAACTCGGCAACGGGTACTGGCTTGCTAAACAAATAACGTTGAAATAAAGGGCAGCCAAGGTTTTTAAGAAAGCTGCATTGAGCCTCGGTTTCAACGCCTTCGGCGATCACCCTGATACCCAGACTTTTGGCCATAACAATAATCGTCTGGACGATAATATCGTCGCTCTCGGTGAGGCCTATATTGCGTACAAAGGATTGATCCATCTTCAGCTGCGATAGCGGCAGCTGGGTCAAATAAGATAGCGACGAATAGCCAGTGCCAAAATCATCCAGGGCAAACTCCACCCCGACCCGCTTCAGTTGATGCATTTTTTCGACAGTTTCACTGGTATTGTCCAAGATCACAGTCTCGGTGAGCTCTAGTTTTAACGAACTGGGAGAAATGTCGAACTTGGCAATGGCCTGTAAAACCGTTTCAACAAAGTCGCTCTGATGAAACTGCCGCGGACTGATATTGATCGCGACACTGAGCCAGCAGGTGCGCGCATCACTCTGCCAGCGCTTGAGCTGGGCGCAGGCATTGTCCAACACCCAGCGGCCGATTGGCAAGATCAGACCCGAGGCCTCCGCAAGTGGAATAAAATCATTTGGCGATACAATTCCCAGCTGTGGATGTTCCCAGCGAATAAGCGCCTCAGCACCTACAGGGCTGTGCTCGCTATCCACCTGAACTTGGTAATAGAGCTCAAACTGCTGATCCTGAACCGCCCCATGCAAGGCGTTAGCCAACTGAGCCTGCAACGTTACCGTCTGCTCCATCGCCGGATCGAAAAAACACATCTGATTGCGACCCGAGATTTTTGCTTGGTATAGTCCTATATCAGCCTGTTTAAACAGCTCTTCTATGGGTACCTGAGAGTGACGGGCAATAGCCACCCCGACACTGGCACCGCTGTGTATTTCCTGTTTATCAAGCTGGTAGGATTGGTTCAGGATGGCGAGAATTTTCGCTGCAACAATCTCGACCTCGGCCTTTGCGGTGTCGATATTGAAATCTAAATTTTTCACCACTATGGCAAATTCATCGCCACCAATGCGGGCAACCGTATCATCGCTGCGCATACAGCGGCGCAATCTCTGGGCTGTCTCGATAAGAATTCTGTCCCCCAACTGATGGCCCAGAGCATCATTGATATCTTTAAAATTATCCATATCAATAAACAGTACAGCCAGAGTTTTACCATGACTTTCACAAACCATCAAAGCGTGAGCGACACGCTCGCTCAAGGCACGGCGGTTGGGCAGGTGGGTCAACGGATCAAAAAAGGCTAACTTGTGGATCGCATCCGCATCTCTTTTGGTTGGGGTGATATCTGAAAAAGACAGGACATAATTGGTGATTCGATTTTTCGCATCGCGAATAGTAGTGATAGCAATCAACAGCGGAAAAACATCACCGTCTTTACGCTTATCCCAAACCTCCCCTTCCCAACTACCCAGAGTCTCAATGGTTTGCCACATATCCGCATAAAACTGGTCGCTCTGAACATTTGACGACAGCAAGCTGGGCTCTAGGCCAATCAGCTCAGAGGATTTATAGCCGCTAATATCCAAGACTTTTTGATTAACCCGCAGGGTTTTGATTTCTGCGTCGGTGATAATAATCGCGTCCTGACTATTAAACGTGATCGCCGAGATACGCAGCTCTTCAATATTTTTATTGTGTTCGGTGAGATCTCTGACAAAGCCATTGAAAAAATATTCACCGAAGCGCTGCAGAACGATAACCGCAATTTCCACCGGCACCTTGGCACCGTCTGCGCGCACCGCATTGATTTCGAAACGACGGTGATTCTGCTTGCCCACACCAGCCACCAGAAACTGCTCCATTAGCTCGCGGATAACCAGGTGTTGATGAGTCGGCAATATCAACTCAATAATATCCCGGCTGTGGGCATGCTCAGAGGAATAGCCAAAGATGCGCTCGGCCTCAGAGTTCCAGTAGGTGACCCTGCCATGCTGATCAAGATTGATCACGCCATCTAGTGCCCGATCGAGAATCTGCCGTGACAGCAACTCAGATTCATTGTGCATCACCACTTCATCTTCAAGGGTGGCGGCACCAATCTCAATCTGGGCTTCTAATCGACTGTTTTGACTGAGCAGCAGGCCGGTGGAGTTTTTCACCCGCTGTAAACGTCTGCGCAATTCGATTTGTTGGACAATGGCACGGCTCAGCACTACCAGAGCTGCCCGCTGGGCTTCGGTTAGCTTGCGCGGAACATGGTCGATCACGCAGAGGGTGCCCAGTGCATGGCCATTAGTTGCGATCAGAGGGGCGCCGGCATAGAAACGAATATTGGGCGATTCCAACACTAATGGGTTGCCGGAAAAACGCTCGTCAAGCTGGGTATCCTGCACTTCCAACAGGCTATTGGGTTGCAGGATGGCATGCGCGCAGAAGGCGATATCTCTGGAGGTTTCAGTGACATTGAGGCCAACCCGAGACTTTATCCACTGGCGCTGTTGATCAATTAGCGAGATTAGCGCTATGGGAGCAAGACAAATCTGTGCCGCCAACTCAGTCAATTCATCGAACTCTTTTCCCGACTCAGTATCGAGAATATTGAGTTCGCGCAAAGTGCTTAGACGATTAACTTCGTCAGAGGGTATATCCGCTGTCATGATTATTTAGGCCTCAAGTGACTGATAAATAGCCAGGCTCGCGCAATCGTTGAACTACGCGACCCCAGCTTTAGGTAGCATTCAGTTTTAGCTGGCTCTTTTTAATGGTCCGCATTCCATAGTACGAAAAATCAGCACGCCCACGCCCCTAGGTGAGAATAGATTTAGGTCTCTATAGATATTCACGCGGGAAACCGCATCCACAGCAGGTCTATTGAGATAAAAGTCAGCCAAGACTGACTTAAAATAAGGAAAGCGGGATAAGAGGATGACACAAAAAAAAATGCCTGAGCCACGCTGGCTCAGGCATTTTGTAAAAGGTGTTCAGAGAAAACGTTTTTGTGGTTTAAATTCTAACGTAGGATTGAGTGACCATGGCACCGTTCAACTCAAAGGACTGGCTCATATGGTTATCATCAATCAAGCGCATATTGAGCATTGACTCAGCGCCCACCAAGTCCTCAATGGTGCTAGTTATACCCGTCTCCACAACATGACCGGCTTCATCGACTCGAAAAGAACCAAAACCGAAGTGCTTAATCGATTCACCCTCAACCATCATGCTTTGAAAAAAGATAAAGTGGCCGCCACCAATCAACTTCATTTCCATAAAATCGCCCCAATCGTCCCCTTCAGAAGCTCGGCTATCCAGCTTCCATAGGCCATCAAAAACAGTGCTTTCGGTGGATAGGGTTTTCCACTGCTCGACCATATTGACGCTGCGCTCGCCATACTTCATGCCTTTTAGGCTCTGAGTAAAGCCCGCTTCAGTTGGCGTAATGGTTAAATCAAAGCTCAGGTCTTGCAGTCCACCGTCCTGATTAGCAATCGGCGTTTCAACCAGGACACCATCAACCCAGTGGGTGTAGCCAGTGCCGGCATCAACCTTGTCGGTGAGATCATTGTAGAAGGCAAACATAAAGCGATCTTGAGTGTAGATTTTCATTTGATCGCGCAGGTAGCTCGACACTTCACCGTCTTCAGTGACATCCACAGAGATCAGGGCATAGGCACCATCGGACAGACCTGGTGTTGAATCAACTGCGGCGACGCCCGGCTCGGAGATAGCAGGCTC
>CAXAFJ010000072.1:0-10235 GCA_963968025.1 uncultured Pseudomonadales bacterium | reverse complement strand
ATAACGCTTCGCCTCAGGCACCGTATGTTCACCAAAGTGAAAAATACTCGCCGCCAACACCGCATCCGCCTTGCCCAGAACAATACCATCCACCAGATGCTGCAGATTGCCCACACCACCAGAGGCGATCACCGGCACATTTACCGCATCGCTAATCCGCGAGGTCAGATCCAGATCAAAGCCATTCTTAGTGCCATCGCGATCCATACTCGTCAGCAAAATCTCACCGGCACCATAGGCCGTCATCTTCTCCGCCCACTCAATAGCATTAATCCCAGTAGGCTTGCGGCCACCGTGAGTAAAGATTTCCCAGCGCGACTCATCACCCTGCTCAACCTGTTTCGCATCAATGGCAACCACGATGCATTGCGAACCAAAACGCTGAGCCGCTTCACGGACAAATTCCGGGTTGTGAATCGCCGCCGAATTAATCGCCACCTTGTCAGCACCAGCATTCAACAGATTGCGAATATCCCGCAACTCCCGCACACCACCGCCAACTGTCAAAGGAATAAACACCTGCCCGGCCATGCGTTCAACCGTGTGCAACGTCGTATCCCGCGCCTCATGACTAGCCGTAATATCAAGGAAGGTAATCTCATCGGCACCCTGCTCGTTGTAACGACGGGCAACCTCAACCGGATCCCCAGCATCGCGGATATCGACAAACTGCACGCCTTTTACCACGCGACCTTTGTCCACATCCAAACAGGGAATAATACGTTTTGCCAGACTCATTTTTCGTCCTTAAAAAGATGACCTAACTTGCCAGCCTTAGTCGACAAATACTGAACATTGTGGGGATTGCTATCAGCCTGAATCGGCTCCCGCTCGACCACATTGATACCTAGCGCCTTTAGCGCATCGATCTTGCGGGGATTATTAGTCATCAGCCTAACTTCGGTGGCACCCAGATGTTCAAGCATCGATGCGCAGATGGAATAATCACGCATATCAGCGCCAAAGCCTAAACGCTCATTGGCTTCCACAGTATCAGCACCCTGATCCTGAAGATTGTAAGCACGGATTTTATTCACCAGACCAATGCCTCGGCCCTCTTGGCGCAGATAGAGAATCGCGCCACGACCCTTTTCAGAAATACGCTTCATCGCCTCTTGCAGCTGCTCGCCACAATCGCAACGCAGACTGCCCAGCGCATCGCCGGTCAAACACTCAGAGTGAATTCGAATCAGCAGCGGCTCGTCACTGGCACAGTCACCCATGCTGATCGCAATATGCTCTTTGCCTTTAAAAGGGTCTTCAAAACCATGGATGTCAAAAGTGCCCCAGCGAGTGGGCAACTTTGAGGATTCGATAAAGCGAAGCGCCAAGGGTTTCTCCAAGATATTATTCAGCCGCGTATTGTAGCGACAAAGCCCGCGTTATGCAGGCTTTTCAAATAGCTTGGATAGGCAGATTAATCAGCGGCTAATAACGGTTCAACAAAGCGTTTCGAATCACGCAGATCGTAGATAACCCGATAGAGGCAGGGAATCAAAATCAGCGTAATAGTGGTAGCAAAGACAATACCAAAACTCAGTGACAGGGCCATGGGAATCACAAACTGTGCCTGGGTGCTGGTTTCAAATAACATTGGCAGAAGCCCCACAAAGGTGGTCATAGTGGTCAGCAAGATCGCCCTAAAGCGCTGCCTTCCTGCACCCATAAGCGCCTCATCAATACTGAGATCCTCAGAGCGCCCGCGATTGACAAACTCCACCAGAATCAAACTGTCATTGACCACCACCCCGGCGAGAGCGATCAAACCAAAGATCGACAACATACTGATGGAAACCCCAAAAATAATATGCCCGACTACCGCACCAATAAAGCCAAAGGGGATCACCGCCATAATCACCAACGGTTGCACATAGGATTTTAATGGCACCGCCAGCAGGCCATAGATCAGAAACAGGGATGCGACAAAACCCAAAATCATTCGCTGCATCAGATCCTGCTGTTCTTGACTGGCGCCACCCAAGCCAAACTTCACCCCAGAGTAGCGAGCCAATAATTGCGGCATAAGCTCTGTGGTTAAGTCTTGAATTACTGCACCGCTCTGAGCCTTGCTGGCATCTACATCTGCAGTAATGGTCACTGTGCGCTCACGATCAATGCGCGATATAGCGGTAAGCCCCAGTCCCAAACGGATATCGGCTACCTCGCCAATGGTAATGGCGTGGCCGCTGGCTGTGCGAATGTGCTCCAGAGTGGCGATGGAACTCCGCTCTTCAATGGGGTAGCGGACCATAACCTTTAAGGTATCGGCCCCGCGCTGCAAACGCTGTACCTCTTCACCATAAAACGCCTGACGCACCTGCCGCGCTATATCACCGAGACTGATACCCAGCTGACTGGCATTGGGCTTGAGGCCAATCAGTATTTCTCGGCTACCGGCACCCTGAGAGTTATAGATATCAAAAACACCGTTGTACTGCCCCAGCTTTTCCGCCAAGGCAGCTGCAGCTAAGGTCAGCTGCTCTGGGTCCGCGCCTGACAGGGTCAGGTTAATCTTTGCACCACCACCGGCATTGGTACCAGCGTAATAACGCTGCTTGCGGACATTGGGTAAGTTGCCGACCTTATCGCGCCAGAGTTTTTCGATTTCAAAGCCGTCGAGACTACGATCTTCGGAATGGGTCAACGACAGCATAAACATAGCCTGCACATCCGACTCAGTATAAAAAACACTGTGCTCTATCAGCCCCTTACTACCTGGGTGACTGCTGCGATACTCGGCATCAACCTCATAGGCTGCGGCTTCCACACGCGTCAGGGTCTCGTGTAAATTTTCCATTGATGCGCCGTCTTGCATAATAATTTGCGCCTGCACACCATCTCCCGGCACATTGGGGAAAAATTCAAATCGAGCGATGCCACTGTTAACCGCGCTGATCGAAATAATCAGCAGGGCTAAAAATCCGGCCAAGGTCGCATAGCGATGATGCAGACAGCGCTTTAAAAAAGGCAGATAGCGGTTTTCAATAAACCAACTGAGCCGAGCACTGATACTTCTCTGCCAACGCGCAATAAAGGCCGTTCGTGGTTTAGCGGGCTTACCCAGCTGTAGGCCAACCAAATGCGCGGGCAGTATCAGCTTTGATTCAATCAGCGAAAATAATAGGCAAAGAATCACCACTACAGCGATAGATTCAAAAAACGGTGCCGCTGCGCCACCAACAAATAAAAACGGCGCAAAAGCTGCCATGGTGGTTAGCACGCCAATGGTTGAAGGAGTGGCGACCTTTTTGGCTCCAGCGATTACCGTGGCGACTCAAGTCGTATAAGTAGCGGCTGAAGTCGCTTTAAACTCGTTTTTCGCCTCACTAAAAATACTCTCGCCAATAACAATGGCGTCATCCACCACAATTCCCAGCACCATAATAAAAGCGAACAGACTGAGGACATTAATGTCCACAGGATAGGGGTTAACCGGCATCAACCAAAACGCCCCTAGAAAACTTACTGGAATACCCAGCATCACCCAACCTGCCACATGCAGGTTCAAAAACAATCCCAGCACAATCGCCACCAACACAGCGCCGAGAGCCAGGTTCTCCAGCATCATATTGAGACGCCCGCGGAGGTGAAACGAGGCGTCCAAGAATTCGGCAATCTGCAATCCCTCGGGCAATGTTTTACGCTCGTCCTGAATATATTGCTTGACGATATTACTAATCGTCAGGATATCTTGATCTTCCACTGCGAAGACACCCAGGTTAAAAGCGGTCTTGCCATCAAAGCGCACTAGGGTATTGGTCTCAGCAAAGCCATCTCTAATTGTTGCCACATCACTGAGCAGTAATTTGGTGCCATCGGGCTGGCTGCGTAGCACTATTTTAGCAAAGCTCTCACCGGTGTAGGCTTTGCCCTGAGTACGCACCAACACATTACCCTCAGCGCTGCGAATCATTCCCGCAGGTAAATCCAATGATGAGTTGCGCAGTACTTGAGCCACTTCATTGAGGGTTAGGTTGTATTCCCGCAGACGCTCCTCCTGCACCTCAATAGAAATCTCATAGGGATCAGCACCCCATAAAATGAGACTTTTTATCTCCGGTAGTAACAGCAGTTCATCGCGCATCTCCTGCCCCAAAACCTTGCGCGTGCGCTCATCCATATCCCCGTAGACGGCTATGCCCATTATCCAACGGGCCTCATCCATGGTAGCGCGACTTACCGTCGGCCTCTCAAGGTCGTCAGGGAAATTAACAATGCCATCGATACGGTTTTCAACCTGAGACATGACTTCTTGAATATCTTCATTGCTCTCGATTTCAAGGTTGATGCTGGCCAAGTCTCTGCCTGCAGTGGAGTTGATTTTTTTAATCCCCTTGAGCCCTTGAAGGGCCGCCTCCATGGGCAGAATAACGCCTTTTTCAACCTCAACTGGGGCCGCGCCAGGATAGACTGCAGAAATGGAAATTTGATCGAGGTCACCGACGGGGAACATATTTTTACTGATATTGAGGGCGGAGATTAATCCAGCACAGATCACCAGGATCATCAGCAAGTTGGCCGCTACCGGATTTTTAGTGAACCAACCGATTAGCCCAAAACGGGTATTTTGAGGCTCATTTTTCATCGCTTAAGGCTCCCTTTATATCGCTGGCGGGGTCTGGCAAACCATTTCTATTATCCGGACTGACCCTCATCCCCTCAATGGGAACACCCATGGCGCTGACGATGATTTCATCACCCTCTTCGAGGCCGCCAGCTAGGTAATAAAAGTCCTCGTCGCCAAAAATCGGTTCAACCACTTTGAGATGCAACCGCTGCTCGTTATCCACCAGGGCCACTTTATCGCCCTACAAAATGGCATGGCGAGGAATGGCGAAGGCATCATCAATAGTCTTGCCGCCAATAATCGCGGTGACAAAAGTCCCCATCAACAGAGGCGATTTAGCCTCCCCATTGCTGAGGCTTGAGGCTCCGTAGGGGTCATCAATCTGAGCCACCACATAGAGCGCGCGATTTTTTTCGCTTATCACACCTTCGGAGCGCACCAGCTTGGCCGACCACTCTTTGATACTGTCATCTATCGAGCCCCTGAGCCTAATCTCGAGAGGGTCACCACTATCCGCTTTTGAAAAACTGTTCATCATCGACAGATCGCGCTTGGTCAGCGGCAGCCTTACCTCGGCAAAATCGATGGCAAAGGTTTCACCCAAGATCGCTCCCACGGAGACATATTGGCCAATATCCACAGCCTTAGCAGACACCATACCGGTGTAAGGGGCGCGAATACTGGCGCGGGATAATTTGAGTTTGGCCTGTTTTACTTCAGCTTCGGCTTGCAGCACATTGGCGCGAGCTTCTTCGAGCAAGGGCTTGCGCAGAGCCAAGAGTGGTGCCTCTTCAGCGGGGCGTCCGGTCATGCCCCACTCCTTCTCCGCCTGCACGGCACGAGCCTGCTCAAAGGTTAACTGGGCATTCATACTGATCAGATTGGCGCTGGCTCGCTGCAGCGCCACCTCATAGTCGGTGGGGTCTAGTTCGAGCAACAGATCACCCTGGTTAAAGGTGCCGCCCACAACAAAATTTGGGGACACCTTTAACACTCGACCAGAGACTTCAGAAACCAGTGATGTGCGTGTGCGTGCGGCAACTGTGCCCTGAGATTCCACTGATAGAACCGCTTGGGTTCTCTGCAATATAAGGGTTTTAACTGCAACCGCGGTGTCTGGCGCTTCAGCTTTGACTGGGGCCGGCTTGAGAAGATTCATGGCAATTGAGATAACAACAGCGGCGCCAACAATTGCTATTGGCAATAACGTCCTTTTCACGGGGGCTTTCCTTCAGTTTTATAGCTTTTAAATTCCCTTAAAAGCCATTCTAGTGAAGCAAGAGTATAGACAAGATTATTTTAGAGCGCTTAAAGAATCAGGCCAAAGTAGCCAAGAAAATAGATCACTGCTGCGGCTGCAAGACCGGCAATCACATCGTCAATCATAATGCCAAAGCCACCGGAGACTTTCTTATCCAGCCAACTAATCGGCCAGGGCTTTAATATATCGAACAGGCGAAACAGTACAAAACCCAGAATCACCGACTGCCAAGTAATTGGCAGTGCAGCCATAGCGATCCAAAAGCCAACAAACTCATCCCAGACAATGCCACCGTGGTCGTGGACACCGATCTGATCCGCAGCGCGACCACAGATTGTAATGCCCACCACTGCTGCGATCAGCACCACAATTAAATAGCTGGTCAAGGGCAACTGGGCCAGTAACCACCAGAGTGGAATCGCGGCCAAGGTACCCATGGTGCCCGGTGCTTTCGGTGATAGACCGCTGCCAAACCCAAAGGCCAGCATAAGAGTGGGCGAGCGCAGCAGTTGAGCAAATGTTGGATTAGTGGCCAAAATGGTTGTACCCCAGTTTTTCAACAGTTAATAATCTATTGTTTTTATCAATCACTGACACCGCATTAATTGATTTGTCACTCGGATTAATTGTACCAATTCGGCAGGCATCCAATTCACCGAACTCAATTAGTGCTTTCACTTTTGCCAGCTTATCAGCCGCAACGGTAAAGCAGAGTTGGTAGTCATCACCACCACAGAGTGCCCACTCCAAGGCATCTAATGGTGACAGCTCTAGTATCTCGGTGGCAATCGGCAACTGCTCGGTTTGAATCACGGCGCTGACGCCACTGGCCTTGCAGATATGCCCCAGATCAGCCATAAGTCCATCAGAAATATCTATGCAGGCACTGGCGACGGAGCGCAATTTTAAGCCCGCCTGTATCTGAGGTTCTGGGCAATAAAACCTTTGAAGTAAGCGATCACTGTTTCTTTGAAGTCTTCTATTATTGGTTATTAACTCTAAGGCCGCTGCACCATCACCCAGAGATCCAGTCACAAAGACAGCATCTCCTGGACCAGCTCCACCGCGGGTAAGCGCCTCACCAACCGCAACCTCACCGACTAGGGTAAGTGTCAGAGTTAAAGGTCCACTGGTGGTGTCGCCGCCGACTAGTGCCACATTGTACCGCTCGGCGATATCACCCAGACCGCCACTAAAGTCCGCTAACCATTCTGTATTGGCTTTATCGCGAGGTAGGGTTAGAGCAAGAGTGAACCATCGAGGGTTGGCGCCCATGGCGGCCATATCACTGAGATTGACGCAGAGCGCACGAGTAGCCACCTCTCTGCCACTGGCGGTTTCGGGAAAATGGACGCCGGCCACAAGGGTGTCGCTGGCCATCACTAGCTGTTGTCCCGGGGTTACATTGAGCAGTGCAGCATCATCACCAATACCCAGCGCCACACCGGACTGGCCGGTGAGGTTCGCGAAATAGCCGGCGATCAAGTCAAATTCGCTGGGTTGATGGCGATGATCAGACAGGTTATATCCTCCCCCTCTTAGCTCTTATCGTTTTAGATCCGCTGCGGCGCTAGAGGAATCGTATCCTAAGCGCGCTTGTTAGCAGCCACTTCAATGCTGCGCTTGGCGATGGCAACACGATCAAGAATGCCGTTAATATATTTAAAGGCATCGGTGGGACCAAAGGTTTTCGCCAGATTAACGCCTTCGTTAATCACAACTTTATAAGGTACATCGATACGGTAGAGCATCTCATAGGTTGAGAGGCGCAATATAGCGCGAGACACCGGATCTAGCTGATCCTGCTGGCGATCCAGATAGGACTCGTACGCGGCATCGATTTCAGTCAGATTTTTAGGCACGCCAAACAAAATTTCATGGAACAGTTCAGTGTCCACCGTGGCCATATTGTTATCGCCGTGAAACTCCGCTTCGATATCAATTAAATCGGTCTTGCCCACATCCCAGGAATACAGCGCCTGGGCGAGAAGTCGGCGGGCCTTTTGGCGCATTTTTGGTTTTGACATCTATTCGGCGCCTTGGATTTGCTTAAATACGGTCAGTAACTCGAGAATCGTCAGAGCGGCTTCTTCGCCCTTGTTCTCATGGTTATCACCGGAGCGGTCCAGAGACTGCTGTAGGTTGTCCGTGGTCAACAGACCAAAGGCAACCGGCAGATCTTCTGTCAATGACACATGACCTATGCCTCTGGTGGTCTCGGAACAGACATAATCAAAGTGCGGTGTATCACCGCGAATCACGCAGCCCAATGCCACAACTGCATCATAGCGCCCAGTGCGAGCAGCACGCTGGCTGGCCAGTGGCAGCTCAAAAGCACCAGGTACACGAAACACATCCACGGCATCACCGTCGATATCGTGACGGGCAAAGGCGCGCACGGCACCCTCGACTAAGCCATCGGTGATCTCGGCATTCCAGCGCGCAGCGATAACCGCGATGCGCACTTTGCCGATATTAAAGCTTCCCTCTTCGGGTCTATATTCACTCATGCTCTATTCCTGTGGTTATTCGTAGTCGACATGCTCGACGACTTCGAGATCAAAGCCGGAGATACCGGTAAATTTAAACGGTGCACTCATCAGGCGCATCTTTTGAATGCCGAGATCGCGGAGTATCTGCGATCCGGTACCGACTTGCTGATAGACCACTTCACTGGCCTGCTGACCGCGGGCCTGACCTGGATTGAGGATCTGTTCGATACTGCGATCGATGTCCTCGGAAGATTCGGGGTAATAGAGCAATACCACCACACCGCGACCTTCGGTAGCAACGCGCTCAAGGGCCTTGTGAAACGACCAGCTTTTAAAGGTGCTTGAATCTTCAATAGCGAGTAGGTCACGGGCTGATCGGTTGGTATGTACACGGACCAAAACCGGCTCTTCGCCGCTCACATCACCCATCACTAACGCGAAGTGTTTTTCACCATGCACATCATCATGGTATGTTTTTAGGGTGAAATCGCCGAAGCTAGTACTTACTTCACGCTCACTGATGCAGGTCGTAGTCTTTTCAGTCACAAGACGGTGGTGGATCAAATCAGCGATGGTACCGATTTTTAGATCGTGCTTCTGGGCAAAGACTTCGAGGTCATCGCGACGCGCCATGGTGCCGTCTTCATTCATGATTTCAACGATCACAGCAGCTGGCTCAAAGCCGGCCATTTTCGCCATATCACAGCCAGCTTCGGTGTGACCTGCGCGACTGAGTACGCCGCCGGGCTGGGCCTTGAGCGGGAAAATATGGCCTGGCTGAACAATGTCTTCAGGGCGAGCACTGCTGGCAACAGCAGCCTGCACGGTGCGCGCACGATCTGCCGCAGAGATACCGGTAGTAACACCTTCGGCAGCTTCA
The DNA here is from genome assembly GCA_963968025.1 of uncultured Pseudomonadales bacterium. Classification (GTDB taxonomy): domain Bacteria; phylum Pseudomonadota; class Gammaproteobacteria; order Pseudomonadales; family Porticoccaceae; genus HTCC2207. The sequence goes on along the minus strand of CAXAFJ010000072.1, from coordinate 1,035 downwards.
ATGGACAGCGTAAAGGGGGTGCCATGGCTGGCATTGTTCTGACTCGAGTTGACCATCATCGCCAGCTCTAACTGTTTGCAGCGATCTTGATGCAGGGTCAAACAGATCAGGCCGCGGGCGTGGGTGGCCATAAAGTTAATGTCTTGGGCGCGCACCATCGGCGCAGCCATCACCAGATCGCCTTCATTCTCACGATCTTCGTCATCCATCAAAATAACCATCTTGCCCTGACGAATATCTTCAATCAGCTCTTCTATTGTGTTGAGTACCATTATTATTCTCTTCCAATCCAGACTGTTTTTTAACTTATGTTTTTGACGTAGCGTTTAAACGTTGTTTATTCAGCGCTGTCTGCTGCCTTGTCACCGAGCAACAGGCGCTCAAGGTAACGGGCAACTAGATCAACCTCAAGGTTTACTTTAGTGCCGACCTGATAATCACCCATAATTGTGTGAACCATGGTGTGGGGCACGATATTTAATTCGAATTCAGCGCCATCCACATGATTGACCGTGAGGCTGGTGCCATCGACAGTGATCGAACCTTTATGGGCAACGTATTTGGCTAACTCCCGGGGTGCGCGAATACGAAAGCGCCATGAGCGCGCGTCTTCGTGGAGTGATACTACTTCGCCCATACCATCCACATGTCCGGAGACAATATGGCCGCCAAAGCGATCTGTGGCCTGCATGGCTTTTTCAAGGTTGATGCGACTGCCGAGTTTTAGGTTGCCGGTGGTGGTCAGGGTAAGAGTCTCTACTGAGACATCGGCAATAAAACCGTTTTCCGTGAGTTCCACTGCGGTCAGGCAGGTGCCGTTGCAGGCAATGCTGTCTCCAAGTTGGACATCGGCCATGCTTAGATTGCCGGCATTGATGTGCAGTCGGGCGTCGCCGCCGCGGGGCTCGAGGGTAGTGAGTTCTCCGAGGGCGCTGATGATTCCTGTAAACATAGTGTTAGCCTGTGTTGATTAATTCTGTGTTAATGAGCTCTTTTTTTAAAGCTCTGTACTAGCATCTGCCAGGTGTCGATTTT
>CAXAFJ010000071.1:0-10336 GCA_963968025.1 uncultured Pseudomonadales bacterium | reverse complement strand
GCTCAGGATGACAGGCTGGGGTAGTTCAGAATGACAGAGCAATCTTTTATGTCATCTCAGCCACATTGTCATTCCACTCACATCGTCATCCCACCCACATTGTCATCCCACCCACATCGTCATCTCACCCACACTGTCATCCCGACCGCAGTGGAGGGATCTCCCGCAGTTGACAGCCTGCTCTGAGGGTTGAATGGTTTTTTAAAACGCAGGTGCCAATGTGAGGAGATCCTTCGGCTACGCTCAGGATGACAAATTGTGTGGCTCAGGATGACAAATTGTGTGGTTCAGGATGACAAATCGTGTGGTTCAGCCTGACAAATTGTGTGGTTCAGGATGACAAATCGTGTGGTTCAGCCTGCCAGGATATGGCATTGATTCCGCTAAAAATGGCGCTTATTCCCAAGCTGGAAAATCACGGCCTGCCTAGTATCGAAGCATAAAAAACCAATCTTCGATCTGTGGAAAAACCCCTATGTCTCTCGATTTCGATAGCGCCCGCCTAAACAACAGCCACCTAACCGCTGAACACGAGGAGTGGCGAGCCCAGTTGCGGCGCTTTTTCGATCGCGAGGTGATTCCCTTTGCTGGTCAGTGGGACGAGGATGGTGCGCTTCCGGATGAGCTGTGGCCCAAGGCTGCGGCGGTGGGGATTCTGGGTTTAGGTTATCCCGAGGAGTTTGGTGGTGTCTCTGAGGGCATCGATATCTGGCACAAAAATATCCTCAATGAGGAGATGGCGCGGATTGCTGTGGGTGGCTTGAGTGCGACGTTGATGGTTCACGGCATTGGTTTGCCACCGGTGCTTAATTTTGCCAGTGAGGCGATTAAGCAAGAAGTTGCGCCACCGGTTTTGGCGGGTACTAAACGAATTTCTCTGGCAATTACGGAGCCCGGTGCGGGCTCTGATGTAGCGCATTTAATCACTACAGCTAGGCTCGATGGTGATCACTATGTGGTCAATGGGTCGAAAACTTATATCACTGGCGGCATGAATGCTAATTGGTTTACTACGGCTGTGCGCACTGGCGGCGAAGGGGCGGGGGGCGTTTCGGCGCTGCTGATTCCGGTAAATTTAAAGGGCGTGTCGCGTACTGCTCTAGATAAAAAACAGGGCTGGTGGTGTTCGGATACGGCGACGATTTATTTTGATAATGTGCCTGTGCCGGTGGGTAATCTCGTAGGTCAGGAGAATCGCGGGTTTAGTGTGATCATGACTAACTTTAACTCTGAGCGACTGGCTATGTCTGTGGCGATGGAAGCTTTTTCACGGGTCTGTATGGAGGATGCTGTGAACTGGGCTCGGGAGCGCAAGACCTTTGGTCAGCGGTTGGCGGATCATCAGGTGATTCGCCATAAAATTGCAGAAATGAAACAGCGGATTAATTCAACTCAGTGCTACCTCAATCATATATCGGCTGAGGTAGAGGCGGGTCGTGAACATGCTGGGGATATTGCACTGCTAAAGGTGCAGTCGAGTCAGACTATGGAGTTCTGCGCCCGTGAGGCAATGCAGATTCTTGGTGGTATTGGCTATATGCGCGGCAGTCGTGTGGAGCGGATTTATCGCGAGGTGCGGGTGAATGCCATCGGCGGTGGCTCTGAGGAAATCATGCGGGATCTGGCGGCGCGTCAGTATGGTCTCTAATCTTGTATTTAAGAGCTTGTAAATAAGAGCTTGTAATTACGAGCTTGTAATTAAGTGCCTCTCAAAAAGTGCAGGCAAAAAAATACCCCAAATCACAGCAGTGAGCGGGGTATCTTAATCGTCACAGAAAACCTGTAACTGAGTTTTACGCAAGCAGTGGACCCAGTTTCATGGCAATGCCCATATCACCCTGAATCTTTAGCTTGCCAGACATAAATGCCATGGTGCCGTCGAGTTTGCCCTCGGCCATCAGCATAAAGTTCTCTAGGCTCAGGGCCATGGTGCACTGGGCTTCAATGTCGTCGCTGCTGATAACATTTGGAACCTGTGTTGCGTCGAGAACGATATGGCCGTCATCGCCGAAATCAAATTTAAGGATCGCGCCTAAACCACAATCTTCGCCAATTTTTTCTTTTAAGCCTGCTGTTACTGCATCCAAAGACATATGTTTCTCCCCACCGTTAGAATTATAGTTAAGCTGGTATGCCAGCTCTTTAAAGGTACTTTACTTGTACTGTAAAAATGTCTGACGGATAAATCAAGACATAATCTATACCAATGTCGGCTAGTCGACAGCAGGCTGAGATGATTGAAAATGGATAATGACATTTGTACTGCTGATACATTAGACTCCAGCCCAGTTAGCAATCAAAAAATATGAATAATAAAAAGAATAATAAAAAGAGTCTCTATGCATCAGGCAGCCGATCAAACAAAAGCATCACCAAGGGCAATGGGCATTCTATTGTTCCTCACCCTGCTCAATATTCTCAATATGGTCGACCGCACCCTAATCGCAAGCTTTGGGCCGCAAATTATTGCCGACCTGAATCTAACTGACTCCGAGTTCGGTGCCCTGACCGGTTTTATCTTTGTTTTCTTCTACGCCATTATGGGTCTGTTTATGGGCGCCTTGGCAGACCGTTTACATCGGCCTCGATTGATCGCGGCGGGCCTGTTGCTGTGGAGTGTGCTGACGGCAGTCTCTGGTGCGACAAAGAGCTTTTTACAGATTGGTCTGGCGCGATTATTTATCGGTGTCGGCGAGTCCACCATGACCCCTTCATCCATGTCGATGATCTCTGATCTATTTCCCCAGCGTCAGCGTGGCACAGCGGCGGGGCTCTATTATTTAGGTGTTCCTCTGGGTGCTGGCGGTGCCTTTGTGGTTGCCGGTGTGCTGGGGCCAATGATTGGCTGGCGCAACTGTTTCTTTCTGCTCGGGGGCATAGGTATTGTGCTGGCGGGCGTGCTCTATATGGTCAAAGACCCTCAGCGCGGGGCTATGGAACCGGCGGTCGATGTCAATGCACTCAAGGTCAAAGACGCGAGCGGCTGGCGTCAAATGCTGCCGGAAGTTCTTGCGGTGATCAAAGCCAACCCGGCATTGGCCTGGACCATGCTCGGGGCGATCTTTTTGCATATTCCACTGGGTGCGGGCAACTTTGTAATGGTGTGGATGGAGCGCGAGCGGGGTTTTGAACTGGCGGAGATTCAGTCCCTGTACGGTCTGATCTATATTATCTTCGGCACTGCCGGTACTTTTTTGGGTGGCTTTCTCAGTGACTGGTATCAGTCGCGCTGGAAGGGCGGGCGGATCCGTTTTCTCGCCATATTGATGTTGGCGGTTGCGCCGTTGACCCTAGCCTTTCGCTTTGCCTCGCCGGATTCGCCGATGTTTTTTATCGCTCTGGCTTTCGCGCTGTTTAGTGTCAGTTCCTTTTACGGTCCGGCTTTTTCCACCGTTCAGGATCTCACGCCGGTGCGCCTTCGCGGTTTGATGACGGCCTTGTTATTGGTGGCCTGTAACCTAGTGGGTATGGGTCTTGGTGCGCTGATGACCGGTCTTATCAGTGATCTGTTAACCACTGCGCAGGTGTTTGAGCCGCTGACCAAAGCGCTGTTAGTGGGTGATGGCTTTGGCTTCTTCGCTGCGCCGAGCTTTATTATGGCCTCGATCTATCTGGAGCGAAATCGACGCGCTGCTGCAGCGAACGGTGGAAGTGGTCCGGTGGCGGCCTGAGAACTGGCAACAGAGGAATGTCATCGACCCTTATATAGATGGCGTCCTATCCAAAGAGAAAGTGCGGCCGCAATAGTACTATTTTGTCCTAAATAGCACTGCGGTTAAGTCGCTCAAGGAAGCTACATGTCAGAAAAAACACTACGAATAGCCGGTGCCAGTGGGTTTTGGGGCGATGCTACTCACTCCACCTCACAGCTTTTAAATCAGTCTAGCGTAGACTTTATTGTCTACGACTATCTCGCCGAAATTACCATGTCGATTATGGCCCGAGCCCGGGCTAAGAAGCCTGAAGCCGGCTATGCCCTTGATTTTGTTAGCGCGGCAATGAAACCCAATCTTAAGCAGATCGCCCGTCAGGGGGTCAAAGTTATCTCCAATGCCGGCGGGGTAAATCCCCGGGCCTGTGCCAATGCTTTGCGTGCCGTGATTGCTGAACAGGGTTTGGATCTGCAAGTGGCCTGTATTGTCGGCGACGATCTGCTCGATCAGGGGGCACAGTTGGCGCAACAGCAGCACAGTGAAATGTTTAGTGCTGAGCCTTTTCCCCCGGTGGATAAAATTGCCAGTATCAATGCTTATCTGGGCGCCTTTCCCGTGGCACTGGCGCTGCAGCAGGGTGCCGATATTGTGATCACTGGGCGCTGTGTGGACAGTGCCGTGACACTGGGCGCCTGTATCAATCATTTTGGTTGGGGTCGCGATGATCTGGATCAGCTGGCTATGGGCTCTCTGGCCGGGCATATTCTCGAATGTGGGCCTCAGGCGACCGGCGGTAACTTTACCGATTGGGAGCTGGTGGAGAGTCTTGAGACTATTGGTTACCCGATTGCGGAAATCAGTGCGGATGGCAGTTTTGTCTGTTCAAAACCCGCAGACACTGGCGGGCTAGTCTCGGTGGCGACTATCGCTGAACAGATGGTGTATGAAATTGGTGATCCTCAGGCGTATATTTTAGCGGATGTGGTCTGCGACTTTTCTCAGGTGAAGCTTGAGCAGATTGGGGTAGACCTGGTTGCAGTGAGTGGTGCCACAGGTTTGCCGGCGCCGGGTAGCTATAAGGTGTGCAGCACCTATGCTGATCAATGGCGCGGCGGCCATCTGCTGAGCCTCTACGGTATTGACGCAAGCAAGAAGGCTGAAAAGCTGGCCGCGGCCATTTTTGCGGCATCGCGGCGCACTCTTAAACTCTATGGACTGCCTGATTTTAGTGAAACCAGTGTCGAGGTGATTGGCGCGGAATCTCAGTATGGTGCTGAGGCGCAAGCAGGTAGTTATCGTGAGGTGGCGCTAAAAGTTGCGGCCAAGCATCCAGATGCTGCGGGTATTGGCATTCTATTAAAAGAGATGACGGGGCTGGGTCTGGCGACACCGCCTGGGCTCTGTGGTTTTGCTGGAGGGCGACCCAAGCCTTCTCCTATCGTTAGGCTGTTTTCCTTTGAGCTGTCGAAAGCGGCTGTGACTCCTCAGGTGGAAATCAATGGTCAGCTGATCGACTGTCCCGATACTCTTCCCTATATTCAGGGCACAGCATTGGATCTTCAATCGATTGTCCGTCCAGCTGCACCGGCGCCGCCAAACTCAGACAATCTAGTGAACGTACCTCTGGTTGCTCTGGCCTACGCGCGCAGTGGCGACAAGGGCAACAAAGCCAATATCGGCATTATCGCTCGCCAGCCCGAATACCTACCGTATATTTACGCGGCGCTAACCGAACAGGCCGTGGCCCAGCGCTTTGCCCACTTTATTCAATCTTCAGCCGAGAGGCCGGTTCAGCGTTACCTGATGCCCGGCTGCCATGGCATTAACTATTTGATTCACGATGTTCTGGGCGGCGGCGGTATGGCCAGTCTGCGCAATGACTCTCAGGGCAAAGGCTATGGCCAGTTGCTGCTGGATGCGCAGATTCCAGTGAGTGCCGAACTAGCAGCGCCTTTAATGGCCGCTGTAACAGCCTCTTTAGAAGAAAAGTCGCTGTAACAATAATAGGGAGACAGCCCAATGGCAGTATTTGCCTCAAAGATTAATACCCGTTCCGAGACCTTTTTGCGCCAGCGCGCCGAGATGCTCGAGTTGGTGGACAAGCTCAATGAGCTCAATGGCCGCGCCCGCACCCTCTCTGAGCAGCGCAAGCCGCGCTTTGATAAGCGCGGTCAGCTAACTCCTCGGGAGCGCCTGGCGCGATTACTTGATCCGGGCATGCCCTTTCTTGAAATCGGCAATCTCGCCGGTTATCTGGTGGACACAAAAAATCCTGCCAAGTCGATTCCCGGTTCCACAGTGATCGCCGGAATAGGCTTTATATCAGGCGTGCGCTGCGTGATCGTGGTGGACGACAGCGGTATTATGGCGGGGTCTATGACTACCGCTGGTGGCTACCGCCTGCGTCGTGCCGAGCAGATATCTCTGGAACAAAAACTACCCTTTGTGCATCTGGTGGAGAGCGCCGGTGGCGATCTAATGAACTACACAGTGGAAGGGTTTAGTGCTGGTGGCGCATTGTTTGGCGCACTGGCTCAGCTGAGTAAAGCGGGCATTCCGGTGATCTCTATCCTCCATGGTTCCTCCACTGCCGGCGGCGCCTATATGCCGGGTCTCAGCGACTATGTGATTGCCGTCAAGGGCAAGGGCCGCGCGTTTTTAGCCGGACCGCCCTTATTAAAAGCGGCTACCGGAGAGATCGCCAGCGAAGAAGAGCTTGGCGGTGCTGAGATGCATGCGAGCATTTCGGGTCTGGCCGAATATCTGGCCGAGAACGATGGTCAGGGTATTCAGATCTGCCGCGAGCTGATCGACCGCTTGCAGTGGAATGACAACTGCAAGCTGCCGCCGCAGCGCAGTTTTGCCGAACCGATTTATGATCCAGATGAGCTAGCCGGTGTGATCCCCACGGATTACCGAACCCCCTATGATATGCGTGAGCTGGTGGCCCGAGTGGTGGACGGCTCAGATTTCCTCGACTTTAAACCGCGCTTTGGTGTCTCCACAGTCTGTATTCAGGCGCATATCTACGGTCAGGCGGTGGGCATTATTGGCAACAACGGCCCCATAGATCCCCAGGGCGCGAATAAGGTCACGCAGTTTTTGCAGTTGCTTGATCAGGCCAATATCCCGGCGCTGTTTTTCCAAAATACCACTGGCTATATAGTCGGCACTCAGTCTGAGCAGGCGGGCATGATTAAACACGGCTCGAAGATGATTCAGGCGGTGCGCAATGTGGATATACCACGCATCACCTTTATGACCGGTGCCAGCTTTGGTGCTGGTAACTACGGCATGTGTGGCCGTGGCTATGATCCGGATTTTCTCTACACCTTTCCCAATGCCCGCATGGGTGTTATGGGCGGCGAGCAGGCGGCCAAGACCATGTCCATAGTGGCGCGGGGCAAGGCCGCAGCTATGGGCGTGGAGCCTGATGAAGAACAGCTGGCCCAGCAAGAGCAGATGATGGCCCATATCTTCGATTCCCAGTCCGATGCCTTTTACACCTCCGGTCATATGATGGATGACGGCATGATCGATCCACGGAATATGCGCAGCACCCTGGGCATGTTGCTGGAGACGGTTAGGGAAGGGCGCAATCGCACAGTGCGACCCAATAGTTTTGGTGTTGCGCGTCTGTAATAGAAAGGTGCGACCCAATAGTTTTGGTGTTGCGCGTCTGTAATAGAAAGATGTGGCCCAATAGCGTTGGCGTCGCGCGCATTAAACGGCGCCCAACAATGGCTTTTAAGAATAAAAGAATAGAGCGAGATAATCATGTCTGATCTTTCTAAACTCGAGCTTCCCGAGACTCAATCGCTGATCCTTGAGCATCGCGGTTCGGTGTTAAAAATCTGGCTTAACCGGCCTGAATCAAAAAACGCTCTCTCAGAGGAAATGACTGACGAGCTGCATCAGGTCCTCGACGCCATTCGCGACGATCGCTCGATTCGCACCATCGTGCTGCGCGGCAAAGGCGGAGTGTTCTGTGCCGGCGGCGATATCAAAGGCTTTAAGTCTGATATGCAGGCGATTAGCGCCGCGCAGGTGGCGAAGAGCAATCGCGGCTTTGGCGATCTGATGATCAAGATAAATGAGCAGCCCCAGGTAGTGATTATGCTGGTCGAGGGCGCAGCCATTGGCGGCGGTCTGGGTCTCGCCTGTGTGGCGGATGTGACTCTGGTTACCGCCGATGCCCGCTTTCGTCTCAGTGAAACCAGTCTCGGTATTCCTCCGGCACAGATAGCCCCTTTTGTCACCGAGCGGGTGGGCCTGACTCAGGCGCGGCGATTGATGCTCACAGGTGCGCGCTTTAAAGGTGAAGAGGCTGTGCGTCTCGGTATTGGCCATCAAGTCGCCACTGACACCGCGGATCTCAACGCTCAATGTGAAGAAATTCTCGTCCATATCAATGCCTGCGCCCCCGGCGCTAATGCAGTCACTAAAGGCATTCTCTTTGAAAGCCTGCGCCGACCCCGTGGTGAGGCGCTGGACTTTGCCTCTCAGGGCTTTGCCCAGTGCATGCTCAGTCCTGAAGGGCTCGAGGGTATCGCTGCCTTTGTGGAAAAGCGTAAGCCTTCTTGGGCCGGTCACGCTAACGATTAATCAGTTGGGAAATAGCTCTATGAAGCGCTTTAACAGTATTTTAATTGCCAACCGCGGCGAGATTGCCTGTCGGGTTATTCGCACCGCCAAAGAGTTGGGCTACAGAACTATTGCGGTCTATTCCGATGCCGATGCTGGCGCGCCTCATGTGCAGCTTGCTGATGAGGCTGTACGCATTGGTCCTGGCCCGGTGGGCGAGTCCTACTTGTTGGCTGAACGAATTCTTGAGGCTGCTGCAACTAGCGGCGCTGAAGCCATTCATCCCGGTTATGGCTTTCTCAGTGAAAATGCCGCCTTTGCCCAAGCCGTTGAAGCGGCAGGGCTGGTATTTATTGGCCCCAGTGCAGAAGCCATTGAGGTGATGGGCAATAAGGCTGAGTCGAAGCGGCGCATGATTGCGGCAGGCGTGCCCTCTGTGTCCGGTTATGAAGGTCATGACCAGTCCGATGAAACATTATTAATTGAGGGGGCCAAAATTGCTCTGCCACTGATGGTCAAAGCCGCAGCGGGTGGCGGTGGTCGCGGTATGCGTCTGGTCCATGACCAGGCTGAGCTGGCTAATGCTATCAAGCTGGCCCGAGCTGAAGCGGAGAGCGCCTTTGGCTGCGGTGAGTTGATTCTTGAGAAAGCGATTATTAAGCCGCGCCATGTGGAGATTCAGGTATTTGCCGATACGTTTGGCAATACAGTCCATCTGGGTGAGCGGGATTGTTCGGTTCAGCGACGTCACCAGAAGGTAATAGAAGAGGCCCCATGCCCGATTATGACCCCTGAGTTGCGTGAGCAGATGGGTCAGTCGGCCATAGAGGCGGCAAAGTCGGTGGACTACCGCGGTGCCGGCACGGTTGAGTTTTTACTCGATAACAGTGGCGCCTTTTACTTTCTCGAGATGAACACGCGCTTGCAGGTTGAGCATCCGGTGACTGAACTCATTACCGGCCTGGATCTGGTAGCACTGCAGATTGCGGTGGCCCAAGGGGAACCTTTGGGATTAGAGCAGGCTGATATTCGACTCGAGGGTCACGCTATTGAAGTGCGACTCTATACCGAAGACCCCAGTCAGGACTTTTTGCCTGCCTCTGGGCCGGTGGAATTATGGCAGCCCGCCACTGGTGTGGGTGTGCGTATCGACAGTGGTATTTGCAGCGGTCAGGGTATTTCAGCGTTTTACGATCCCATGGTGGCGAAGGTTATTGGCTATGGCCCAACCCGTGAAGTCGCGCGCCTACGACTGATCGCAGCGCTTAAAGAAACGGTACTATTCGGAACTCGAAATAACACAAGGTTTCTTATACAGTGCCTTGAAAAACAACAGTTTGTTGATGGGATTTCCACAACGGCCTTTATTGCTGAAGAGTTCTCTGAAGCGGATCTAGCCAACCCATTACCGGAGTTTGCCGACGCTGCAGTGGCGGCGGTATTGGAGCTGCGCCTCGAACATAACCTGCTATTCCAGCGCGCCCTGGGTGTCAGCCATAACCTCAAAGACTGGGCCAGTGCCAGTTGCTTGGTGTCGCGAAAGCAGTATCAGTTTGATGAGTTGATTTACGATCTTGCTATCAGTCCTGAGGGCAAAGACAGCTATCTGGTGAGCGCCATGGATACTGGCGAGTCGCCGAGTGTTGTGGTCACTTTGAGTCAGTTACAAGATACTAGCGCCAAGTTGCTGGTGGATGGCAAAGTGATTACGGCAACCTATATGTCGCCGAAAAAGGGCCAGCTGTATTGCTCTATCGAGGGGCGCAGTGGCTTTTATAAAGACCTGATTATCCTTGACGGGCTGACTGATGAAGCGGTTGGCGGCGGTCGCGTGATGTCGCCGATGCACGGGCTGCTGTTAGATGTGCTGGTTGTTCCGGGAGATCTGGTGGTTAAAGGCCAGGTTCTGGCGGTGTTGGAAGCGATGAAAATGCACTACGAAATTACTGCCGAGATCGATGGCACCGTGCTCGAGGTTAGCGCCGTTACCGGCAATCAGGTGGCCACCGATGATTTGCTTGTCGAGATTGCAGAACCTGAACCTGAACCTGAACCTGAACCTGAACCTGAAAGTGAAGATAAAGAAAATTAATAAGATG
>CAXAFJ010000070.1:0-10620 GCA_963968025.1 uncultured Pseudomonadales bacterium | reverse complement strand
CTCGCAGCACCAGTCTTGAGTCATCGACCATGGCGTCGCTGTAGGAGGCTGCGCCGTTGAGATGGCTCTGTTCGAGGCCGGGAAATCGCTCGCCGAGACGGCGATTGTTATGGTAGCTGTGGTCATAGATACCGGCAATAAAATCATAGATGGTTAAAATAACGGCCATCGCCCAGCGGCCGGGAAACAGACCTTTGCTGAGGGCGAAATAAAAATTGATTCGCTCAACTAAGCCTGGCGCTTCACTGAGCATGCGTTCGCGCTCGGTGAGGCTCTCTTTGGTTAGCTTGAGGTCACCGGCGGCCAGATAGCGCAGACCGCCGTGAACCATTTTTGATGAGCGACTTGAGGTGCCAGAGGAGAAATCTCCCTGTTCAAGTAGCAGTGCGCGGTAGCCCCGGCGCACGGCTTCCCGGAGAATACCGGCGCCGGTAATACCACCGCCAATAATAATCATATCCCAGTGCCGAGACTCACCACTGCGCATCTCGGCGACAAGCTTGTGACGCTGAGAAAATAGAGGAGTGACTTTAGCCGTCATATTAATTGAGCTCATCTGGCAGTAGTTTGCCCGGATTCATCTGACTCTCAGGATCAAATAGCTGGCACAGTGAATTGATTGCCGCCAAACCGAGATCGCCTTTTTCTGCCACCAGATAGTCCCGATGATCGCGCCCAACGCCGTGTTGGTGACTAATGGTGCCGCCGCTGGCAACGATCTGCTCAGCTCCCGCGGACTTGAGTTTGTGCCAGCGATCCATGGCCTGCCCGTAGCTATCGCCGAGGCGGAATAAATAGGTGGTATAGATGCTCGAACCCTGACCATAGACATGGCTGAGGTGAGTGTAGGCGTGAACCTGCTCGCCTTCATCGGCCAGTGCATTGCGAATCGCTGACTCGATATTCTCTACTGCCTCTGGCAGCTTTGACCAATCGACCGCGGTTTCCATAGTGTCCACCGCATAACCAGCACTGCCCAAGGGATCGCGCAGGTAGGGCGCACGAAAGCGGCCATGGGCCCATTTATCACCCAAGCCAGCTTGATCGGCTAAACCACCAAGACTGGTGCAGTGATCCAGGGCCATCTCTTTGGCCACCTCACAGTGGCGAGCAGAGCCGGTGACCCCAAATGTCATCATCACTTTGCCGGCACCAATGCCTTTTTCCGCCAGTGCGGTTTCCAAGGCCACCACGCCGCTACTGTCATCACCGGCACCCATATATAACAGACTGGTGGTTTCCAGTGGATTGCTCAGGCGCACCATAGACAGAGCAATACGCTGTTGAATTAATTCTCGAGCGGCCTTGAGTCCAACTTCCCAAGAGGGGAAGAACACCACTTGAAAAGATTCTTGCTCAGGCAGCTTGGTTACTCTGACCACCACCTCGGTAATAATGCCCATGCGGCCTTCAGAGCCGAGAATCATTTCGCGAATATCCGGACCGGCAGAGGAGGCTGGAATAGTCGGTATCTCCAGCGTCCCGGCCAATGTTTCAATGGAACCACCGGCAAACATATTTTCAATGCGACCATAGTGCAGAGACTGCTGTCCGCTAGAGCGACTGGCAACCCAGCCACCCACTGTGGAGAGCTCCCAAGACTGGGGAAAATGGCCTAGTGTATAACCTTCTTTTTGCAGCTGGGCTTCCAACTCGGGGCCAGCTGTACCGGCACCAAAGGTGGCCAATTGGCTGTCGCGGTCGAAGTGAATTAATTGGTTCATGGCGCTCATATCAATGGTCAATATGGGCCGCGGGCTGATCTCCGGGTTGATATGACCGACCACCGAAGTGCCGCCACCGTAGGGAATCACATCTAGGCCATTGTCTCTGGCATAGAGGAGTAATTCCCGCACTTGCTGACTGTTCTCGGGCACTGCTACAGCGTCTGGAAAGCTGTCCACATCACCACTGTGCATGGCCAACCAATCGGGCAGGCTCTGACCCCGGGCATGACGCACGCGAGTTTCCGCATCTGTGTCGATTAGGGGGTGGGCAGGGGCTCTAGAGGCCGGCACTTTCGCCATCACCTGCTCCAGAGTAGCTTCACCTAAGGGGGTGGCCGGTCCCACCAGCGCCTGCAACAGATTGCGCAGTCCACTATTAAGTTCCATCAGCAAGTCGCTGTTTTCATTTCCCCAGCCATTCCATAGACGCATAGCAAATACCTTATTATTAGAGTTTTTTATTGAGACTAAGCTTTGTTGCCTATGATAGTCTGCGAGTCATATTGGTCACTGTCAGGTGACGACAGCGGTGTGACGATTTCGGTCAGCTGCTTGCTTAGGGGGTAAAACATGAATCAAGTCGTCAGTAATGGGTTGGCCTCGGCACCTGCGATCAAACAGTATTTAAACGCTGCCGAAGCCTGTGGCGTAGATATTCAGCCTTTACTGGTTGAGGCGGGAATAGATCCCAAGCTGCTCGAAGACAATAATCGCCATCTGCCCAATGCCTGCATGGAGCGGCTATTGGCACTGTTGATTCCGGCGAGTAAAGATCCCTGTTTTGGCCTGCATGCAGCGGGTTTTGTTGAGCCTGCGTCGTTTAGTGTGCTCGGCTATATCTCCATGAACTGTTCCACCCTGCGGATGATTCAGGCAAAAATTCCGATCTATGAAAAAATAGTTGGGGACATGGGCGTGACCTCCTTTGAGACCGCCCATGGTGTTGTTTTACAGCGCTGGCAATGTCTGTTTACCGATCCCGCGGTGAAGCGCCACGAGGTGGAGAATGTGCTTGGCTCTTGGGTCTGTTACGCGCGCCAGTTTCTTAACTTTGATCACTGGGACAGTGTCTGGTTTGAGCATTCAGCGCCAGAAGATCCAGCACTGTTGGCAGACTATCAGGAAATTTTCCACTGTGAGGTGCTGTTTGATCAGCCCGCCAGCGGTATTCGAATTCGCGAAAGCCTGCTCGATGAGGTGTTACCTCAGGCCAACGGCGAGCTTCTGGAAATGTTGCTGGCCCATGCCACCAAGCTATTGGCAGGTCTAGATCAAAGCCAGCGCACCGCCGATCAGGTGAAAAACATTCTTCGACTGATGCTTAACCAACAGCCGCCCTCCAGTGAAATCATCGCCGAAAAGCTTGGTATTAGCAGCCGTACGCTACAGCGCAAATTGAGTGAAGAGGGCACCCAGTACAAAGATGTGCTCAATGAGCTGCGCTATGAACTGGCTACCTACTTTCTCAAAAACACCAAGTTAACCCTGGACAATATTGCCTATGAGCTGGGTTATGCCGAAGCCCGTTCGTTCTATCGCAGCTTTAAGCAGTGGACCGGCGAGACCGCCGGATCCTACCGCGCAGCCCATACAGCTGATTCGAAAGACTGATTATTTGTTTAGCAGACCCTGCTCAGTAGCCCACTGCTTCGAGCGTTCCATACCCTCCTCAAAAGAGACCTCTGGCGCCCAGCCGAGAATGCTCTGAGCCTTATCTATATTGAACCAGCTCTTGGTGGCTAGCTGCGCCACGGTGGCAGTCGACGCTTCATTAACGCCACCGGTCAGATCCGCCAGCTTAGTCGCCACAGTGGCAGCTATCATTGCCAACCGAGTGGATACCACCGTTGGACCTTTCTTGTTGAGCCAGCTGCAGTGGTGGCTGAAGAATTCTTTACTGCTGATATAACCCTGACATGAGAGGTTAAATATCTCACCGTTGGCCTCGGGGCAGGACACCGCCAGCGCAAGGCCGCGGATCAGATCATCGATATAGATCGGACGGAAAAATCCTTCACCCTTCTCGGGCAGCATCAGCTGACCTTTTTTAATCGCCTCCAGGGGCAGTATCAGCCAGGGGCGACTGCCGGGGCCGTAGACATCTCCAGGACGGATAATCACGATCTCGATATTGCCCTTGGCGTGAGCGGCCAACACCGCGTGCTCCGAGGCGAGTTTGGTCAGCACATAGCTGCCACCGTCGGCATGCACTGGCTGATCTTCATGGAGTTCACCGGCCGCAGAATTACCGTAGGCGACAATCGATGAGAGTTGCACAAAACGCCGGACATTATGTTTCTCGGCGGCGGCAATCAGCTTTGCCGTGGCCAGCACATTGACTCGCCACATATCGGAATCGCTGATGGCATTAGAGACCAGCGCGGCGGTGTGAACAACCACGTCGCACTGCTCGAGGAGCTCGGCAATAGTCTCGGGATTGCCAATATCACCCTCCACAATTGCCCCTCCATCACCGCGCAGGTCGACGCCCACCACATCGATGCCCTGCTGTTGATAGTGGCGCATCAGGCTGTTGCCAATAAAGCCACTGGCCCCGGTGATCAGTACTTTGCTCGGTGTTTGCTGGTTCATATGGGTCTCTTTTATTCTTTTTATAGGGAAGTTGTGGCAGGGCTACTGCATATTACTGCGGTAATAACGGCCGGCAATTTTTGCCAGAGCCATTCTTGAAAACAGTCGAGTCACCGCCACAGTGATGCGATTGGCCAGCCCGGTGACAATGGTCGGTCGACCGGCGAGACAGGCTTCAATACCCTGTTCCGCAACCTCTCGCGGCGATTGCAACATGCCCGGAGGAACCAATAACTTGCCCCCCTGATCCGGGTTATCCATCATCTTTGTCGCGGTATAACCGGGACAAAGGGCGGTAACCGTCACCCCGGAATTACTCGCATTGAGCTCATCGTGCAGCGCCTGAGTAAAAGACAGCACATAGGCTTTGGTGGCGGCATAGACATTCTGATTGGGGATTGGCGTCCAGGCGGCGAGGGAGGCAACATTTAATATATGCCCGCCACTGCGACTGGCCATATTGTTGGCAAACAGGTGGGTCAAGGAGGTCAGGGCAAGAACATTGACGTTGATCATGCTCTCCTGAGCGGCCAGATCCAGCTCGGTAAAGAAACCATTTTGTAATAGTCCGGCATTGTTGATCAAAAAATCGACCTCTAATCCCTGCTCCTGAACCCGCTTGAAGAGATCCTGCGCCGCCTGAGGTGCGGCCAGATCTGCTGCTATAATAGTGCAGTTGATGTCTGGATATTGCCCTTTAAGGCTCTCGGCAATCTCGTCCAGCAGCGGCTGGCGGCGGGACACTAGAATGAGGTTGGAGCCTTTGGCAGCGAGAATTTTACAGCACTCGAGACCTATGCCATCGGAGGCGCCGGTTACTAAGGTGGTTTTATTTTGCATAGTCTGTTCCGCAGGATCGGTGAGATGAGTACTTAAAGTAAGCCTCTTATGGTAGCGAAAAATAGAGGTTGTTCACTGTCGTCAACAGTCAGGGCAGTGGCAATTTCGGACAGCGGCAGGGCAGTTGCCCCGGTTATTTTCAGGCATAAAAAAGGACGGGGGTTACCCGTCCTTTTCGTTGTAGCTTTTTTACAGTAGTTACATTAACTAGATAGTGCTTAGAAGCTGTAGCTGAAGCGTGCGCCCCAAACTGCACCGCGAGCCATGTAGCTAAAGTGAGCACCACCGGCCAGAGGAACGTCAGCAGCACCAGAAGCCGTAATCTCATCGGTGATGTTGCGACCGAATAACATTACATCCCAGTCGTCACCGCGGATACCGGTACGCAGGTTAACTTTTTCGAAACCGCTCTGTATATCGATTGGATCCAAGTCACCGGTCATGTAGTACATGTCGGTGAAGTTAATATCCATTCCAGCAAACCAAACCAAGCCATTTGCCAGAGGCTTAATGTAGTCAGCAGTGATCGAACCGGAGTAATCTGAACCCAACTGACCGCCAGAGATATCCTGAGATGAACCTGATGCATCGCCATTGCCTAGGAACTGCTGCTGACAACCCAATGCTGAGGTGACAGGAGAGCTAGAAGTCAATGTGCCCAGACCTAACAGAGCAGAGGCCTGAGTTGCAGTACAACCTGCAGCGTCGAAGTTACCATAGCTGCCATCGAGGAATGCCATGGCCAGACCTAAACGCAGTTCGTCAGTTGCCTGCCAGGCCATATCCATCTCAATACCCTGGATTTCAGAGCTTGCGGCGTTAGCCACAACAAAACCCAAGCCGACAAAGGTCGATACCTGCTGGTCTTCATATTCACTGTTGAAGTAGGCCCAGTTCAAGTTCATGGCACCGTCCAACAACACATGCTTACCACCGATTTCAAACGAGCTTGCACTCTCATCGTCGTACTCAAAACCTATGCCTGGAGTAGTACGCAGGACCGTTCCGTCTGCTGCAATTTCAGGGTTCTGATCATCTACAGAGTTAAAGCCACCGCTCTTAAAGCCCTCAGAGTAGCTGATGTAGTACTTGCTAGTATCTGATTGTTCCCACTGCAAATTCGCTGCTGGGATAACTTGGCTAGTAGAACGCTTCTCGTTGAAGTCGTGCGCCCAAACACCAAAGGATGCAGCTTGAAGCGCGGCTAGGAATGGCGTTTCGTTTGGCGTTGCCAAACCAGTATAACTCGCGGTCAGATCAGCTTTAGCATGCGCTTCCTTGTCTTCTTCGGTGTAACGTACACCAGCAGTCAGGGTGAGAGTGTCAGATAGGTTATAGGTACCTTGGAAGAAAACAGCCATGGTGTCTGTGTCAAGGTTGTACTCACTTACTCGACCGGCTTGGTTCCACATAGCCATTCCGTCTACGCCCCAAAAAGCATTTACGGTGCCGATGCCTGTAGGTGTTCCCATCCAGGCTCCGATGGTGGCAGCATCAGTAATGCCCTGTGCCCCAAGGATGGCGCCCGCAATTTGCGCCTTAGAGAATGCCAAGAAAGAGGCCGTGCCATTGGCTGGATTTCCTAGGCCAGTGATGTACTTCATCAGGTCAGGATTTCCCAAAGTACCATCAACAATAACGGTACGGTCAATGTTTTGCTCTGCTTTAGACCAGTAACCGCCAGCCACAAACGAGAAGTCTCGATCCGTTGGAGAGGCTATACGGAATTCCTGACTTGTCTGGCTATAGTCAGAGATATCGCTGCGACCCACAAAGGTTACTGGCAGCCAATCTGCATCCATACCATCTTCATAGTCATATTTGTTTCGGCCTGTTACTGAGTGCAGGCTGTAGCCACTGTCCAGATCGATATCGATGCGTAATGCGGTGTCGCTAGTTTGAGTGCTAGTGCCCTCATACTTTTCCTCGAGGCTGCTCATGTCACGGCCCAAAGACTGAGCCAGAGCCAAGCCGCCGATAGAACGGCCATCACGGAATGCGCCAATTTCGCCAGAAGCGACGTCAGCTGCATAGTCTGGGAATGATGTGCCCATTACAGCGAACATAACTTGATTTGACGCGGGAATATTAGCCTCAGGCGCAAACGTTGTTACCATTCCAGGTCCACCAACGCGTATAAAGTCGCTCTCACCATGAGAAAACTTAACCGATGTGCTTTCATTCGGTTCCCACATAGTGGTGAAGCGCCAGATAGTCTCGTCGGTAGTCGGCATGGCGGAGGGTGCACCATTGGAAGCGTCGGCAAAGGTGTTGTCCATATAGCCGCCGTCTTTACGGTCTCTAACGGCGAAGCGGAAGCCGAGGTTCTCAGCGGGAGAATAGTTGAGGTGGCCTTCCATCAACTCGCCATCATCGGTTTCCATAGTCACGGCAACTTTACCTGAGAAGCCTTCACCCAATGCAGGCTCAGCAGTGGTGACGTTAATCGCGCCAGCCAATGTGTTCTTGCCGAACAGAATGCCCTGTGGGCCACGCAGTACTTCTACTTGCTGTAAATCAAACAGACCTGTTCTGATCTGACGGCTCTTGCCGTAGTGGACGCCGTCTACATAAACGCCTACCGACTGCTCAAAAGACTGGTTAGCACCAACGCTGATACCGCGCATGCTAATAATGGTGTTTACCGCATTCTCTGAAATACCCAGGTTAGGCACAAAGCCTGAAAGGTCGGCGAAGCTTGTGATGCCAGCATCTTGCATTCTTTCGCCAGTAATGGCGGTCATGGAGATAGGCACGTCTTGCAGGCTCTGAGCGCGCTTCTGCGCAGTCACGATAATTTCTTCAAGCTGGGCGGCGTATGTGCCGGTTGATATGGTTGCTATGGCTAATGCCATGCTGCTGAGTTTAAGAAATGAACTTCTTTTAGATGAGTTATGTGTCATGGAGCTTCCCCTTGTTGGTATTGAAGCGGTTTTCCCGCATTTATAGTTATTCTTTGCTGGCTAAAAAGACTCTGCTGCATGGCTGTCTGAGCCCTGTGCATGGTGAGTACAAAGCATTTTTTAAAAGATAGATTTTTACAGTCTTTATTATTATTGTTATATACGGTTTAACATATTTATAAAAAAGTGATTTCTTATAGATTATTAATTGTTTTTTTTAAGTTGTAGATATTTTTTTTATCCTCATATAGGTAACAGAAAAACATAATCTAAAAAATAGGTTTTTATTGTTTTCGTAACCTTTCTTTTTAGTCAAATTGACGATTAACTTTGGAGTATAGCCAGTCTCTATATGCAGGCTGATTAAACCTAAAAATATTTATCGAGACTGATAATAGCCCAGGGACATGCTTAAACACTGTCATAATGCGTCACTAGCATGTCCATTTCAGACAAATGTCGCTTATGGAGACTCAGAGCACATTAAAAAATCAATATAATTCACACGTGAATAAAAAATAAAAAAATCATAATTTTTTATTTACAATTGAGTATATTGACTTTTAATAAAATTTAATCAATTGTGAATAGAGTTGAATAATTCATATATGAATAAAATTCATTTAATTGCCTTTTGTTTAGGCAATATTGTGCATTGCATTTTATTTGCAATATAAACTTTAACGATCTATTTACAAAAGAATAAATCCAAAAGTCCCGCGCTGTCTGATGGTTAAAGTGGCCTTCAATAGTGTTTTTTTAGGGGGCTTAGGCAGAGTAAATTCTCGCCCCTAAATCTTTAGCTGAAAATCCTCTCCCGTGCAGGCCTAGCTGGGTCTTGAGGGCAAGCTAGGGCTGTTTTAGCCCCACCGTCTAATTCAGCTTCGAATCAAGTTCTATGGTCTATATTTACAGGACGTAAATAATTGAACAGGGATCTGTTTTGAAGATAACAATTTTTGGAAGTGGATACGTTGGGCTAGTGACCGGGGCCTGCTTCGCCAATGTTGGCAACCAAGTGATCTGTGTCGATATAGATCAGGCCAAGGTGGATGCCCTCAATGCTGGTCATGTGCCGATTTATGAGCCGGGTCTCGAAGCCTATCTCAGCAGTTCCCTCGCCGACGGCAATCTCAAGTTCACCACCGACGCCGCCATGGCGGTGAACCACGGCGCGATGATTTTTATCGGCGTCGGCACGCCAGCCAACCAAGATGGCTCGGCAGACCTACAGTATGTTCTTAATGTCGCCAGTAGCATCGGCGAGCATATGGATGCCTATAAGGTGGTGGTAAACAAATCTACGGTACCGGTTGGCAGCGCCGATTTGGTCACCGAACAGATTCAGGCAGCTCTTGACCAGCGCAAGGTTGATTGCGAATTTAGCGTTGCCTCTAATCCCGAGTTCTTAAAGGAAGGTGCAGCGCTGGCTGACTTTACCCGTCCGGACCGAATTATAGTCGGCACCGACAGTTCCCGAGTCGAAGAGATGATGCACGAGCTCTATGCACCTTATAACCGTCAGCGCGACAAAGTGATCTTTATGGATGTGCGCTCTGCGGAGCTGACCAAATATGCGGCTAACTGGATGCTGGCGACAAAAATCAGCTTTATTAATGAAATTGCCAATATCGCCGAGCTTGTGGGGGCGGATATAGAGCAGGTGCGCATCGGTATGGGCTCAGATCCACGCATTGGCTATAGCTTTATTTAACCCGGCTGCGGTTTTGGTGGCTCCTGTTTCCCCAAGGATCTGCGAGCCATGGAAGCCACAGCAATCAATGCTGGATACCAGCCGAAGCTATTAAGCGCCGTCACGGCGGTCAACGACCAACAGAAGCACCGTCTGTTCGATAAGCTCTCAGATTATTTTAACGGTGATTTACAGGGCAAGACCGTGGCGCTCTGGGGGCTGGCCTTTAAGCCCGGCACCGACGATATGCGCGAGGCCCCCAGTCGGTTATTAATGGAGGCGTTGTGGCGCCAGGGCGTATCGGTACGTGCCTATGACCCCCATTCCATGGAGGCTACTCAGGCTATTTATGGGGCGCGCAATGATCTGCTGTTCTGCGGGACTAAAGAGGCGGCTCTCACTGGTGCTGATGTATTAGTGGTGTGCACCGAGTGGAAGCCATTTTGGTCCCCTGACTTCGGTGAGATTAAGGCGGTGCTTAACTATCCGGTGATTTTTGATGGACGTAATCTCTATGATCCAAAGCGTCTGCAAGATCAGGGGCTACAGTACTTTGCCATTGGCCGTCAGAATAAGGTTGGCCAAAATGTAGCGGCTGAGGGTCAAAAGCTGTCAGAGATATCAAAACCGTTAGCGGAGGGCACTAAATCGCCGGATGTTGTCTCGACGTAAATTACTTTGAGCTCAATAGGGTTGGCTTTAAGGCGATTGCTGCAGACAATCTAGAATAGAGTTACTTCGACCTCCCAAAGACGAAGTTTAAATGTCCCATGACATCTGTAGGCGGGAGCTAAGGTGGGTAGGCGTTTAAAAGATGGGTGAGGCGTGTTTTTGCGGACTATGCCTCGCCATATCTTTTTACCTT
>CAXAFJ010000069.1:0-10721 GCA_963968025.1 uncultured Pseudomonadales bacterium | reverse complement strand
AGAGCCCCTTTAAGTCATCCCGGCAGAGCCCCTTTAAGTCATCCCGGCAGAGCGAAGCGACGAGGGATCTCCTGCCATTTACTACCAGATCTCTCACATTCGTTCGAGATGACAAGGAGGAAGTTCGAGTTAACAACGAGGTGCTTCGACACAACAACGAGGTGCTTCGACACAACAAGAAGGTGGTTCGAGACTGCAAGGAGATACTTCGAGACGACAAAGAAGTGCGTCAAAATAATAAGGAACTGCGTCAAGACGACAACGAAGTGACTCGAAATATTAAGTAAGTAGCTCGGGACCAGCAGCAACCTGCGATTACCACTTGAATTGCCCCAGACCGACCGGCACACTGGAACCAAAACTATTGGGGCAGCATATGAAATTCACAGTGACAGCTTCAGACCAAGCCTGCGGCGCTAGCATAGAAGGCTTAGACTTATCCCAGCCACTGGACAACGCTACCATCACAGAACTCCGCGCCGCCTGGCTCAAACACCATGTAATCTGCTTTCCCAAGCAAGATATTAGCGATGATGACCTAGAGCGCTTTAGCCAATACTTTGGCGAATTCGCCGGCGACCCCTACATAGCCCCGCTCAAAGATCGCCAAAACATTATCCAACTGCGCCGCACTGCCGACGAACAGACCCCCATCTTCGCTGATGCCTGGCACACCGACTGGAGCTTTGGTAAAACCCCGCCAGCAGCAACCATTCTCTACGGCATAACCATCCCACCCCATGGCGGCCACACCAGCTTTATCAACCAGCACCGCGCCCTTGCCGACATGCCCGAGGAACTACTCAGCCGTATCCAGGGCAAAGTAGCACTACACTCCGCGCAAAAAGCCTATGCCCCGGACGGAGCCTATGGCGATCAGGAAAAAGATAGTGGCCGAGGATTTACCATCAACTGCTCAGACACTGCTTATGCAGTGCAGCCTCACCCACTGATTCGCCAGCATCCCGAGACCGGCGAACCATGCCTGCATGGCTGCTTCGGTTATATTATTGATATCGAAGGTATGACTGACGAAGAATCCACAGCCCTGCTAACGGAGTTGTACCTGTGGCAAACGCGCGAAGAGTTCCAATATAACCACCACTGGAAGGCCGGTATGTTGGTGATGTGGGATAACCGATCGCTCTTGCACAAAGCCAATGGCGGCTATCAGGGTTATGAGCGAGTATTGCATCGCACCGTTGTTGGTTGAGACTCATCGAAGTATTTAAGCTAATTTTGCTAGCCGTCAACCAATAGGACTGGCGAGCGTTTAACGCGCGGGTGTCAAAGGCGGTGAATGAGCAAAGCGTTCTTGTTTACAATGCTCTTTGAATACAAAGCTGTTTAAATATAAAGCTCTTTAAATACAAAGTTCTTTATTAAAAAAGCGCTAAAGAGCACAAAAAAATAATAAATTTGCCATCAAGTTACCACTAAGTTGTAACAGGGGGGAGAGTAAAAAAATGAGTACTATCAGACTATCGCGCCGTCGATTTCTCCAAAAATCTTCTCAGCTTTCCCTAGCATCCGCCGCCGCAGTCAATTCCATCGGCATGCTCGGACTGCTCGGCGCCAGCCAAAGCCTCTCCGACGCCAGTGATCATAAAGCCCTTGTCTATATCATGCTGGTGGGCGGCAATGACTCCTACAATATGCTGATTCCCACTGGCGACAATCAGCTGCGGCGCAACTATGAAACCCACCGCGGCGCAGTTGCCCTACCGGAGGCAGACCTACACAGTTTGCAACTGGCGATCCCGGCAAAAGTCTACGCTGGAGCCGACAATGCCACCACCAACTCAACTGAATTTGCCATGCACCCCGCCTGCCCGGCGATGGCAGAACTGTTTAACAATGGTGAACTGGCGGTTGTCTGCAACACCGGAAATTTGATTCAGCCTACCAGCAAAGCTCAATTCGACGATGGCTCGGTGGCGCTGCCACCTCAGCTGTTTTCCCACTCCGATCAACAGCGCCAACTCCAGAGTGAACCGACCAACCCGTTTCGCTACGGCTGGGGCGGCGGCATGGCCGAACGATTGGCCGATTACAATTCAGACAACAATGTCTCACCGCTGATCGCCGTGGGCGGGCTCAACTCCTTTCAAGTGACTCAAGAGGGGCTGATCAACACCTACTCATTAGGCGATAGCGGCGCACCCTCCTTAGATGGCTTTGCCAGAGCGCGACAACAGATACTTGAAGCCTCAATTCAGTCGATTGATGCACAGGCTCATCTGATGGCGCAAAAATACCGCGACACCTTTGACGCTGCGATAAAAGCGCAAACTGTTGTACAGGGTGCATTCACTCAGGCCGAATCACTGGGTGTGGATTACGACGGCATCTTTGCCGCCGCCGGGGCTGTGGCGACAGACAGATCGACTCAACGACTGAAAACGGTGGCCAAAATGATTGCTGGGCGCTCGCTAACAACTAACCAGCGACCCGTTTATTTTCTTGAAATTCACGGCTTTGATACGCACCAAAAATTGCTCTCCGATCACCACAAATTGATGACCGAATTGAATGCCGCACTCAAAGGCTTCCGCGATGTACTGGTGGCCCAAGGTGACTTCGACAAGGTTCTCACCATGGTCGGCTCTGAGTTTGCTCGCACCATGACACCCAATGGCGAAGATGCAGAGGCCGGTACCGATCACGCCTGGGGTGGCCACAGTATGGTTATGGGGGGCATGGTTAACGGCGGCCAGCTGTTTGGTACTCACCCAGATCTGAAATTAGATCAGGGACTCGACACCGGACGCGGGCGTTGGATACCCACCACCACCAACTCACAGTGCTCCGCGGTTGTAGCTCACTGGATGGGGATTCAGCAGAGTAGTCTGAGTTCGCTATTCCCCTCTCTGGACAATTTCGACAGTCCATTTGATGCCGCCACCAATCTCGATTTTATAGCTTAGTTTGAATAGCTTAGATTTTACTACTTAGGAATGTAGCCAAATGCTCAAATTAAATTCCATATCTGGATTCCTGATCAGTGCCCTCTTGCTCAGTTGCTGTGGTGGTGGATCGGGAGCTGGCAACGGCGGCCCCAATATCGGAACGCCCACGCCGCTGCCATCGGTGTCACTCAGCACGATCACTCAACAAGCATATGAACAGAGCAGCCAGATTGCTAAAGTTAAACTTGAACGCAGCAGTTCAAACGCTCGATTGAATGTGAAATATGCCATCAGCGGCGCTCTCGACATCACTAAGGGCTCGGCAAGCAGTGACGACTACCAACTGACCTACAGCGACGATAACAGCGCTGTAGGGGCTCGCTTTGAGATGGCGGCCAATCAGTCCTATCGTATTATCGAAGTGACTCCGGTCAATGATACTCAGCACGAAGTGCCCGAAAAATTGATTTTCACCCTCACCGCGGATTCCACCTACAGCATTGCTAGCGACCAGAGTAACGCCAGCGTCACCATCAGTGACGCCGATAATTCCAGCGCCAACGGCAAAGTCTTTATCGGTGCCTTTGCTCCTCAGGGCGGTGCCAATACCATCGGCAACGGACAGCTAAGCTTTATTCTCCAGGGCGATAATGACAGCGGACTACTGAGCTACAGTTTTTCCGACCTCGGCACCGAACAGACTGACCAACACATCCACCTGTCCCCCTCAGGCACGATGATTAAAGATATTGAGACCATGGGCAACCTGTCTAACTACGCTTGGAATTTAGCCCCAGGTGGTATCTTCAAAACTGAACAGGAAATGCTCGACACACTGTTTGATGGCAACTTTTACGTCAATATTCACAGCGCCGATTACCCTTCTGGAGAGATCTCTGCCCCGCTTTCCTATCAGGCATCTATAACCCCAGAAAACCCCGGCGAGCTGAGTCCGCAACAGGTCGATCTCGATATACTGCGTTTTTTAACTCAGTCGACCTTCGGCGCGACCCCGGAACAATACCAGCAACTGCGCGGGGAAATAAACCCAGAAGGCGATAACCGTATCGACGTCTACAGCGCCTGGATCGATCAACAGATTGGTAAACCCCAGACCAGTCTGCTGGCCTTGACCGATGCCACTCTAGAAAAATTTGGCACCGAGGATATCACCATAGCGCGGGACCGCCAGGAGCCGGGGCAGAATATTCGCAGTGACAGCTTTTGGCCCATCGCCCTCTATGGCCACGACCAATTGCGCCAGCGCATGGCCTTCGCTCTAAGTGAAATTTTGGTGATCAGTGAAGAGAATTCCGATGTGGATAACGCCTATAGAGGTACCGCAGACTACTGGGACATGCTCGCTAGAAATGCCTTTGGCAGCTATCGCGAAACCCTCGAAGAGGTTACTCGCCACCCGGCAATGGGTGTCTATTTAAGCCACCTGCGCAATCAAAAAGCCGATCCTGAGAGCGGCTATTACCCCGATGAAAACTATGCTCGGGAAGTGATGCAACTGTTCACTTTTGGACTGGTGCAGCGTCAAAAAAACGGCGCAATTGTTCTCGGCGACAACAGCTTGCCGATCGCCACCTACGACAACAGCGTGATAAAAAATATGGCCCGGGTTTTTACCGGCCTCTCTTTTAGTTACGCGAAAAACGACGACAATGAAAAAGTCGTCAACAACAACTTTTTCCGTGGCAACTATGCCAACGACTATCAGTATCGCTATACCGAGCCGATGAAATTTTTCGCCGACTATCATGACTATGATGCAAAAGTGCTGTTTTCCGATAATGGCAACGAACTTACCATTGCTCCGGGCAGCCCATCGGATCCCAGCTCTGCCGATGACGAATTAAACCGCGTGATTACGGGTCTAGTGGCCCACAGCAGCACCGCACCTAATATTGCCCTGAAGCTGATCCAGCGTTTTGTCACCTCCAATCCTAGCCCTGACTATATAGAGCGGGTGGCCACCGCCTTTGGTGATCAGGGTGATCTCAGGGCCACGGTCAAGGCCATACTGCTCGATGAAGAAGCGCGCAACCCCGCAGTCGCCAGCTCAGTTACTTTTGGCAAAGTCAAAGAACCGGTTTTAAAATTCACTGCATTAATGCGGCTGCTACAAGTTGGCTCATCGGTGCCACTGGGCAGTTCCAGCGACGACGCCATAGCCAGTTTGAATTACGCCCAGGCAGACCAGTTTGACGATGGCGCAACCCTGATGCGAGTGGCCAACGCGGCGATTGGACAAAAGGCCCTAGCGGCGCAATCGGTGTTTAATTTCTTCGCCCCAGAGTTCTCACCGTCTGGTGCCCTGTCGCGCAATTCACTGGTTTCACCGGAACTGCAGCTGATAACCGAAAGTCAGCTGTTTGACAGTTTTAATAGCCTCCATCGATTGCTCATCAATCGTTTTAATCGCAATAATGCCTATACCAAATTCAATATACATTTCAGCGTAGAACAGCTGAACATAGGCTTGAACTTTAGCCGCTTAGAAAGCGTCTGGAATTCAACTCAGGGCTCCGGGATCGACAAAGCAACTGCAGTGGTAGACTATTTAGATTTCTACCTCAATGCTGGACAGCTGGCTGCCGCAGACAATAACGGCACCCGCGCAGCCATGATCAACAATATCGCCGTCGCCTCAGCTGAGGATCGTTATACCCTGGCAGTCTACGCTGCGGGCAATGTCGCTGAGTTTCAATTGCAGAAATAAAAAGCGGGCAAGCATCCTAAGATGCTGCCCGCTCGATGACCTTATTGGCGACAGTGGATTAATTAAAACTCGAATCCATCTGCCCTTTTAGGCAACCCATAATGTAAGGATAGGCATCGCTAATAAAATAGCCGTAGACCCCATCCACTTGCATGCCGTTGCATTCGTCGAGATCACCTAGACCTTCAATATACTCATAGTCATCCCGATAGGTGCCGTCGTAGTCACCGCCGGGTGTGGTATAGCCGGATACCGCCTGACGTGTACCGGACTTCAACCTATAGCTCGGCAGGGCTTTTCGCACAGTGCCATCGTCATCAAACCAGCTGCCAAAAATCGGGAAGCCATCGGCGGCAAAGCCTACCAGTGGCGACTCAACCGCAGTGTCCGCAGCGAACATCGCATTCGGTGTTCCGTGGTAATGGTAACTGCCATTCGGCTGCACATGGGCATTGTGGCTGTCCACTCTAAATCCATTGGCCGGGAACATCGGGTCAAAACGCCAGGGTTGTGACATGTCGCCGCAGCCAGTTTTTTCATCACCAACAGCAAAACAGGCCGCTGCCAGCAGATCAATTTTGACCCCATTCAACATAAGCCCATTGTCATTGCCAATGGCCAGTGCGGTATTGGAACTGGCGAATACCGGACTAGCGGTTATTTGATAGTTATAGCTTTGCTCACTGAGATTATTCGGAAAACTTTGCTGACCATCGTTAAAGTCATGGTTGGGCACACCATTTGACTGCAGCTGACATTTACCGGCACTGGCGGAAATCGTTAGATTTCCTGAAAATAGC
Source organism: uncultured Pseudomonadales bacterium (assembly GCA_963968025.1). GTDB lineage: Bacteria > Pseudomonadota > Gammaproteobacteria > Pseudomonadales > Porticoccaceae > HTCC2207. Next base: position 4,284 of record CAXAFJ010000069.1, on the reverse strand, counting down.
ACCGAGCGAAATACATCCATAGCTGTTGATTGGTAACTGGCAATATAGTCCTCACAGTTAGCGCTGCGTTGGGTGAATATTTCTCCGGTGATATCTATGGCTACGATCTCGCCATCGCCACCACCGGTATCCGTGTCGCGAATTACTGTGGCCACAGCCGCCAGCCCCTCGACAACGTTTGAATAGTCGCTGGCGCCGTCCAATAAGTTGTTAGTCTCCAGTGGGTCATCCAGTAAATGGTAGAGCTGCTGCTGTCCATCTAGGGTGGTAATCAACTTGTACTGGTAGTCACGGATTGCCCAGCCAGAGACAGAGTCACTTCCTAGAGAGTCGCCCTCGAAATCGCTGTAGACATACTCTCGTTGAGCGCCATCGGCACTACTCAGCAAGCCTTTAAAGCTCTGGCTGTCCTCTACCGCTGTTATGCTGCTTCCGGCTAAATTAGCGATGGTGGCAAAAAAGTCAGTGCTATTAATCAAGGCACTCTCGCGAACATTCTGTCGCGAGACCGCGGCCCCCGACACCACCATTGGCACCCGCAGCCCACCTTCTGTCAAACTGCCCTTGCTGCCATTTCCGTAAACTGAGCGATCCACTACCCGGGCTGGAGTGCCGTTATCGCCGATATAAAGAATAATGGTACTGTCTAACTCAGCCTCAGTCATAGTCCCCAACAGGCGGCCAATCTCAGTATCCATAGCCTCAATGGCGGCCAGATAATAGGCTCGTGGATTGGCGGCAATATCAGCTTCAGTGCCAGACAGAGTCTGAGTATGCAGCTCCGCAGGCGGCAGGTGAAAGGGACTGTGAGGTGCCACATAGGCAAGCCATAAAAACCACGGCTGCGCCTGATCATCAATCCAGTCAATCGCCAAATCGGTTATCGCGCTGCTGTGATACTCCGTCGACCCAGTGGTCTGGCCATTAACGGTTAGATCCCAGTCAGTGTAATCACTGATTGCGCCACGCAATGTACCGGCAAAATAATCAATACCCACAGTCGCAGGATGATTGGCATCTGCTGCGGTACCATCCAGGTGCCACTTGCCAATCACAGCGGATTGGTAGTTATCGGTGTTTTCATCCTGGGCTAGAAATTGCTGTAGGGTGACCGAATCCGAAGGCAATATATCGCCAATATCAAGCACGCCAGAATTGACGCCATATTTACCAGTAATCATCGTACTGCGAGTTGTGGTGCAGGCCGGTGTCGCCCAAGCATTGTCAAAAATAATGCCCTGAGACGCCAGCTGATTAAGTGTTGGGGTAACTGGAAGATCCGAGCTAAGAGTGTATTGTGCAGAGGCGTCGAGGCCCTGATCATCGGCAATAATCAGCAGGATATTGGGCTGATCCGAGGTCATGCCATTGTTAGAATTGTCAGTGCTATCACCCTCATCTATCGGAACTGGAACGGCATCGGCATCGGCATCGGCATCGGCATCAAGTGTTTGACTCTCGGAAGCAGCGCCTCCGCCACAAGCAACCAACAAAAGTGACAGCAGACATAGGATTAACAGGCCTGGATTTGACATTAACTATCCTTTATATGATGAGTGTCTATTATTTTTTGATACTCATTTAACGGCATAGTTTGAATAGGGTTGACCGGGCCATAAAAAGAGTTATTACAGCTGCCAGCCGCTAGCATTCCAACCAGCCAATCTCAATAACAGTGTAATGCGGCGCGCAATAGTTAGACCCTCTTTGACCTCGGATTTCAGGGACTAGTATCGGGGTTTGGATCCTGATAAAAACAGCCTATTTAAAAAGCGCCGAACTGCCATCACAGGATTGCCTACAAGGCTCATTTCTCCCACCGCTCCGGCACCCCAGCCTGTCATCCTGAGCGCAGCCGAAGGGTCTCCTGAAAACTAGCATCCAAACCTGTAAGCCTGATTAAAGTTAAACTATATGGCCGAAATCGAATAACGAAAACTACACTTTAGGCAGGTAATTCAATTTAGGCCTAAGGAATTAGATTGATTATGAATTATCAAAATACACTCTATTTAAAGAATATTTATATATTACCTATTAATGTTAGAATAGCTATATCCATTAGCATAGATAGAATTCTTAGCATTCTATGCGCAAGCACCCAAATGAAGTCCTTAGTAAAAATTTCAGGCAACGCTGAATGCTATAGACCTGCGAGAGTCAATAAAATCACTGTCACTCAGGCATTACAATTGGCACAATTTCCTGCCATAGATTTTTCGAAAAATAGATTTAATTTTCCGGCGAATCACAAACAAACTATAAAATCAGACGCGTAAAGTCCTATGCAATATGTATTTACAGCAGGAATCTCATCCGACGGCACAAGTCGAATCGAAGTAGGCGCGGATGGCAAGCCGATTATTTCCCTAAGCGGATCTAGCAATGTCTTCTCAAACCTAGAGAACTTTCCTGGCAAGCGCTATAAGCGCGTTCTCGGTGGCGACAACAAAGTAAAGAGTATTGAACTGAGTTATAGCCCTGATGTGATTTTTAATGAAATTACTGACCCAGATAGTCACAGTGTCGCCTTAGCCAATTGCAAAAAGTTTATTGCCGGCCTCGGAAAACCCGCAATTAACCACCCGGACGCAATCCTCAATACTAGCCGAGACTTGATCGCCACCAATCTGTCAGACATTACTGGCCTCAAAATGCCCCTCACAGTGCGCATTAAACCAAGGAGCCCGGAAGAGGTTGAGACTGCTATTAAAGACTCAAAGTTCTCCTACCCAGTAATATTTCGCCAGGCCGGCGACCATGGCGGCGTCAGCACAGTGTTGATTTACAGTCGTGAAGAAATCGTCAAACTGATGTACAGCTATACTCTCGACGGCAGAAGTTTTTATCTAACTCAGTTTGTCGACTATCAATCCAGCGACGGTCTGTATAGAAAATACCGCTTAGTGATAGTGGGCAATAGCCTGATTGTGCGCCATATGATTATTAACGATGGATGGCTAATACACGCTAACAGCAGATCCTTTATGGCTGATAAGTTAGCTATGCAGCAGGAAGAGGAGCAGGAATAAGCAGCTTTAAAACCCAGCTGGGCCCTAAACTGGTAAAAACCATCTCCCAGATCTCGAAGAAATTGAAACTCGATTACTATGGCATTGATTGCAGTATTAATGCCCAGGGTGAGATATTAGCCTTCGAGATCAACGCCAATATAAATATCCTGATCAATCCTGCCCCGGCACCCAATATATGGGAGACACCCATCGCCGCCATAAAGGATGCTATTAGCAGTTTAATTGTCCAGCGCGCAGGCATAGTCAGGAAATAAGCCTTGAGTACCAGCAGATTTTTAAAGCCAGGGGATCCAGCTATGACCGCGCCATGCAGCAATTCCCGGAGGCCAGGGACAGGGAGTTCCGTAATCTTCTCGAGCGGGTCAATCTCGACACCATCAGTCGGGTAGCAGACATTCCCTCTGGTGGCGGCTATTTGCAACAGCACCTACCTGCCAGAGTAAAAATAGATTCCTACGAACCCTGCAATGAATTTTTAACCCACCAACATGGCTCGCCGATTGATCTAGAGAATCTTGACCTGGCAGACGACCACTATGATCTGATTGTCAGCCTTGCGGCGATTCATCATGTGAGTAATAAAGCGCGCTTTATGCAGCGCTGCTATGAAAGTTTAAAGCCCGGCGGGTATCTCTGCCTGGGGGATGTGCCAGCCAAACACATTATCGGCCGATTTTTGGATAATTTTGCGGGGCGATACAATGGCACAGGGCACAGTGGTGACTACCTGATAGCGGATAAAATCAGCTCCATGGCAGCAGTTCAGGGATTTTCTATGCTTGCCTGTGAGGTTAAACCCTGCCCCTGGGTATTTTCTCGGCAGCAGGGTATGGTCGATTTTTGCACTGGGCTTTTTTCTTTAACTGCGGTGGGTGACGAAGAGTTATTGGATGCGTTGGACCGTAAAAAATACTGTAAAAATAGGTTTTTAGGTCTGAAAAAAGCCCGCAGATTGGAATGACCAAAACGTAAGATTTATCCTTCATTCACTGACACACTACTATGCAAGCTTGTATCCCTCAAATGGCCTTAAAAAATTTTGTAATTATTACTATTTATGACGGTAAATAATGGCACCAAAGCCCGTCATTCTGAGCGAATCTGAAAAGTATTTTGCCAACTGGATGAGATCCCTCCACTGCGGTCGGGATGACATTAACGGTAATAGTGCCAAGATAAATAGCGTCAAGACAATCAAATGGAAATAACAGCAGTACTGCGACAACCCAAATAGACCCTGGCCATACCC
>CAXAFJ010000068.1:0-10859 GCA_963968025.1 uncultured Pseudomonadales bacterium | reverse complement strand
GGTTTGGGTGCTAGTTTGCAGGAGATCCTTCGGCTGCGCTCAGGATGACAGGCTGAGGTGCCATTCCTGCCGCAGCCACACTTTCATTCGGCTGCACCCACTCTGTCATCCCGACCGTAGTGGAGGGATCTCATCCAGTTGGCACAAGACTCTTTTGCTTCACTCAGGCTTACAGGTTTGGGTGCTAGTTTGCAGGAGATCCTTCGGCTGCGCTCAGGATGACAGGCTGGTGTGCCATTCCTGCCGCAGCCACACTTTCATTCGGACGCACCCACTCTGTCATCCCGACAGAGTGGATTTCGGCAACGGAATAAGCTGCCATGACAGAGTAACTTGCCGACAACAGCACTGGCTTCAGCACCCCAGGTGACAGACACCTGGTAAAACAATAAAACTGCCCGCCCACTAATCCCCAAACAAAAAAAAGCCCTGGGTTAACAGGGCCTTTTAGAGGGGGAGATAAAACGTGTATTTTCTTTGGGGAAGAATCATGCACATAAAGTAAGACCCCTGTTTTCAGAAAAGTTCACCAGTAATGACATTTTTAATTATTTAAATACTTAACACCGAAATATTCCCCCCTAAAAGACGCCAGCGCCTCAAAATAACCCGGCAAACTCATCAAAGCTGCCCTTATCCCCAGCCAACTCAAGACCACCCGCGTTATAAAGCCCCTGCCAGGTCACCAGACCCTCACATACCAGCACCAAATTGCTATGACTGATACTCACACTAAAAGCCACATCCTCAGCAGGATACTCAGATGTCAGCAAAACACCCCGATCAATATCCACAACATAGCTCCCAGGACGATCATTTAATACAATCTTAAAACGCAGATCGGCCGCTCTTACCGCCTCAACATTCAGCCGCGCACCCATAGTATGCAAAAACCCAACCCCATCCGCTGACTTACAGGTCTCGGGCAAGCCCCGTGCCGCGGCCGCTCTGGCTATAGCCCCAAGAGAAATATGGCCATCCATGATCAATGTCTGAGTGAGCAGATAGTTGCGCTCATTGGCACTTTCACTGGCATAGGCCAGAGCTTTAATCGACCATGACTTAAGCTGGCGCGCCTCAGGATGCTGTTGATCTAGAGCGAGAATATAACCGGCCAGTTCCACCGTCCATTTAAAGTCTTGCCCCTGATAGGCCTCACGCAACTTATCCATGGCATTCTCAATACCACCAAAGCCATCGACAATTCTGACCGCCCGAGTATAGGGTGAAACCGGCGCTAAACCCGCGGCCTCACCGCCAAACCATCCCATTAACTGAGCGTAAATACCCCGGGTGATCCAGCTGAGCTTGTGATAATAATCACCGCGATCTTCACCCTGTAAAAACCACTCCGGGTAGGCAAAGACGTCTTGGACATATTCGCCCGAGCGGTTTTGTCTAATATGCCTGGTCACTTCATCGATCATAAATTGCGCGGAGCGGCGATCATTTCGGGTCATGCGACGCACTGCTGCCCGGCCCTCCACTACATCGCCGTGACCGCCAATTAAAACCTCGGCATTTAATGACTCAATGCGCGTCATGCTGTCGACAAAGGCCTGGGCATCGCGACCGGGCTCGTGGCGCGGGGTGGATAAAATCCCATGGACATGACTATCGGTGACGGTGTCGCCTGTCAGCACCGTCTGATTATCTGGAAACCACAGTGACAGGCCGTCATCTAAATCCCCCGGCGTGTATAGCGCCTAAAATCGAAGCCCGGCAAATTCAAGCCATTCGCCGTCGGCAACAGTCATGGTGGGTGTCACATAAGAGAGGGTTCCCTCCGCACGCAACACTGGCCCGCCTCCGGAGCCCACAGTTCCATGGAGCCCTTCGGGCAAAACCATACCCAGCTGGGCAAAGGCACACAAAGTAACGATCAGCATAACCGCACTGGAGACATAGTTGATATTGCGCTGCCAGTTGCTGTGGGCAATAAATTCTGCATTGGGTGCGGCGGCTTTAAAGGCTGCGGAACCGCCCACATGGTCGCCATGACCATGGGAATAAATCACCGCAACAATAGGCTTGTCGGTAATCTCCCGGATCGCCGCGATGGCCAGATGGGCTTTCTCAACACGAAAGCCGGCATCCATCACCACAAGCCCCTCAGGGCCTTCAATAAAGATGATATTGCTCATATCGAAACCATGAGCCACATAGATATTGTCTTGAACCCGAATAATTTCGGCCTCAGAAAACCGCTGTTGATGAGCTAGCAGCGCTTTGTTAGCAGAGGGAGTGGGGGCTTTTAATTGGCTGCTTGAGTCCGCAAAAGCCTTTGCATTAGGGGTGAATAGCGCCATACGAAAGAGAAATATACAAAGTAGGTCCGCCTGTTTTTCTGATCCATCATAGCATCCATAACCGACAATAAAGAGCCACCGACTCAGTCAGCTCTCAGTAGCAAAAATACTCCCCTGCAAATGCGATCAAAGGTTGCTGCCTGCATGCTTTGATTGTCGAATATGCAACGGCGTAGTTCCCGACCAACGTTTAAAAGAACGGCGAAAGTTAGCTGAATTATTAAACCCCAACAGAGCGGCAATCTCCGCTGCGGGCAAGTCTGTACCATGCAAATACTCTAGGGCCAGCCGGTACCTCACCTGATCTAACAGCTGCTGGAACCGACTGCCCTCTTTGCCCAACCGCCGCTGCAAGGTGCTTTCACTCATATACATCTGCTGAGCCACCGCTGCAGCGGTTGGAAACTCTGAACGGGATAACAGCAGTAGCTGAACTACCCGTTCGCTCACCGCTCCGGAATAACTATCATTGGCCAAAATACGATCGCACTCACGGCGAAACACATCCTGAGCCACAGGATCGGATGTGGAGATGGCCACCGCCAGGCTCTCGGCGTCAAAGGTCAGCCCGCAGCGGCTCGAGTTAAACTCAATAGTCGAACCAAATAACGATTCATAAACCCCCCGGTCTTCTGGCTGCCCATAGTTCAACTCAAGCCTAGCGCCGGCCACATGATTGTCGGTGAGCAAATTCAGGTTGGTCACCAGCCCGGCATACAGCGCATCTTTATAAAACTGTTCCAATGCTTGCGGGAGATGCGGCGCGGCACTGCGCAACTCCACAGAACCTTCACCTGGTATAAGCTCAATGCGCATGCTCGGCAGCAGTGCACGCTTGTAGCGCACCATTAATTTGAGCACATCATCCACAGTGGCGCTGGTCATCATGGCATAACCCAAAATACCCAGAGAGACCATATCCAATTTAGTGCCCAGCTTAATACCCAGCAGCCTGTCACCAGAAAGGGCAATCGCTCTACCGCAAACCTCATCGGATTGGGCGGCGTTAAAAAGCTGTGATCGACTCAAGTCAACGCCGTCTAAATCGGTACTTTTAAGTAGTTGAGTCTTAGAAATACCCTGCTCCGCTAGCAGATCTATCAATACAGGTAACGTAAAAGAATTCATAAATACCTCAAAGCCATAGATTGGAAAGCCATAGATTGGAAAGCACAGCTGGAAAGCCATAAAATTGACGGTAAATGACCTTTTGATTGACCGTATTTGACCTTCTGATTGACTGTATTTGACACCAATTTCTGGCTGCCTGTCAATTACAATGTTCAAAACAGTATTTCTGTAAACAAAATATAAGGCGATCACCATGGCAACTTATACCCTAGAGCACCCAGACAAAGGTTTGATTAGTTACACCGACAAGAAGCGCTACCTCTGGCTGATATCCATGTTAATGCCAGCCTTCCCGCTGATGGGTGTGGCTATTTTTTATCAGACTGGTATTCAGTGGACTCTGGCCCTGCCTCTAGCAGTGAACTATCTGATTCTGCCCTTTGTCGACCATTTTGTCGGCAGCGATGTGAACAACCCCCCGGAAGAGCTGGTGCCTCAGATAGAGGCTGATAGGTATTACCGTATTCTGACCATGCTCACCGTTCCTCTGCATTTTGCCGTGCTCGGTGTGATGGCCTATGTAGTGGGCACTAATGATCTGAGTCCTTGGACCGTATTGGTAATGGCGATTATTGCCGGTGGCTACAGCGGTCTGGGAATTAACACCGCCCATGAACTGGGGCACAAACAAACTGCACTGGAACAGCTTTTGGCCAAAATAGTATTGGCAGTTCCCGCCTATGGGCATTTTTGTGTTGAGCACAACCGCGGCCATCATGTATTGGTAGCCACGCCGGATGACCCGGCCACCTCAAGACTGGGTGAAAACATCTACGCTTTTACCCTGCGTGAAATCCCCGGCACCTTTGTGCGCGGTTGGAATCTGGAAAAAACCCGGCTCAATAAACAGGGCAAAGCCACCTGGTCTGTGGGTAATAATATTTTGCAGTCTTACCTAATGAGCCTGGTATTGCAGGGCACATTGGTTTATTTGTTTGGCTGGATTATGTTGCCCTTTCTGGCGGTACATAACTTTTGGGCCTGGTATCAGCTGACCTCAGCCAACTATATTGAGCACTATGGTCTGCTCCGCCAAAAGAATGACAATGGCCGTTACGAGCGCTGCCAGCCGCACCATTCTTGGAATGCTAATTACATTATGAGCAACCTGGCACTGTTTCACCTGCAGCGTCACTCAGACCACCATGCCAACCCTATTCGCCGCTACCAGAGTCTGCGCAACTTTGACGATATTCCAGAACTGCCTAATGGTTATTACGGCATGTATCTACTCGCCTATATTCCTTGGCTGTGGTTTAAAGTGATGGATAAGCGCGTGTTGGCGCTACCCCATATCAATGGTGACCTGAGTAAGGTTAATATACTGCCATCAAAGCTTCAATCCACCTACGAGCAGTATGGCCAAGGCCAGAAATGCCTCAACAAGGCTAAGACCCTAGACAGTCTTTAAGCCATTAACTTTATCGCTCAATACAGGAAATATCAGATGACCGTTTACATCATTGCCAAGTTCACCATTCACGACCGCAGCGAATACGACATATACGAGAGTGGTTTTGCAGAAGTGTTCGCAAAATTTGATGGCAAGATGCTCAGCGTTGACGAAGAGCCGCTGGTGCTATCGGGAGATTGGCAGGCCACGCGATCGGTGATCATTGAGTTCCCGTCAAAACAGAGTGCTTTAACCTGGATGACCTCTGATGAATATCAGGCGATTGCGACCCATCGCAATGCAGGAAGCACAGTGACCTCCATATTAGTTAAGGGCCTACAATAAGCTCTAAATCAGCAGCCTATAAATCGTTTATTTATAGGCTGCTGATAAGCTATTTATGAACTATATATAAACTGAAAGCCTAGCCCATAGCTTCGTCCTGATCCTCAAAAACGATAGCGAATCTTAGCAATAACCGACTCAACCTGAACCCCATCCCAACCCTCTTTAATAAGCGTTCCTGGACCCTCATCACCCTCATCGCTGGAGAAGTAACCACCGCGACTGTAGACCAGAAAAATATCGGACAACGGCGCGAGCTGATAGCGATAACGCACTTGCAACGCCGTATCACTGAGACTGAAATTATCAGCCGAGCTAGCGGACAAGCCCAGAGTGCCATCGGCATTAAGCTGATAACTATCGACCTGCTCGGCGTCTATACCCACCCATTGGAATTTTAACCGTACTTCTTGCCGCGCCGAGGGGTACCAATCAAAACGCAGATCGGCATTGAAGCGGTGAGCCTCAAAACCCGCCAGTTGGGCTGTATCGAAATCCCAGATCAACCATTCCTGTAGTTTCTTATAACTCAGGTCGCCACCCAAGGTCACCGTTTCACTCAAATATATCTGGGCACTAACCCCAAGGCTTAAAGCGGTTTTTTCTAACTCATCATATTTAATGTTGGCGTCAACATTAAAGGTCAGATCATTGCCTCTCGGACTTGAGTAGCGCCCCTCTAGCCAGTAGCGGACTGGCTTGGCAAGCAGGCCATTGTCGCGGGGCAGGCGATCGTCCCAGCTCGACGCCGATGCGCCAGCTTTTAGCGCAAGCTTGCGAGTCGATTTATAGGTCCAGGTATGATCCCAGTCAGCGCGCAATTCGAGGCGGTCGCCCTGAGTATTTTCGATATAGCCATACTCAAACAGTGTAGTGCTGGAAAGAATATTTGAGCCCGCTTGATACGCCAAGCGATCATGGCGAGTGCTGCCCAAAAACTCCTTATAATCATTGCGCTTCATAAAACCCATATCGTTCATATCAAATTCATCGCCGTAATGAGATAGATAGAGACTGTGGTACCACTCATCGCTGGGTGCGTAGGACCAGCTGGCCCAACCGGCAAAATCTTGATCGTTAATAGACTCTTGTCCATTAGCGCTATTGCCTTGTTGCTGAACATCGGCATGGAGAATCTGCCCGCGTAATTCTGTGGTTTCATCTTTGCGCCAGATCATATCCAGCACCTGAACGGTCGCCTCTCTGTCGAGAATAGATCTCTCTGCATAGGTCAGACGATGCCCAAGGGTTAACCCATTAGCCGTGTGCTGAACTCTACTGGATAAAAAATCACCGCCAAAACTGCCTTTAGAATCATCTTCTCTGACAACAAAAAGACCCAGGTCAGTGGCCGCGCCGAAATGGGTCACCTTGGCGGCCAAATCAATATCCACAAGGCCACCGCCCTGCCCCGCTGGACCCGCACCAATGCGTCGGGTATAGAGTGTTTGATCACCATTGCGGATATTGCTGCTAAACAATGATTGGTTTTCGGTAAAAAACGGCCGTTTTTCAGTGACAAAGGTTTCAAAAGCCGAAAAGTTAACCACCAAGTCATCACTTTCCACCTGGCCAAAGTCAGGATTAATCGCACCGGTCAGCTGGCTGCTGCTATTGGGTCGCCAGATAAAATCCAGCCCCCCATTAAACTGCTCGCTGGAAACGCCCGGCGTACTGTTCTGAAGATCACTGCTGTAGCTTATATAGGGGAACCAGTCCAAGGTTGAGGTGGACACCTGCTCCACTTCTAATGGCTGCCAATCCTCCATAAAGGTGGGCCGCGAGTAATAGGCATTGGGAAAGGCAAAGCGCAGCGATTCATCAAACACCACTCTGGAGAACCACAGAGCGATTTTTTTGCGGCCACTTCCGGCATCGGTCATCGGCGCGACAGTCCAGGGGATATGCATCTCGCTGTACCAGTAATCCTTATTCGACGAGGTTTGGGAATACCAGGTGCCATCCCAATCTCCGGAGTAGTCGCCGGGTGTGACAATGCCATCCTGCTGTGAGTTAGCCGAGCCCACGGTAAAGTCATAGCCTGCAAGGGCAGTGCTATCGAAATCGATACTGACAATATTTCGATCTGCTTCAATCTGTGCATCACGGGGAAATTGCCGATTTACACGCTTTACTGAAACCGGCTGATAGTTACTAAAGCCAACAAATATGCCGTCGGAATTAGTGATCACACGCACCTCAGTGCGATATTTCGCCGCGTCCCCAGTAAGTGGTTCTACAGTGACAAAGTCGCTGTATATCTCTGCATCGGCCCATTCCTCTTCATCGAGAACCCCATCAATAACAATGCCGGCGGAAACACTGGATATAGCAAATAGACAGCAACTGAGCAGCAGCCATAGTGGGCTGGAGAATTTATTTAGCATATAAGAATCGATTTATTATTGTTATAGATGTGAGTGAATAGTCTATGGTATTTCAACCCAAGAAACAGCCATAAAATCGTCAAACTGGATGCAAGCTAGACCGCATCGCCAGCAAGGCTGCCCTGTCGAATACTCGCCGGCGTTGTTGCCGACCAACGCTTAAAGGAACGGCGAAAATTAGCCGAACTACTGAAGCCCACTAAGGCGGCAATTTCTGCTTCGGGCAACTCTGTGCCCTGCAAATTTCGTCCGCTTGCTGGGAATTGAAAAACGTCGTGGCGCCCAAATCTAGGGATTTCAAACCAGTTTTTTCAAGTAGCTGCGCTTCAGATATACCCTTGTCAGCGAGCAGATCGACCAATACGAGTAACACAGGAGAAAGCAGCAAGTGACGACAAATGAGCTGTTCATTGACTGGATTTGACACCGCTCTTTAGCGACCTGTGGATTACAATAGGTTCATTAGAACGCAGACCTAGCCAATAATAAAAATTAAAAAAGAGGCAACTTCAATGAAAACACTTTCCGACAAAGTCGCAGTCATCACCGGCGCCGGTTCAGGTATAGGCCGTTACCTCGCCATACTACTGGCACAATCTGGTGCCAATATAGCCGCCTGTGAAATCAATGAAGCGGCCCTTGCTGAAACCGTTTCGATGCTCCAAGACTACAGTGTCAAAGTGTCTAGTCATTTACTCGATGTTGCCGACAAAGCGGCGGTCGAAGCCTTACCAGAACAGGTCATCGCTCAACATGGCCATATTGACCTGGTCTTCAATAACGCAGGAGTGACTGTTGACTCATCCTTTGAGGACCTGTCTGAGGCCGATTGGGACTGGGTAATGAATATCAATATGCACGGCGTAATCAATTCCAGTCGTGCCTTCTTGCCCCACTTAAAGCAACGGCCTGAAGCCGCGCTAATCAATACCTCCTCTATTTTTGGCATGATTGTGGTTGAGCGACAGTCGGTTTATCACACCGCAAAATTTGCTGTGCGCGGCTTCACTGAAAGCCTGGTTAAGGAGATGAAAGGTGGCTCAGTACAGATACACTGCGTGCATCCCGGCCATATAGGCACCAATATTCTCAGCAATGCGCGGATTAATAAGAGTGAGGAATCAGCCAATGCCTTTCAGCGCCTGATGGGCAAGTTAGCCGGTATAGGCGATGATCAAGAAGCAATGGCTGCCTTCTTTGAACAAAATGGCATGCACCCAAGCCGTGCGGCGCAGATTATGCTCAATGGCGTATTGAAAAACCGCCCTCGTATTCTTGTGGGTGCCGACGCCAAGCTGATGGATCTGTGCCAGCGGTTGATGCCGATACATTATGAAAAACTGTTCCCGCTTTTCACTCTGCCCCTGACCCTGTTGCGCAATAAAAAGCCAATTAAGGGGCTGTCCAGTCGATAAGCGCAGTCTAAAAAGCAGCATAGAAAGCAGCACTATGAGGGTAAATGAATCATTAATTGACTGTATTTGAGCCCCCTCTTTTCCACCGCTCAATTACAATGTAAAGATGAATTAACAGAAGCAGGGTAAGGGGAGATACAGATGTCAGAATCTTTAGCGCAGCACTCAGGTACAGAGCTAAACGGCGAAGCCATTAGAGCGCTAGCCACAGAACACAGAGACGTTATTATCGTCGGCGCTGGCCTATCCGGTATTGGCGCCGCCTGCCATCTCGCCGAAAAATGCCCTGACCGCAGCTATCTATTGCTGGAATCACGCAAGGCCATGGGTGGCACCTGGGATCTGTTTCGCTACCCCGGCATTCGCAGTGACAGTGATATGCACACATTGGGCTATAGCTTTAAACCCTGGGAGGGTGCCAAGGCCATTGCCGATGGCCCTTCTATTCTCGATTATGTTCGCGAAACCGCTGCTGAACATGCCGTCGACCAACATATTCGCTATGGCCACCGTTTGGTCTCTGCCAGCTGGTCTTCGGAACAGTCTCTATGGACATTGGAGATACGCCAATCTGACAGCGACCAAGCTGTGCAGATGACCTGTAATTTTCTCCATATGTGCTCCGGCTATTACAGCTATGAGACCCCCCATGACCCCAAATTTCCAGAACTAGAGAGTTTTAAAGGTCAGTTGATACGGCCGCAGTTCTGGCCCGAAGATCTCGACTACCAAGATAAGACCGTAGTGATTATTGGCTCCGGCGCCACAGCCATGACCCTGGTTCCCGCCATGGCCAAAAAAGCCAAACAGGTGACAATGCTTCAGCGCTCCCCCACCTATGTGCTCTCAAGGCCGTCGGAAGACTGGTTTGCCAACGGTCTGCGAAAAATTTTGCCGTCGACCTGGGCCTATGGAGTAACGCGCTTTAGAAATACGCTATTCCAAGAATTTCTTTTTAAGCAGGCACGCAAATATCCGGCAATGGCCAAACGTCTTTTAATCCGACAGTTACACAAACAGCTTGGCAAAGACTATGACGTCGCAAAGCACTTTACCCCCAACTATAACCCCTGGGATCAGCGCCTCTGCCTAGTGCCCGACGATGACTTATTTAAAGCCATTAGCAGCGGTAGCGCGACCGTCGTCACCGACCACATTCAGCGTTTTACCGAGACCGGCATTGAGCTAAAGTCAGGGCAGCATCTGCCCGCAGATATCGTTGTCAGCGCCACAGGGCTTGAATTAGACGTGATGGGTGGTGCGACCTTTAGTGTTGATGGCCAAACCATCGATTTCGCCACTCTGACGACCTATAAAGGCTTTATGGTCTCAGATGTGCCCAATATGGTTTCGACCTTTGGCTATGTCAACGCCTCTTGGACACTGCGTGCAGACCTGATATCAGAGTGGGTGTGCAGAGCACTAAATCATATGACTAAAACCAAGACCAGCAAGATCGTGCCACTGGTGCCAGAGTCATTAAAGGACATGCCCACCAAAGACTGGATTGCTGATTTCCCAGCGGGCTACTTGCAGCGGGCCATGCACCTGCAACCGAAACAGGGCGATCAGGCACCCTGGGTGAACAGCCAAGATTTCCGCAGTGAACGGGCACTGTTCAATCTGCCTATAGACTCAGATGGAGCATTGCATTTTAGCGCGGCGACCAACCACTCCACTCCTGTCATCCCGACAGAGCGCAGCGACGAGGGATCTCCTTCCTAACGGCGCAATAGATCTCTCACATGCGTTCGAGATGACAGAATTTAAGATGCCTAAGCTTCATTTAGAATGCCTAAACTTTCGCAAACCACCACCGGCCTGTCATCCCGACAGAGCGCAGCGACGAGGGATCTCTTAATGCCAAAGCAGATCTCTC